>NZ_CP037422.1:3264185-3608352 GCF_007748175.1 Gimesia aquarii
AGAAATCGAACGGCAACTCAAGCGGCTTAGAGAACGTCAACGGGAATTGCTCCGTAATACCGACGAAGTGGCCCAAAAAATGGATCAGTCGAAAAAAGCCTCTTCCGCAAAATCGAGACGCGAACTTGAACAAACGCGTTCTCACTTACAGCAAAGCTCAGAAGCACTCAAAAAAGGACAGGTCTCCCGCGCACTCAATTCAGGCACCAGAGCACAACAGCGATTGGATCAACTCAAAAATGAATTCCGCAAAAAAACAGCCAACCAATTTGCAGATGCAATGCGTTCCCTGAATAAGCAGGCAGAACAGCTTAATCAGAAGCAAAAAGAAATCAGCCAGGCACTCAACAAACAACAGCAATCAACGCAACCTGAAAAAAAACGTTCATTGCGCAAAAATAAAGGGCAGCAAGCAATGGCCGACAAATTACACGAACAGGAATCCGACCTGAAAAATCTTGTCGAGCAAATGAAGAAAATCGTTCAGGAATCAGAAAAATCAGAGCCTTTACTTTCGAAACATCTTTATGATGCGATTCGGAAAACCAGACCTTATCGTCCTGCAGATTCCTTAAAAAATGCAGCCAACTTTCTGAAAGAGGGTGCCTCTGAACGTGCACAGCAGGCGGAACAACGTGCCGCAGAGGGAATTGAGGCAATGAAACAGGGAATCGAAGTTGCTGTTGAAAGCGTTTTAGGAAATGACCTGGAATCTCTTAAACGGGCGCGAGAGGCAATAAAAGCACTCTCATCAGAAATGAAGAACGAACAAAAGCTGGCTGGTAACCCGAATTCACAAAAGCAGCGCACCGCTTCTTCACCAAAAGCCACACCCTCCGGTAGCCCAAAAACTCGTACAGATAAGCAATCAACTTCCTCAAAGCCGGGACAGCAAAAGCAGGCTGGCTCGCCTTCCGGTCAGGGTAAATCTCCTGTGCAACTCGCTTCTGCACAAAAGGGAAAAGGGCAGGGTTCTGGACCAAAACCGGGAGTTTCACAATCATCAACATCAAAGACAGGTCCGAAAACACTGAAAAGCGCTAAGGGAAAATCCAAAAGTGGCTCGGGTGGCAGTCAGGGAGGTCCTGGAGGTCAAACAACCGGGCCAATTACAGGTAATCAATTTCGAAAGTGGTCTGACCGTATGCGGGATGTGGAGGAAATGGTAGGCGATCCCGATCTCCGCAGTAAAGTGGCTCAGATTCGAGAACGTGCACAAAGTATGCGTGCGGAATTTAAACGACACTCTAAAGTACCGAAGGGAGACCTGGTTAATGCGCAAATCCTGGAACCGCTGGCTGAACTTCAAAAAATATTGTCCAACGAAATCATTAAACGAGGCGCGCAAACAACGTTGGCACCAATCGACGGTGACCCGGTACCGGAAAAATACTCCGATCTGGTCCGTCGCTATTATGAAGAATTAGGGAGTGGAAAATGAATTGTTTGGCCCAATTACAATTCGCTGCACCTCATTGGACTACAATTGCAGTCGTCACGATTATCGCTGGACTGATTCTCGTGATTTTTGCGTATCGATCTCTCACGTTAAAACGCTCTCTGGCGAGTGCTGCGATATGCTTGAAAGTCTTCGGTATCGTAATTCTTTCAATTGCCTTGACCGAACCACTCTGGAGTGGCACACATGTCCAACCCGGTACCAATTTGTTTGCCGTAGTAGTCGACAATAGTCAAAGTCTGCAAATCAAAGATCCGAAAACGAAGCAGCCACGCCTGGAGCAAGTCAAACAATTACTCACTTCATCACAGCCGGCAGAAAAGAATAATCTCCCAGAATGGCTCATCAATCTAGAACAGAATTTTTCCGTTCGAAAATATTCAGTCAATGCACATACAAAAGCGATACCAGAACTGCAACACCTTCAATTTGATGGTTCAAAAACAAATCTTGTTTCAGGACTCAACGAATTAAATCAACGTTATACCAAGTTACCGTTAGCGGGTATCCTGTTGATGACCGATGGAATTTCCGCCGAGGAAATCAGTCGTCTGGAAACGTCCGCCCCCATTTATCCGATTGTGATTGGAAGCACTTTACCAGCCATTGATCTTGCCATCAAAAACACAGCAATCAGTTATTCGCCTTTTGAAGATGCACCGATTCGAATTCTCGCAGACCTCTCTGCGAGTCAGTGTCAGAATCAACAAATAAAAGTAGAACTACAGGACGAATCTGGTAAGACTGTCGAAACCGTGACGCGTGAGGTCAGTCAGCAGGAACAACAGTTTCAAATTCGATTTCAGATCCGTCCTGAAGAAACCGGTATTGCCTTTTATCAACTCAAAGCCACTCTTATCGCACCACAAAGTGCAGAAGTGACGCTTGCCAATAATCATCGCATGTTGAAAATTGATCGCGGTCGAAAAGCACACCGGGTGCTCTATGTCTCTGGTCGTCCTAACTGGGAATTCAAATTCCTCCGACGCGCGATTGAAGAAGATGAATTTATTAATCTCGTGGGCCTGATTCGTATCGCAAAAAAAGAAACCAAATTTGACTTCCGCAGTCGAGACGGAGAAGAAGGCAATGCTTTATTTCGAGGCTTTGATCAAGACAATGACTCCGACCTCGAACGCTATGATCAGCCCGTTTTCATGCGAATCAACACGAAATCGCCCCATGAATTGCAAGATGGTTTCCCCAAAACAGAAGAAGAACTCTTTCAGTATGAATCGATCATTATTGATGATTTGGAAGCGGCTTTCTTCTCGCACGATCAAATAGAGCTGATTACTCGATTTGTTTCAGAGCGAGGAGGTGGGCTGTTGATGCTGGGCGGACAGGAGTCGTTTCAAAAGGGTGGTTATCATAAAACAGATCTCGCTCGCCTCTTACCCATTTATTTCCCACAACGAAAAACTGCTGCTCTCGAAACGGAATACCAATTTTCACTGACCCGCGACGGTTGGCTTCAACCCTGGATGCGGCATCATAAGAATGAGCAAGAGGAACACAAACGTCTGGCCGAGATGCCACCATTCAAAACGATCAATCGTGTCGATACCACAAAACCCGCTGCAACTCTGGTTGCAGAATTGAAAAGCTCAAAAACTGATGCACAGCCGGCTATAGCCACTCAACGCTATGGCCGGGGGCGTGTCGCAGCGGTAATGGTTGGTGACCTCTGGCGGTGGCGACTAAAAGAAGATTCCCAGTCTCCCCAACTCAACAAATCCTGGCGACAGCTCTTACGCTGGATGACAACTGATGTGCTGGAGCCCATTGATTTACGGGTTGAGAACAATCCGAGTGGAAATAAAGGTACAAAAATCAGAGTCTTCGTCCGCGATCCTCAGTTTCAGAAGCGTAGTGACTATCAAGTGCAACTGGAAATCACAACGCCTCAAAAAGAACGGATCAAGCTGATTGCCGACCCCGTCAACGACAAGCCTGGAGAATACCAGTCGGTTTTTCTCCCCTCTCAATCAGGTGGGTATCATATTTCAGCTACGGTGACGGCCCCGGACTCGAAAACCAAAACGATTCAAGGTGGTTGGGTACACGATCCGCAAAGTACTGAATTTCGTGCGATTCAACCGAATCTTGAACTTTTACAACAAATCGCCACTCAATCAAAGGGTGAAGTGATCCCGGCTGACCAGTTACCACAGTTTGTAAAAACACTCGATCAACGACATATTCCTGTTACCGCAGAGGTAGTGACTCCCCTCTGGCATCATCCCTGGGTCCTGTTGCTCGTACTGGGCTGCCTGTTTGGTGAATGGTCTTTACGACGATGGAAAGGATTACCCTGATGCAAAATCGATGTATGTACAGATTACTATCGGGAATCATCGGCACATTGTTACTCTGCAACTTTGAACTTATCCGTTCTGAAGCGGCCGCTCCTCCCATCGAGAACAAAGAACGTATTCTGATTGTCGTCGGTGCAGCCGGTCAGGAAAAATATGAGCAGCAGTTCGCAAGTTGGGTTGCGCGTTGGAAAGAAATCGCATCTCACAAAAGAGCAGAAGTATCAGTCATAGGTGAATGCATCGATGCCCGGTGTTCCGACCTGAAATTGTTGCAGAAGGAACTACAGCGTGAAACAGACAACATAACAGCTACCTGGTTGATCTTAATCGGGCATGGTACATTCGATGGAAAAACGGCGCGATTTAACTTAAGAGGACCTGATGTCACTGCCGAGCAGTTAAGCGCATTATGTGACCCCGTTAAACATCCCCTGGCAGTGATTAACTGTTTTTCTGCCAGCGGCCCCTTTATAGAAGCACTTTCGGCAGACAAACGTGTGATC
This sequence comes from Gimesia aquarii, assembly GCF_007748175.1. Lineage (NCBI taxonomy): Bacteria > Pseudomonadati > Planctomycetota > Planctomycetia > Planctomycetales > Planctomycetaceae > Gimesia > Gimesia aquarii. Next base: position 3,268,466 of record NZ_CP037422.1, read on the forward strand.
ATTACAGCCACCAAGAACGGACATGAATTCTACTTTTCTCGCTTTGGTGGCTTTCTTGCTGAGACAAGTACTCAAGAGCAGACGGACCTGGATCACGATGGCCAGGTCTCTCTGCTGGAAGCTTATTTATCCGCTTGCCGCGATACGAACGCGTATTATCAGCAGAAAGGAGAATTAGCCACCGAACACGCATTGCTGGATGACAATGCCGATCGAAGTGGAACACGCGGCGATCAATATCAGGGGCTGATTAAGATCCCCGATCAGAATTCGAATACAGCGATTTTAGCAGATGGCCACAGAGCTCATCAATTCATCCTGTTCTCTACTCACAAAGTGGAATTGCTTTCCGGAGAACAAAAACGAAAACGAGATGAACTGGAAATTCAAATTCTGGAATTGAAACAACGCAAAGCGTCGTTTTCCAGCCTGAATGAATACTATCTGACTCTGGAACCGTTAATGGTTCAGCTGTCACAGATCTACCGTCAGCTTGATCAACAGAAAAGACCTGTGATTTATGACCCTCTGGTCGTTCCCGCCAATGCAAAAAAGACCGGAAAATAACCGGTCCTTTTGCTGATTGATGTATCTGATTGGATTATCAGAGAATTATTCCCCGGTAATTTCCTTAGCTAATTTTTTGAGTGCTTCACTTTCAATCTGACGCACACGTTCTCGGGTCAGCCCCAGTGTCTGTCCGATCTCTTTAAGTGTTTTTGGTTCGTCGCCATCCAACCCAAAACGCATGCGTAGTATATTGGCTTCGCGATCGGGAATTTCTTTCAACAGACGAAAAACGTGTTTAAGGTTGTCATTCTCAACCAACTCATCATCGGGACCTTTCAATCGCTCATCGGGAATCATCTCTCCGAGCGACCAGCCAGCGTCTTGTTGTTCTGATTGTGGTGAAGAGTTATAGAGCTGAATCGCTTTCTTAACAATCTTCAACTTTTTCGGAGGCAGATCTAATTCTTTTGCGACTTCCTCCGTAGTGGGAGTTCGATCAAGCGAATCTTGAAGCTGTGCCGTCGCGCGTCGCCATTTCGTGAGTAATTCAACCATGTAAGCGGGAATACGAATTGTCTTCGCAGAATTCACAAGTGCCCGCTTGATTGATTGTTTAATCCAGTAGCTGGCATAGGTACTGAACCGGGTCCCCATGTCGGGGTCAAAACCTTCAACGGCTCGTAATAAACCAAGATTCCCTTCTTCAATCAGATCTTGAAGTGGCAACCCTTTACCGGCATAGGCACGGGCAATATTAACGACTAACCTCAGATTCGCACGCACCATCCGATCGCGGGCTTCTTTATCGCCACTTTCAATACGACGAGAAAGATCTTTTTCTTCTTCTGCAGAGAGCAGAGCGGTTTCGTTAATCTCTTTGAGGTATGTTTCTAACGGATTCTGTACGGCTGAAGAGGAGCGCCGTCGAGCAGTTTTCTGCATGGAAAACCTGTTATCTATTTGTTGTTAGCAAATGGAAAAGCCGAAAGATTTCCGTGGCTTCCCATTAAATTGCAGACGTTCGCGGGAACTCGTTTCCTCTCGATACGATATCTCAATCACAGAATTCAGGCAGGTAGACCTTTCACTCTGTAGAATTCTTATCGGCAAAGAATGACCCGTTCCTGAACTTCGTATGGAAAAGCAGGGCACTGAAAGAGGAATCTGCGGAAACTGTGACGGTTGTAACGAATAGATAGATTTAGAATGCTAAAATACAGCCATTATTATAGTTTCGGAGATTTCTCACTCCCGGGCATTGCATCAAAGGCAGTTGATGTTCGTCTCAAAAGAAAACACGGGAATCCCCTGCAGACATTACCCTGAAAAATGTCTGCCACAATCGAACAGAGGTAAAATAAAAAAGCGGTGGCCACTGACGACCACCGCTTTCGTATTTCTCAAACTGTAAATCGAGATTCGATTTACAGGGGACTATTCCGTCTTTTCTTCAGCCCCGGCTTCTTCAGCAGGGACCTCGTCAGCAGGAGCTTCCGTTGGCATTGAGAACAAAGGAGCATCGCCTCCGGTTCCCCCCATTAACTCCTTGCGAGGTGCAACAGCTGTCGCTTCTCCACCTTCTGCGGAATCTGATTCTTCTTCAATTGGCTCTTCGAGTTTACGACTCAAGCCAATTTTTCGATCATCCGTATCGACACGCAGGATTTTGACATCCAGCGTTTCACCCACTTTGACGATATCCTCCGGATTTTCCACTTTCTGATCCGAGAGTTCTGAAATGTGTAACAGACCTTCCAGTTCTTCTTCTAATTCGACGAAGACACCAAAGTTTGTGATCTTGGTAACCACACCTTGAACAATCGCACCAGGCTGGTACTTTTCGGGAATGTCTGTTTCCCAAGGGTCGGAGGCAAGTTGTTTTAGGCCCAAGGCAATTCGTTTACGCTCTTCATCAACGGAAATGACGAGACACTCGATCTCGTCGCCTTTTTTCATCACTTCGCTGGCATGCGAAATCTTACGCGTCCAGGACATATCACTGACATGCAACAGTCCGTCGACGCCTTCTTCGAGTTCGATGAAAGCACCATAGTTGGTCAGGTTGCGAACCGTTCCTTTGACCTTGGCGCCCTCTGGGTACTTCTTGGTGACTTCGTCCCATGGGTTGGACTGAGTCTGCTTCATTCCAAGCGAAATTTCCTGCTTGTCTTTATTGACTCCCAGAACAACGACTTCGACTTCATCACCAATATTGACCAGCTCACTGGGGTGATTGATGCGTTTCGTCCAGGACATTTCACTAATATGAACCAAGCCTTCAATCCCATCTTCCAGTTTCACGAACGCACCGTATGACATGACGTTGACGACATGTCCGATGACTTTCGTTCCAACGGGATATTTAGACTCAACCAACTCCCAGGGACTCGGTGTTTTTTGCTTCAGTCCCAGAGCAATTTTTTCTTTTTCGCGATCAACACTCAAGATCATGACTTCGACTTCGTCATCAATCTTGACAATTTCAGTGGGATGATTAATTCGTCCCCAACTCATGTCGGTGATGTGTAACAAACCGTCAATACCACCCAAATCAACGAAGGCACCAAAGTCGGCGATATTTTTAACAACACCTTTAACGACTTGGGCCTCTTCAATTTTGCTGAGTAAGTCTTGTTTGAGTTTTTCGCGTTTTTCTTCGATGAGTTTACGACGAGAAACAACGATGTTACGTCTTGCTTCATCAATTTTAAGAATCACACACTCAATGGTACGACCGATGTAGTTGGCAATATCAGAAGGACGACGAATATCAACCTGACTGGCTGGCAGGAAGACGTTCACACCAATATTGATGAGCAAACCACCCTTGATTTTACGAACGACTGTACCGGAAACCACATCGCCTTCAGCATGCGTCGCGATGACTTTTTCCCATTCGCGAATACGATCTGCTTTCCGCTTGGAAAGCATCGTCAATCCGAATTCGTCTTCTACTTCTTCAAGCAGTACTTGTACCTTATCGCCGGCCTTGGGAACTTCTTCTTCCTCAGACCATTCATCGATATGGACAACGCCTTCACTTTTGAATCCGATATCTACGAGAACTTCTTCACCTTCAACACTTAAAATCACACCATCAATGATTTGATTCACGTCGTAAGCACAGGAGACGGAGGCATAAATATCATCCAGAACCCAATCCGCTTCATCGCCTTCTACATCACCCTCACCATCAACATCTGACATGATCCCTGCAAATGCGGCATCAAGGTCGTCATCAGAAACGTTAAACTCTCGAATTAAATTACGATCAACCATACTAAAATAAATCCAAACACGCTTAAAAATTTCGAAGATGAATTCTTACGAGAATATCAAATGAATTTCGTGAGTTAGCGAAACTGGGGTTCGGCGTTCCCGCTCCAACACCATTCAGGCGTCTCTTCAACAACGGCTCAGAGGAGCCATGCTCACAGAATCAGACTTGTGAGAATTCAGCCGAATTTGCGATCTAACAATCCAAAATAATGCAAAGAGAATGAGAGCATCTCTTGCAACATTCCAGTGAATATCAACTTCTCCAAAACCAATTGCCTCACTTCGCGGATAACGCCCAACGCGTTATTCTGTGCACCAAGGAGGTCAGTCCTGCAAATATATCAGAATGATTTGATTTAATTCCAGCCATATACATGGCTTAAAGTCATGAAATCAGGGAATTCTTCGATATTTCATCTATTTTGGCCCTCATCAATGATCTGGCCAGAAAAGGAACGTGCAAGGTGTCAATCGATGATTAAGAAAACTGTGCATGAGGCTCATCGTGGATGATAGACTCGCTTTTTTCACTTAACTTCGTGATTTTTTGCCGTATCTCATCAACCGAATCTGAATTATTTAAAATGGAAATCTGGATTTCTGTTTGATAGCTACTTCCAGGACTGAGATTTTTCAACCGGCCTTGCTCTCGTTCAATCGCTCTGAAGTTAGGAAAATTGATGCCTGGTTCCAATCCGGTTACATAACCGGCCGACTCCGTTTGAGTATTTTTCCAGAGCGTAAAACAGGGTAAATCGCCCTGCTTAAAATTAACCAAAAACCCCAGGCCACCTTTTTTATCACTGAGCAGGGCAGGCGTGTACCCGTTATCATCACAAATTGGCTTAAAATAGTATGCCTGCTCAGCGTAATCGGTAGTTGGTCCTAAATAGGTATTAAAGCCGGCCATTCCTTCTGCGGCACGGGAATCTCGGGGAGCCATCTCAGCAAAAGGGATTTCAAATTGCGCTCCTGCTTCCAGAAATGGTGAACCAACATTAATGTGATACAACAACTCTGATTCTGCTGTGACGGGTCCCAGATTCGTCACCCTGTCATGAATTGCAAATTCAGCCGATCCTAATTGTGTTTCCAATGTCGATTCCAGCAAAAAGTGACTGCCAAATAACATGCCTTCTTCCATCTTGCCTGTAATTCTGATCCAACCACCATCCCTGGGATCAAGTTCCACGCTCACATAATGAGCGGGGGTATTGGCAATACGTCCATGTAAAGTTAAGTCAGATTCAATGGGATTCCCGGCAGTATCCTGTCCAGGAGGACCATTGGAAATCAGACCACACCGACAAACCAACTCATTGAATCCGCTGAGCCAGCCCAGCCCCCCCCGTTCTGAAAGGTTAATAAAAGCGGGATTCACGGGAGCTTTCACAGGAGAGTCCCATCCCAGGGGAATCTCCTGATAGCTGCCTTTCCAGACTCCCATGCCCCGTGTTGGTAACAGTGAAAGTCTCAGCGCTCCGTTATCAATTTCGATAAGATCAACGCCCTCTGACTGTCCACCGTGCAATTGTTTTTTGTAAATCGACCAGTTGGGATCTGCTGAAAATTCGGAGTGACTCTCTGCATTTAGCAGAACTTCTTCGATCCAGGTTTGAGTATTGACATCAGTGAACAGGACTTGCTTTGCTTCCATGATCTTACCTTCGTTCTAGCCTGACCTCTATCCAGGTTGATTAAAGCGTCTCCAGGACTGTTTGGACCTCGTATCATCGCTTTGGAACCGCTATGGTTAAATTGGACGCGATATAGAATATCAGCATATTTGAAATATCCGGTATGACCGAATTAGAGTGAAATATCAATCTGACAGTCTGGATAATGTAAACCGGTTTGTTCCTCTTGGCCATCGATGAAAGCCAAAACGAATCAGAAACTCCTCTTGCAGTTGGGATTTACGACATATAATACAGAAAGTATTACTCAAATCCAAAACCACGTCCTTATAATATAATTTCATCACGGATTTCCACTCAATGACACCAGTTCCTCAACCGGACGAACACGGCTATCCTTACACGACTGAATGGTATGATTCCTTGAAAGCTTCACTGGGAGAAGCCGGTTGTCGTCAACTCGGCTTTTATCCTATTCCTGAAGGCTTTCTGCTATCCGTTGTGATTCCCATCTTTAATGAGAGCAAAACCGTAGAAAATCTGATTGATCAGGTCAGAGCAGTTCCCATTCGCAAAGAATTGGTACTCGTCGACGATGGTAGCACCGATGGAACACGTGAGATTTTGAAACGACTGGAAGAACAGAGCCAGTCTCAAGAAGATTCACAAAATCAGATCCGTGTGATTTTTCATGAAGTGAACCAGGGAAAAGGAGCTGCCGTCCGGACTGGATTTCTGGAAGCACAAGGCGATGTCATGATCATTCAGGATGCCGACCTTGAATACGATCCATCGGAATACCCGCGTCTTTTACAGCCCATCATCGAGGGCAAAGCGGACGTCGTCTATGGCAGCCGCTTTCTGGGGGATCAGCCCCATCGCGTACTGTATTACTGGCATTTCCTGGGAAACAAGTTTCTGACGACGCTCTCGAATTGTTTTACAAATCTCAACCTCACCGATATGGAAACTTGCTACAAGCTTTTCAAAAAAGAAGTCATTAAGGAGATCGCCCCCGGTCTCTGCCAGAATCGATTCGGAATTGAACCTGAAATCACAGCAAAAGTGGCACGGCGCCAGTGTCGCATTTTTGAAATGTCAATCAGTTATGATGGTCGTACATACGATCAGGGGAAAAAAATTGGCTGGCGAGATGGTGTAAAGGCGCTGTGGTGCATTGTGCGATATGGATTGAAAGATTAATTACATATCCGAGTGCCATGCAATAACGTCCCATCTGCGAAGTACTTATTTTGCCGATTGCTTGTCTGATCCTTTCTAAAAACAGGCTTCCAAGCATTGCCTGGAGGGCTAATTTTCACATAGAATCAGCATCATGTTATCAAAACGTAGAAATAAACATATGCATACTTTAAATCTGCGTAGTCGAATTCCCGATGACAGGCAGATTCGAAGTGAACGCCACATCATGCTTAATGCATTAATCAGCAATCAGAATCATTAAGATCTCAGTCAACGAACGGAAACTCATATGGACTCTCCTTCGGAGAACCCACAAAGCGATCCTCCCAAAGGCAAAGCCCCCCAAAAGCAATCAGGCAAAGAAAACCAAGGGACTCCCTCGACGGGCCCCTGGTTAATCATTCTGCTGATTCTGGTGATTGGCAGCCTGATCATGATGAAAACCTCGCCGGGAAATGTCGGCTCGAAGGTGGACTACAGTTTTTTTATTTCAGAACTCAAACGTGGAAATGTCGATTCTGTAGACTTTCATGGCGACATTCTAACCGGCAAATGGAAGATTCGTCCTGATAATCCTGATGAAAAAAAGAAGGGCGAAAAACTGGAAGCGGAATTCAATACTGTTTTGCCTTCACTCCCCGTCGAAGATCGCGATCTCGTTCCGGAATTACTCAAACAGAAAGTCACATTCAAAGCTGAAAGCACCAAAGTCGGGATAGGTACGTATATCCTGCCCTGGTTAATTGGGCCGCTGTTGATTATTGGTTTCTTCTGGTTCATGCTCAGGCGCTCTGCAGATCCAATGGGTTCAGGCATGCTCGGCAATTTTACTAAGAGCCCCGCAAAGCGTTTTCGCCCATCGGAAGAACAGACGACGTTCGACGATGTCGCCGCAATGGAACAGGCGAAAGGAGAGTTAGAGGAAGTCGTCGAATTCCTGAAAACACCCGCCAAATTCCAGCGATTGGGTGCACAGATCCCAAAAGGTGTGTTGCTGATGGGCTCGCCAGGAACTGGTAAGACCTTATTAGCCCGTGCCACTGCCGGTGAAGCAGGAGTTCCCTTTTATTCGATTAACGGTTCTGAATTCATCCAGATGTTTGTAGGCGTTGGTGCAAGCCGCGTGCGGGACTTATTTCGAACCGCCAAGGAAAATGCCCCTTGTATTATTTTCGTTGATGAAATCGACGCTGTCGGACGGATTCGAGGAGCTGGTTTGGGAGGTGGACATGATGAACGAGAACAGACCTTAAATCAAATGCTCAGTGAAATGGATGGGTTCCAGCAAAATGAAGCCGTCATCGTCATCGCAGCTACCAACCGGCCTGATGTCTTGGATCCAGCACTACTGCGTCCGGGACGCTTTGATCGACACATCACCGTAGATCGACCTACCAAGGATGGTCGCGAAGCGATCCTGAAAGTTCATTCACGAAAAATTCCCCTGTCTGACGATGTCGATTTGAAAAAAGTTGCCGCAGGGACAATTGGTTTTTCGGGTGCTGATTTGAAAAACCTTGTCAATGAAGCAGCACTTTCGGCGACGCGTTTGAATAAAGATCAAGTCGACATGGAAGATTTCGACAATGCCCAGGATCGTGTCTTGATGGGGCCACCACGTGAAGAAATTCTTGGTGAAAAAGAGCGGGAAATGACTGCTTATCACGAGGCTGGCCACGCATTACTGGCGTGGCTACTTCCAGAGATTGACCCTGTTCACAAAGTGACTGTCATCCCCCGAGGCAGGGCACTCGGTGTCACTCAATTGCTCCCCGATGAAGAACGATACAACATTGGAGAGAAGCAAATTCACTCTCAGTTGGCGTTCATGCTGGGAGGTCGGGCTGCTGAAAGAATAGTGTTCGGCGAGCATACCGCCGGCGCATCGGATGATATCAAACGGGCAACCCAGATCACTCGAAAAATGGTGGGGCAGTGGGGCATGAGTGACGTCATTGGTCCTGTCGCGTTTCGCCATTCGGATGAAAACCCGTTCCTTGGAAAAGAGATGAAATCTCAAGGGGAATGTAGTGAAGAAACAGCCCATGTGATCGACCAGGAAATGCAGCGATTTTTAAATGCTGCCGATGATCTGGCTGAAAAAATGTTAACGGAAAATCGGGAGAAACTTGATCTGCTAGCAAAAGCACTCGTAGAAAAAGAGGCCATTGACAGTAATGACATCAAGGAATTGATTGGGACTTCGGTTCGTGAGCAAGCTAACATTGACAATGCAAATCAAACAAGCAGCAGCAATGCCGACGAAAATCAATCAGAGTAACCAGCTCGTCCTGAATGCCTCTTTTATGAGATCGACACTTCTCCTGCCACAGCAGGAATGATTAGGAAATGACAGAAGAAAAGAAAAAGAAGAATCTGAAGACTCGTTTTGATCAATTAGGGTTGAATGAAGAAATATTAAAAAATCTCAGCCAGGCAGGGTATGAAACACCGAGCCCGATCCAGGCTGAATTGATTCCGGTTGCGGTCACAGGTCAGGATTGCATCGGACAGGCCAGAACGGGAACCGGTAAAACAGCCGCCTTTTCGTTACCAATGCTGCAACAAATCGATCTGAGACGGCCAGGAGCACAAGCGTTAATTCTGGCTCCCACAAGGGAGTTGAGTGAGCAGGTTGCCACTGAGATCCGCAAGCTCTGCCCCGACAAATCGCTGAACCTTGCAGTACTTGTGGGAGGTAAGCCGCTCCGTCCTCAGGAAAATCAATTAAAAAAGGGCGCCCAAATTGTGGTGGGTACACCGGGACGTGTGATTGACCATATTAACCGTGGCAATCTGAAATTGAATACGCTCAATTTTGTTATTCTCGATGAAGCAGATCGCATGCTGGATATCGGCTTTCGTCCTGATATTGAAAAAATCCTCCGCAAGTGCCCTGAAAAGCGACAAACATTGTTACTTTCCGCGACCTTGCCTCCACCTGTAGAACGTTTGGCAAAACGCTATATGCAAGACCCCGTAATGATCGATCTTTCGGAAGATCGGGTCAGCGTAGAGTCAATCGACCAGTATTACATCACCGTCGATCCAAATCGCAAAGTCAAACTTCTCACTCGGCTTCTGTTTCAAGAACGCCCCAAACAAACGATTGTCTTTACTCGTACCAAACGGGGTGCTGATAAACTAGATCGTATCTTTTCCAAAAAACTCAAAGCGGTTGCCGCCATTCATGGTGATCTCCCACAGTCCAAACGAGATCGCGTCCTCAAGAAGTTCCGCGAAGGGAAAATTCGATTATTAATTGCCACCGATGTGATGGGGCGCGGTATCGATGTCAGTGGCATCTCGCATATCATCAACTACGATATCCCTGAATTTAATGACGATTATGTGCATCGTATCGGGCGCGTTGGACGCTTGTCATCCGATCAAAAGGGTGCCGCGTTTACTTTTGTCGCACCAGACGAAGGCGACCAGTTGACCAATATCGAAAATCGTATCAATCATATGATTTCTGAGTTTCGGGTTGATGATTTTGAAGCTTATAAACCAAAACAACCCCGCAAAACTGTCGAGAAAGTAACACACCTTGGCAACACGGGACACTTAATCAACCCCGACTTCGGCGAATTCTGAGCATCGCACGTTCAAGAAAAGATTGCTTCAGCTATTTTAGAAACTGTTCAATACGTGGTAGCATGATTTCATGCGCGTCTTCGAACACATAATGCCCGGCGTCGGAAATTCGTAACGTTTCCGCATTTGGAAATCGTCGTTCAAATTCGTCCAGGAAGTTGGTGGTAAAACACCAATCCCGCTCCCCCCAGATTAAGAGCATCGGATGATTTTGAAATTGCTGCAAACCTTCTTCCACATGCAACAGTGTCTGATAACTGGGATGCGATGGCTTTAATGGGATGTCCTTGACAAATTGATCGACTGCGATGCGATTCCGCCAGGAATCATAGGGCCCTAAGAAACCGGTTTTGACTTCGTCCGTCATGCGTTCCCGCTTTTCGACCGCCATTGAAACTGCAGCTCCTGAAAACAAATTCAATCCGCGCACTCCACAACTTCCCAGGATTGGTATCCGACAAACGGCAATACGCAAAGGGATTTCCTGAGAGCGAAAGGCGGCCGTATTCATTAACACAAAACGTTGAAACCGTTCGGGCAGATCAACGGCAGCCCCCATGCCAATTGCGCCTCCCCAGTCGTGGGCAAACAAAGTGATGTCCTGGAGATCCAGTTCCTGAATCAGCGTCTTCAAATTATTGATATGTGATTCCAGTTTGTAGGCATAGTCCTGCGGTTTATCAGACAATCCACAACCGATATGATCAACGGCTATCACGCGATAGTGCGCAGAGAGCTGCTTCACCAAACGTCGCCAGGCAAAACTCCAGGTCGGGTTCCCATGCACCATCAACAGCGGTTGACCTTGCCCCTCGTCCAGATAATGGTATTGATGCCCGTCTATCTCCAACCAATGCGAAGCGAAAGGATATTCATTTTTGATCTGATCACGAAAATTCATGCGGAGTTCTTTTGTACGTCTTTGATGCCATCAGGTTCATGAGATTCTAATTTGCATACCTTATCGAGATTCCACATTCCTGGCGAGTGAACGATCCAGGGCTTTTAAAAAGCGTTTGAGATCATCTCGTTGATGGGCACAGGTGATCGAAACTCTCAGTCGTGATGTCCCTTGCGGAACCGTGGGCGGCCTGATCGCCCCCACCAGGAAACCGGATTCTTGTAGATCCGCTGCCATTTTCATCGTCAGCTCAGGATCCTTCAGAATGATCGGAATGATCGGTCCGGATGAAGGAGGGACAGAAATTGACGGACGTTGCTGTAACTCTCTACGTAGAAACGTGGACTGTTCATGGAGTAAACGCCGTCGATCTGGTTCTGACTGAATAATCTCAAGGGCCTTACAGGCTGCTGCACAAATCGAAGGAGGCAGGGCGGTCGAATAAATTTGTGTTCGTACTCGATTCCAAAGCCAGTCGATCAGAGCACAAGGCCCCGCCACAAAACCTCCCATCGTCCCGACGGCTTTACTGAGCGTACCAATCCGAACCGTCACGCGTTCTTCCACCCCCAGTTCCTCAGCCAGGCCTCTGCCAGATCCCCCCCAGACTCCCGTCGCATGAGCTTCATCCAGCATTACTGTGGCGTTGAATTCTTCAGCTAAATCGCAGAGTGAAACTAAAGGTGCCAGACTTCCATCCATGCTGAAAACAGAATCAGTAACAATGATTTTTTTTCCGTCACCAGATGTCTTTTCCAGTTCCCGTTTGAGTTTCTCTAATTGATCATGACGATACACACGCAGCCTGGCACCAGATAACCGACAGCCGTCAATTAAACTCGCATGGTTCAGTCGATCACAAAAAATCGTATCTTCCTGATTGGCAAACGCTGAGATGATTCCCAAATTGGCTGCATAGCCACTGGGAAACAGAATCGCCTCGTCGGTCCTTTCAAATTGAGCCAACCGGTTTTCAAGCTGTGCGTGCCATTCGGTGCGACCACTCACCAGCGCACTGGCACGTGTGCCCACTCCCATTTCGGGTAAGGCGGCTGCAGCGGCAGCGATCACGCGTTCGTCGTGCGAAAGATTAAGATAGTCATTGCTGGAGAAATTAATCAGCTCACGACCTTCCAGCAGACAACGCCCGTCAGCCAGCGGATGAAATGTTCTGCGGGAGCGAAACAGACCAGCAGCACGGATCTCCCGTAACTCATTATCAATCCATTCGGGAACTTCTGGAGAAGACATGCTTACGCAGACCTGACTATCTCATACATAGCGATAAAAAACGCAGCCGATTTCCCTAATTGATTCTGGAAACTTAGAATTCGCACTTTATGTCAGGGAAATCACATGATTACTTAAACGCTCAAATCCGTCTTCTGTGATCAGATAATTGTGCTCAATTCTCATTCCCCCAATCCCTTCGACATAGACACCAGGTTCCAGAGTCACCACATCACCGGCCAAAAGGGTGTCGGTGCTCTCAGGAACCTGAATCGGTGCTTCTGGATGTCCCAGTCCCAGTCCATGACCGGCGTGATGTTGAAAGTTGTCGCGATATCCGGCATCCCAGAGGGGCGCTGCTGTTGCAGCATGCACGTCGGCACATTTTGTGCCTGCTTTGAGTGTTGACTCGCCTGCCTGCATCGCTGCCTGACAAAGCGAGAATAGTTTTTGCTGGTCTGCACTTGGCTCACCGACGCTGATGGTATTCGTGAAGTCACTGCGGTAACCGTGAACCACAACTGAGTAGTCCAGCACAAACAAATCGCCATGCTCTAATACGTGTGGTGATGGTAGTCCCCCCGCTTTGGGAACTGCGGCGTTACAGGCGCGGAAGTCTCCGTAAATGGCTACTGGCATACCCGCTGCCTGGACTACCGCTGCCTGGACTTTACGGAACACGTCAAATTCACTTTTACCTGCTTCCACAATCTCTCGTGCACAAGCATGACCAGCATCACAGGCCTGCATAGCCAATTTCAATAAGGCGATCTCATCGGCGTGTTTCTGCCGCCGTAATTGACGTAAGATGCTTCCTAGCTCAAGTGAGGCATCGGTTTGTGTAATTTCGAGTTCGTGTAACGCGCCTACGGGTAACCATTCGGCTTCAACAGCACCTGCACGACCTTTTAACTGTGGTACGACCGACTTCAACGCCTTAAATAAAGCATGATCACGATTCTCGACTGAGTGTTTATGATCGTACCATTGCTCAATCGCTTCATGATCGACATAGAATTCTGCGGCAGCAGAACGCAGGGTGAAATTATCGCCAATTAATGTGACACCCTTGTCTCGATCCAGCAATAATAGTGCGCGTTCTCCGCGTGAGAAACTAAAAGGTTGTACCAGAAAATTTGACAAGTACAGTACGTGACGAGGATCAGCGATTAAGACCCACTGCAGGTGATCGGGAACCGCTTCCCACAAGCGCTTCTGGCGTGCCAAACAGCCTTCTTTAGACAGCATTTCTTTTATGTCCTTTAACGGAAATCAATGATACGAGAGGCGAACGACGACTTTAATCGAACCCTTTGTCAACAAGCCAGCGTTCTGCATCCAGCGCCGCCATACAGCCACTGCCGGCTGCTGTGATCGCTTGCTTGTAATGATCATCGGCCACATCGCCAGCGGCAAACACACCATCTACGTTTGTATTGGTACGGAAAGGGACCTTCCACTGAATATACCCTTTGTCGTTCGTCTCAATTTGACCTTTCAGAAAGTTGATATTGGGAGTATGACCAATGGCAGCAAAATAACCGGTGGCATCCAGCTCTTCTGTCTGGTTTTCATCCAACGTACTTCTGATCCGTACGCCGGTCACACCTTTTTCATCATCTCCTAACACTTCATCAATGACCGAATTCCATTTCACTTCGATCTTCTCATTGGCTAAGGCACGGTCTGCCATAATTTTGCTGGCACGAAATTCATCGCGACGATGGACGAGATATACCTTGGAAGCAAACTTCGTGAGGAACGTACCTTCTTCCATGGCACTGTCGCCACCACCGACGACAACCAATGGCTGATTCCGAAAACGAGGCATCGCTCCATCACAGACTGCACAAGCAGAAACGCCCATATTCTTGAAACGCTCTTCGGAATCGAGCCCCAGATAATTGGCCCGCGCCCCAGTGGCGATGATCACCGTCAAAGCTTCCACTGTTTCGCCATTCGCGGGAGTTACTTTGAAAGGGTGCGAGGAAAAATCAACATCGACGATATCATCGGTGACCACCTTTGTACCGAAATTGATCGCTTGCTGACGCATCAATTCCATCAGCTCTGGTCCACTGACCCCTTCACCCAAATGGGGTGCCATGTACTTTCGTTTGGATTCGTCTATCGAGTCATCCAGATAGGCGTTTAGATTCCCATTAGGGAACCCCGGGTAATTTTCAACTTCCGTCGTTAGAGCCAACTGACCTAAAGGCAGTGTTCCTTGTAAACGATTTTCTTCTGTCACAGCCCCTTCAAAACAGAGGGGTTCCAGATTGGCTCTGGATGTGTAAATACAAGCGGCCCAACCAGCGGGCCCAGATCCGATTACAACGACTTTTTCCGGCACGTTCACTCACCTCCTGATATCGAGATTCTCTGACTGAAATGATTTGAAACAAATTTTCAGTAACGGGAGAATTGCCAGTAGCATGGATTATAGAAACACGAGCAACAAACACATTGGTGTGCTCGACAATCCTACTGAAGTAGCGTGAGGAATTCCAGAAGGTGGGATGACTCGTTTCTGAGCAGAACTGGAAATTAGGGAAATAAAAAAGGTGCTTCGAATCATGTGAATGACTGAAGCACCTTTTCTGTGCTGAATGGAGCAAGTGCGGGCCAACGCTTGCCACCATCGCTGTTAATACATAAAAGCATAAGCCGTACCAATTAAAAATAATTGTGCAAAAAATACTGTAAGCCATTCATTATTCAACACTTAGTATATCATTAAGAGTATGTGAAGAAGATCATCGCTTAAGAACATGTATTACTATGCAACATATGTTGCATTATCATACGATGCAAAATACTACACATTCTCCCCTCCACATGATTTTAAAGAAAAGCAGACACCAGTCTTGCGAATTCAGACTTAGTTTTCATATGGTGGAACCCTTAACGATGCAGAGATGTCTACAATAGTAATCTATTATTGATCTGGTCTGGCTAGATGCCCAAACCTGCTGAGAGTTTTAAGGAGAGTTCCGTGTCGAATGCTTCCCCAGCACGACCCAAAAAGTTTACCGTTCCCCAGTTTCTAGCAACCAAGGAAAAAAAGCAGAAGATTTCCATGCTGACTGCCTATGATTTTCTGTCAGCTAAAATTCTGGATGAAGCCGGATTAGACTGCCTTTTGGTAGGCGACACTTTGGGAATGGTCGTCCAGGGAAAAAGCACAACACTACCCGTGACAGTCGATGAAATGATCTATCACGGTGAAATCGTTTCGCGTGCTGTTCAAAGGGCGCTGATCATTGTGGACATGCCTTTTATGTCATTTCATGTTTCACCTTCACAGGCGTTGGAAAATGCAGGGCGAATTTTGAAAGAGACAGGTGCCGACGCCGTGAAGCTGGAAGGGGGCGTCAATCAGGTCAAAACAATCGAAACCATCGTTTCTGCGGATATCCCTGTCATGGCTCATCTGGGTCTGAAACCACAGTCAGTTCGTGCCCTGGGTGGGATGGGAAAAATTCAACGCGATGAAGACGACCTGATCGCTGACGCTCTGGCAGTCGAAAGAGCAGGGGCCTTTGGGATTATTCTTGAAATGATTACCGCCCCCATCGCCAAAAAGATTACAGATACCGTCACGATTCCCACGATTGGCATTGGTTCCGGGCCAGGCTGTGACGGACAAGTATTGGTGACGCCTGATATGTTAGGTATGAATGCTGATTTTCATCCACGATTTTTGAAAAAATACGCTGATCTCACAACGGTCATGACGAATGCTGCTCAAGCCTACGCAAAGGAAGTACGCGAAGGTCAATTTCCCGATGAGTCACACAGCCATACCTGAGCAAGCCTTAAGAAATGCTCTACTGTGATGAACCAGAGCGCAAGTCAGTCAGAAGACTGAAGCGTACGAACCCGTTTCCCGAAACAGTTTTCGATTCCAAGCACAAACATCACCCATAAAGCTGAAAATGCCTCACCCAGGTTAATCTTCGAGCTTCCGAACCGACGTTCTTCGAACGTGAAGGGGACTTCCTCAAAAGTACAACCGACACGACGGCAGCGATAAAGGATCTCTTCCTGAAACGCATAGCCCTTGGCCCTCAAGAGAGAAAAATCGATCTCGGCCAGTTTTGAGACCCGATAACAACGAAAACT
Organism: Gimesia aquarii; assembly: GCF_007748175.1. Taxonomy (NCBI): domain Bacteria; kingdom Pseudomonadati; phylum Planctomycetota; class Planctomycetia; order Planctomycetales; family Planctomycetaceae; genus Gimesia; species Gimesia aquarii. The sequence continues at coordinate 3,284,948 of NZ_CP037422.1, forward strand.
CCCACTGCAGTCCCGAGATTTCAAACGGAGTAACAAACGGGCGTACCAATTGATGGCACCACTCATGAAATAGCGTTTCGGCCCCCAGCCTTCAATTTCCCCACCGGGGACATATCGAGAGCCAATTGCGACATCCGCATTTTTGGTCGCTTCTACCAGAGCGGGCATGTAACGGGGAGGATGACTAAAGTCAGCATCCAGATTCAAAACGAGATCGTATTGATTTTCGATCGCATATTGAAAACCAGCGACGGTCGCCGTGCCTAAGCCTAGCTTTCCACTGCGGTGGATTGAATGAATGCGTTGATCGCTTTTTTTCAGTTCTTTAGCAAACTCTCCCGTCCCATCGGGGGAATTGTCGTCAATCACTAAGATTGCAGCATAAGGCAGATGTTCGTGAATCTCCGGAATGAGTAATTCCAGATTTTCTCGTTCATTATACGTACAGAGTGTCACTAATAATCTGGGAGAATCAGAGTCTGTCATTAGTTATTTCAGGCCCAAAGAAAAACGTCTCAATTATTGAGGAGGAATCAACGCAGGCGGTTGTTGACTTTTAGCAGGCTCTGGCAAGGGAATCAATGGTGCGCCAGGAGTCTTTGCATCTTCAGGCAGAGGAGGTAGAGACTGGTTATTAATCTGGGGTAACTTCGATGAAGGTGGGGGTGGCAGTGATAGTTTGTGCTGTGGCAGCGTTTTTGTAACCGGAGCAGATCGAGACGATCCAGACGGATTCTGTTTCTTAGAGGGCTGATTCGACTCAAATGCAGGCGGACGAGTTTGCGTTGGATTCACAACAAACCCCGATTGACTCCCTTTTTTCTGAATCGTTTTTTGATTTCCCACACCGAAATTGGGATCCAGAAATGCCAGAAAATGATTGCCACGACCAGCCAGACGAACACCGGTCTTTAAAACATCTCTTGCCTGTTCTGCCTGACCGTCAAAATATAACACGACTCCAAAGATGAAGAGTCTTTCAGGATCACGAATGTCTTCTTTGACCCATTCTGCAACCTGATGTAGCATCGAATCTTTGGCGATCACATTATCTGGACCAAAAAGATTGCTCAAACTTTCTCCTGTGAGCGGCCATTTCGGATCCAGGGCCAATCCTTGTTTAAATTCATAAGCGGCCCGGTCATACTGTTTTAATGCGACCAGCGCGAATCCTTTTTTGAAGTGAGGAGTGGGCAGGTCCTTCGTCAACGAAGCTGCCAGCTTATAACGATCGTAGGCTCTTCGATAATCCTGTTTTTTGAAATACTCATCGCCTTTCACCAAATTACGCAGACTTAACTCGCGTGCATGAGGAGTGGAAGGAATGATGTATTTCTTGATTGTCTTGGTAGGTTTGGGAAGATAATTGGGATCTTCCCAACGTGCTAAATCATCGTTGAGTGCATTATTCAAAGGCAAATTACTCGCAGCACTTGGATTGGTCAGTTGCGGATGCGCTGGAAGAGTGGGTAACGTGCCAGGCACATTACTATAAGGATAAACGGCCGGTGGCGAGAAACCCTGTCCAGGAAGTATCGGATAAAAACCATTCAATGAATAGTTACCGGAGAATAAGACCGGGTTGCCTGCAATGAACGCATCCGTGCTGTAGTATCCAAAACGGTTATAAAAGTAGGGTCCCCAGGGATTACCATAATAGGCATTGCCGGAAAACGAAAAATTAAAATCAACGCTTCCTGAACTTCTACCAAACGAAAACCCGGGACTAGGCCAGGTGCGACCATAATAACGTGGATAGGAATGCCTGTGATGGTGGTGCGAATGATGGTAATGACCATGTCGCCCTTGTGAAGCATGCGGCCTTTGCGCAGAAGCCTGATCGGATAGACCTGAGAACAGACAAGCTGTGCACAATGTGAGAATATACCGCATTTGTTTTCTCCTGAAGGCCCAGCTATTACTTACAATTGCATTATGCACGCTGAATTCCCTAAAAGCAAGGACTTGTTGAATTGATACAGCGATAAACGGCCTTGCATTAAACATGAGAGTGCCACTTCATAAAGACTTTATGATTCTCAAAAACAGCACAAATTCGTTTCCAGACTCAAATCCGATTTTCAGGTCAGAGAAACTCTCAGGAAAAGGATAAAAAATAGTTACGATTCATCCAGATTACGATGATCTGCAAAGTTGAAATAGGAATCAGGTAGCTTAGAGAAGCTTTTTCGCCCTCATTGTCGACCTTGCTGATGAGGTTTATGCCGTAAGTCATCTAACGAAAACAGCTGTCAGGAACGGGTTGCTCATTACATTAGGCACAGCCAAAACTATCAAGTCCAGTTCTCCTCTTCAAACTCAAACCACCCATTTTCACAGGTTTCGAAGGGGTTTTCTACTTCGAAACCATCGGAAATCCTGCTCAGCTTAACTAACCGTTACGACACACATAATCCGATGCAAAAATGACGTAACCTTTTTATCTGATAATGACTTGAGACATTCAAGCGATTATTCCAGCACGCCGATAGATTGTAGCAGTCGCAATGAGAATTCGCGTCTGAATGATCACAAGGAAAACAATTCAGCTGTGAATTAGGTCGATGTTCGCGAGAGTATCAACCACAAACGGAATAACTATTGTAAAGGGATTGTTAACGAACAATCTTTTAGACTCAAGCCAGCGCGAGTTGAGGTATTCAACTTGGACCGAAAGTAGTCTCAAAGGGAACAAAACAAAATTCGCGCAATAATCACAATGGTGTGACATAAGAGGCACATCAATCTGTCTATGATGGTCAGAAAACGACCCAAGAAGGAGACGCTGTTCTATGAAATGGATTAGTCTGTTAAGTGCATTAGTTGTGGCATTAGGGATGAATGCCGTTGCACAAGCAGATCTTTTTGACCTTTCGCTTAATCGCGGGGCTGCAAAGAGCTGTGAATGTGCCTCGACATGTCAACCCGAGTGTTGTAAACCCACTATTACAAAACCATGCGAGCCTAACGTTTATACTTACCAACGTCAGTGCTCATCAATTAAACCACCTTGCTGTGGCGAAACTGGTCCCGCCTGCTGTAAGCCTGCACGTAGGCTCCGCGGTTGGTTCAAAAAACGCTGCTGTAATTCAGGATCAAGCTGCAACTCAGGAAACTGCAACAACGGTTGTGCTCCCAAAGCATGTGCCGCACCAGCTCCAAAGGCTTGCTGTGCTCCTGCTCCAAAAGCATGTGCCGCACCAGCTCCAAAAGCTTGCTGTGCTCCTGCTCCAAAAGCATGTGCCGCACCAGCTCCAAAAGCTTGCTGTGCTCCTGCTCCTAAAGCATGTGCCGCACCAGCTCCAAAAGCTTGCTGTGCTCCTGCTCCAAAAGCATGTGCCGCACCAGCTCCAAAAGCTTGCTGTGCTCCTGCTCCCAAAGCATGCACACCAGCTCCAAAAGCCTGCTGTGCTCCTGCTCCTAAAGCTTGCACACCAGCACCTAAGACTTGTGCTGCACCAGCTGCTAACAACTGCTGCAACGACAAGCCTTGCTGCAACGCAGATCCTTGCGAAATCGCAGAATTGATCTACCAGTCTCAAACAGCTTGCTATGCTAAGCACCGTCGCAAAGCAATCCACAAGCTGGGTGACAAGTTCAACTGTGAGTGCAATCCTGAAATCATGTGTGCTTTCATCTACGCTTTGAACGACGCTGACGAACGTGTTCGTGCTAAAGCTGCTGATGAAATTGGCGACCAGCTTCGTAAGAACAACTGCTGCTGCTCACCACAATTAACAGCTGCACTGACTTGTGCTCTGGGTGACTGCGACAAGAAAGTTGTTCGTGAAGCAACTCAGGCTCTGGAACTCTGCGGATACGAAGTTGTTGAAGGTTGCTGTGACAAACCTTGCTGCCACACTGGATGTGCTCCTAGCGGATGCTCTCCTTCAGCAGCACCAGCTCCTGCTCCAACCTCAGATCCTAAGGCTTACTTCCCCAGCCGTTTTCAAGACCAAAAACAGTCTCGTCGACGTTTGAGTGGAAACAGCCTGTCTAACTTGTTCGGTCTGATTGACTAATTATCAATCAAATCCAGTTAGATAACCATGAACTCTTAAACGGCTCTCCTTTCCAAAAAGGGGAGCCGTTTTTTTTGTTGTCCTTGAGAAATCAAGAAACCAGCATTGAATTCCTTTTATTTTGGACAGTATAATCCGATTATCTGATACTAAAGTCTTAAAGATATGAAAACATTAGACTTAAAATAATATACTCGTAATCTCTGTTATGATCTGTTACCATATAGGCATCCCTCCAACCGACACTCATTGTGTCAAAGCCTGCAGTTGAGAAACATGTATTGTAAGTTCCCTCCTGATTCACAAGTCGACACCCCAAAAACATCCTGCCTGATCAATTACTGCTAAGTATAACTGTGAAAAATGAAGCAAATTTAAGCGTAACCCTATGAAAACACTTGTTGTTTGATTCAGAAATCGAAATGCTACACTCCGAAAACTAGTCAACAATCGCCTTTTCAGATTTGAAGGTTCTCACAATGCGACGTCGAAAATTCCTCAAATACTGCACGAGTGTTTTAAGTTCTATCTATGCCATTATCCTGGCAGTGCCGGCGCTAGGCTTTTTGTTTTCGACGCTTAAGCGAGGACAGCAGGAAAAGGAGACCTATGAGCTGGCCAAGCTGAATGATCTGGAGCCTGGAGTTCCCCAACGCTTTACAATCATCGATCGGCGAGTCGATGCCTGGACGAAATATCCTTCGGGTCCGATTGGATCGGTTTGGATCAGTAAAAATGAAGATGAATCAATCACCGCCTTTTCGTCAACCTGTCCTCATTTAGGATGTGTGGTTGATTACGTACCTGGAGATAAAGTCTTTTTCTGTCCCTGTCATGCAGCCACGTTTGAGTCGAACGGCAGCATCGTCAGTGGTCCTCAGCCTCGTGGAATGGATGAATTAAACGCGTCGATCAAGACGATACGCGGCGAAAAATGGATTGTTGTGGAATACGAAAAATTCGAAACGGGAATTGCAGAAAAAGTTTCAATAAATTAGCGCAGTGTCATTTACCTCAAGCCATGACAACGTAGATGTAATCATTTAAATTTCCCATAGGGAGATCATACAGTGCTGCCAGAAAAAACCAAAAAGTGGATCGATGAACGAACCGGATACAAGAATTTCTTGCATGCGATCTTCTTATTAAATTTTCCCACCAAAAGACGCTCTCGCTGGCAATTCATCTGGGGGGGAGCTCTGGTATTGATGATGCTGGTGGAAATTGTCACCGGCACATTATTAATGACTGTCTATAGCCCTTCTGAAGCGGCAGCCTGGGGCAGTGTGCATTATATTGAAACTCAGGTCAATCTGGGCTGGTTTGTACGAGGACTGCATCATTACACCGCACATATGATGATCGTCGCTATCATTGTGCAGATCTTTCTAGTGATTGTTTCAGCCGGTTATCGCAAGCCAAAAGAATTTATTTACTGGACCAGTCTATTAATTGGCGGGGTCATTGTGGGGTTGACGATTACCGGAAACCCGCTTCCCTGGGATCAGAAAGGTTACTGGTCTTATCAAATTGAAACGGGAATTGCAGGTACGATGCCCGGCATCGGTTCGACGTTACGTTCTTTGGTTGTTGGTGGGAGCGAATTTGGAAACCTCACGTTAACGCGACTTTATACGATTCACGTGATCGTTCTACCGGTCATTGCCATTCTGCTGTTTACCGTTCATATGGCATTGATTCGTCGTGAGCGTCTGCGAACTGCAAAGATCAAAGAAGCCGCCGATGACCCCGATGTCGATTTTGAACTGGATGAAGATGACCCTTTAAAAGATGAAATCACCCAGCCCTATTGGCCCTATCAAACAACAAGAACCCTGGTATTAACCTTATTTCTGATCGGTATCGTCATCATTCAAATGATGACTTATCCCACTCTGAAAAACCAGCATGTTGACTATGAGCTGCTGGAATGGGAGGCCGACCTGCACCCAAGTGAGATTAAACTCGAAGCGCCTGCTGACAGTGCGCTGCCGTTTGTCGCACGACCTGAATGGTTTGTGAGATTTCTGTTTGAACTCAGGCATATGGTTCCCAAGGATCTCGAAGTCTTAGTCACGGCTGTTTTACCGGGCGTGTTACTGGCGATACTGGTTCTGGTTCCCTTTTATGAAAAAGTTTTAGGAGAAAAGTGGGGGCAGCGACTGGCTATTGCCGTTTATGTGGGTGGCATACTCATCATCTCGGGTATTAGCTGGTATGGGATTCAAACAGAGCGTAGTGCTCCCGACTATGCTTTGAATCGTTCGCAGGAAATCGCTTATGCTGCGCGTGCTTCCTGGTTAGCCAGCAAGAACGGGGTTCCTCCTGAAGGGCCGGCTTCTTTACTGCGGAATGACCCGAAATCAATGGGACCGCTCATTTTTGCACGCCATTGTGGAATCTGTCACACATGGAATGGGCATGATGGGACAGGGCACTATATCATGGAGATGAAAGACGGTAAAAAAGTCAAAGCCACTCCTCGTGCTTCAGATCTTGCAGAGTTTGCCACTACTAAATGGATTGCCGAGTTCCTCACCAACCCAAGGGACCCCAAATTCTTCGGCCATGTTGGTTCTCTGAAAGGGGGAGAGGCGATTCTGAATGGCGAAATGAGTGACTGGGCCGACAGCTATGTCGGACCGGAAGGCATACTCTCAAAAGCAGATATTGAAGCCGTCTCAGCACTCCTGGCGCGCGAAGCAAATCGGAGAGACTATGAACCTGTCAGCGAGGCTGTTATCAAGCGCGGTATTTCTGTTTTCAGTGGTCAGAATTTCAAAGACAAAGACGGCAAAGTCGTCGATTTTGATGGCTATTGTGCGCAATGCCACGCCATGAAAGCGGGAGATCCTGACGATGAAGGAGGAGGTGCCGCACCTGACTTCAATGGTTATGGATCGGCCAAATGGCTCTCTGAGTTCATTCGCAGCCCGGGCGCAGAAAAGTTTTATGGTGATAAAAATATCATGCCTGCCTTTGAAGAATCCAAGCTTTCCAAACACGATTTGAACTTGCTTGTCAACTGGATGCGTGGAGAATGGCAACGACCGAAAACGGAAAACTAAGTTCTTGTATATTTCAAAGGAACTATACAAGAACTTACGAACGTGGGATGAGTGTCGCCTCGGAAGTAGCCTTCTGTTCTTCGATTTTTTTGCGCAGCTGTTTCAATGCGGATTTGAGTATCGGGTCTTGGGTTTTCGTAAAGTCATCATGCGTTGCCTTCACTTTGACATCAGGCTGAACACCTACAGAATCGAGCGGCTTAGCATTCATATCAAGGGCGATCCAACGCGGTAGATTCACAATGATGCCCGCACCTGGGTTGAGTTGCCGGGGATTTCCACTGGATCCGGCTGTCCGATCCCCCATGGTTGTTACGTTAGGACATTGTGCCAGCATCAGCACAAATGCCTCAGCGGAACTCATCGTTTTCTCACCTTGTAAAACAATAACAGGCCCACGGTAATACCAATTCTTATTCGGTGCGAAGGTGCGTTTCTGTTTGGTTCCCAAGTCGCTGTGCTGATCACCGTTTCGATACTGATGCATCGCATAAACTCTGGGACGATCGACAAAGAAGCCTGCCAGCTTCGCACCTAGAGGCTCTGATCCACCACCATTGGCACGCAAATCTAAAATCAGGCCTCGCGTTCCCTTCATTTCTTTCAGAACCATTTCGAAATCTCTGGGGAGTGACTCATTTACCAGATTATCAACTGCGATATAGCCAATGCCGTCTTTAGTCTGTCCCCATCGCAGTCCCTTTCTACGGTCAAATGAACCTATGAGATGCGCGGCCGCGGCGGGACTGGCATTAAAGAATCGCTCGCGGTTAAAGCCTTGGACATAGTTACCATCCACTTTCACATAAACATGCAGATCTTTTAAATGCTTGAGCATTTCATTGAGAATCTGAGCCAGTTCACGATTGCTCTTTGCTTTCGCTATGAGTGGCCTGTATTTCTTCCGCAGGCTCTGCCAGTCAACATCTGGCTTGATCATGAACATGGCATACTCGCGATCAAACGCGTTCCATACTGTGTCGAAAATCTCTAATGCCCCACCATCCTTCAATGGGGTCGCGACGGGGAGTGTCCGCTGCCGAAACGCATCAACATATTTCGCCTCATTTTTTCCAGTGTCGATCACATAGAATCGTCGCGAACCTTCTTTGGTTTCCAGATCGAAAATGATCGATTCTCTGAGCGGGATCACTGGTCTCCCTTTGTTTTGCCAGCTAGATCGCATCTTAAAATGCGCCAGTTCTTTTGCCTGTTCAACGAGGGTCACATCGCCTTGTTCCCCAACGGTATCAGATGGAAACAGGTTTCCAACAAGTGCCGGATGAAAACGCATCCACACGCTTGTGATATGCTCCCCCTTACCAGCGCCAGCCGACAGAACATTGCCTGGCTTATCGGCAAATACAGCAGCCCAAAGTACGTTCGTGCCGTGACATCCAAAAACAACCTGCGAAGGCCCCAGCTTGATTTCAAAGTCGTCTGCCAGCTTGTAGTGAAAGGATTTCAGAATCCAAACATCCTGTTGACCTGAAGTCCAGTTATAGGCACGGAACTGCTTCGAATAATCTAGATTCGCGGTGTATTTCTTACCAAGATCTTCGGCAACGGCAGTTGCCGTTAAGAAGACCAGTAATAATCCGAAAATCGAAAAATATTTCAGAGATCGCCAGACCAGTTGTAAGCTGAGAGAGCTTGTCACCATGAAACCACATCCTCGCAACAGAAAATTTCATCTTCACTGTCAGATCTTCCCGATGGTATCTTCTTCGCTAGAGCATTACCAATCTTGAGAAAAAAGAAGGATCTTGATCAAGCCTGGTTTCCTCACTCGTCTCTCAAGGACTCTGAATCTCTACTCCTGCCGGTAACTTCACTTGCGAATTACCGGCAAGATAGGCAATCAAATCTGCCAGTTGCTGATCGCTCAGCTTTTCCAATTGTCCCTCTGGCATGAGTGAGAGATTTGACTGAGTCATCTCCTCAATCTGTTGCCGATCGAATACGAATTGTTCGTTCTGTGTTTGCAGAGTCAATTGTTGATCTGTCTTTCTGACTACAGTACCGTTCAACACGCGACCATCTTCCAAAGCAAGTACCACCATCTCATAGCCTTTGGGAATCAGGGCAGAAGGATCAACCATGTTTTCTAACAGATAATCCATATTCGTCCGGTTGGCGCCCGTCAGATCCGGACCAATTGTGCCCCCGTTTCCAAACAGGCGATGACATTTCGCACAGGTTTTTTCATATAAGGCCCGTCCCTTTGTGCGATCTGCCTGCTGCAATCGCTCTGCGGTTAATAGAGTTTTATAATTTTCAATTTGTGCGCGTTTCTTTTCGGGGGTCTCTCGGGTCTGTCCCCAGACCTGATTCAATTTGTCGACAACTGCCTTATTGCGAAAGTTGCGTAGCTGTCGCACATGGAATGCTGAGACATCCTCTTGAGGGATCTGTTTTTTATCGATGGCATTCAGCAAAAGCAGCACGTATTCTTTTCGGCTGCAAACTGTGTCCAATAGTGCCTCGCGGCCTTCCTTTTTAATCCCTCGATAACGTGCCAGCATGCGCTGAATCGTCAGCGGATCATAAAACTTCGACAAACCACGAATTGCCAATGCCTGCAACTCCGTGACATTCGCTGACTGCTGGATGACAGGTAATAAATCTTTATCCTGCGAACTGTTTAACAAGGTCTCTAAGGCCTGATATCGACTTTTCATGGAACGATTCGAATCGACGGCAATCTTCTTGAGAACATCCATTGTCTGGCCATCGCCGAAAATGACAGACAACTCTGTGACGAGCGCCTGTAAATCCTGGGAGTCTGTTTTTGAGACCTGTTGTTTTAAAGTCTGCCAATTCTCTGGTGCCTGTGCTTTGAGTCGTCCTTGCAATGCGGCCTGAATTCCAGCTAGCAGATCTTGTTGGGCAACGGGATCCTTGCTATTAATGGTCAGTTGAACCAGCTTTCTGACATATTCGGGATGCTGATCAATGTCTTCCGTCAATCGACGCGCTACCAGTTGACGAATCAATGGACGGGTGGAGTGACTGAGAAACTGTAATGCGGAATCACTTGCACTCATCACCGATGGTTCGATTCCATACCAGAGCATCAGCGTGAAATTACGATCTGCTGTCTCTTGATGATTCTGGTCGAGACCCGCGGCGATCTCCCAGCAATCCTGGGGGGAAAGAGACTGTAAAGCTGATGCGAGATAGAGCCTTACTAAACCAGAAGGTTCCTGTTTTGCCAACTTCGCAAAACGTTTGACTGCTGCGGAAGATATTTTTTGATCATCAACCAATAACCGAATTGCCCAGAGCCGTACGTGCTCATCAGGGTCGTTCAACTGTTGCTCCAGCCAGAAATCATTCACTTGATTCATGCAATATAAAGCCCACATTGCTCGCAGCCGCCGGGAAACCTCTTTTGATGTCTTATAAATCTTCAATAACTCTGCCTTAGGCTGGCTCCAACTCGCGACGGTCCCCGCGCGCTCGGTCAAAATTCTTCGCGCATGTCTGACATACCAGTCATTCGGATGCAGTTGCAGCTTGACCAATTCGCTGTCCGAAAGTTGATTCAGATCAAGCTGCTTCGGCGGAGTCACATCCCCATAGGAAATCTTATAGATGCGACCGCTGGTGCGATGCACACCATCATGATCATGGCACTCTCCCAAGTCGGCCCAGTCAGTCAGATAAACACTGCCATCAGGACCATATTTAAGTTCGATGCCTCGAAACCAGTCTGACCCGGTTAACAGAAAATCGGGACGATGAGTGCCGACGTAACCGGAGCCTTCGCGCTCCAGCGCATCATTGTTAACACGGTGCCCGTGTGTGTTACACATGAAGATGGAGTTACGATATTTCTGTGGCCAGTTATCTCCCAGATAAATCATGCCACCACAGTGACTATGGCCGCCACCCATCTTACCGTGAACTCCGGAAGTATCTCGCGAATCGGTCCATTTGCCTGAGGAACTATCCCAATGATCGTGGTCGGCACACTTCGTCATTAATTCATAAACGTACGGATTTGGATCGCTGCCATGACCCGACATCCGAAGATAGTGAGAACCGGGAATCATATGCCATAAATGACCATTCACATTATTCGTGAAAAACATCTGCCCATATTCATCATAATCAAAACCCCAGGGGTTTGTTGTTCCGGAACTCACCTCTTCCACGGTTTTGCGAACCGGATGAAAGCGCCAGATACCCGCATGAATCAGGGTTCTTTTTGAAGGGTCGGTTTCGGGTGTTCCCACCAGTGAGGTATAGGTAATTCCGTGTCGCCCATACAACCAGCCATCAGGCCCCCACGTCAGACCGCTGACAATATTATGCCTGACCTGCTTATAGTTCCAACCATCGAGCAACACTTGAGGCTTCCCATCAGGTACATCATCGTGGTTTTTATCCTCGAAATAGAGGAGTTCCCCTCGACATAACGCCCAGACTCCATGGGAACCGACGGTGAGACTCGTAAGAGGTCCTGGTCCTTTCCAGAAAACTTTTCGCCGATCCTGTTTTCCATCGCCGTTGGTATCTTCCAGAATGATAATCCGATCGAAGAACTGATCCTGATACTTACCGTGTGCTTCGTAACTGAAACATTCTGCAACCCACACACGTCCACGGTCATCAATATCAAAACCGATGGGTTGATGCACGTCAGGTTCACTGGCAAACAGCGTGACTTGGAAGCCATCGGGAACGGTCATATTCTTAACGGTTTGCTCAGGAGAGGTCGCGATGTCTTTGGGATCTTGCGTATTTTTGATCGGGAATTCATCAGCAGAGAGTGAAATTTGAAAACCGGAAAAAAGCAGACATGCAAGAAGACAGGCATAGCATCGGTGTGGGTCGTTGAAGCGCATCAATCACCTTTTGTGGCAGGAATGAAAAGACGAAAATAACGAACTATGATTAATGCTATAGTAGACCGAGGGCAAGGGCAATCAAATCGCAGCGTAGATAGCCAATAAATTTAGACAAATACGGCAAACTAATTGTCGCTGGCGTCAAACATTTCCCGGAATTTCCCCAACACTTTTGTGACGGCTGAAGTAAGCGGGCCGTTTAACATCGCTCCGGAAGCTTGTCGATGCCCGCCCCCTCCAAATGATTCGGCGATTTTGGAAATATCCCAGGTGGTGCGGCTTCGAAAACTGATTTTCACCTGACGACTGCGTTGTTCAACGGCAATAAAAGCGGCCTGAGTTCCTGCTAACGTAAGGCAATAGTTAACTAATCCCTCTGTATCCACTGGTGTCGTTCCGGTTTCGCTGAAGTCTTCGCAACTGACAACCGTATAAGCCAGCAGGCCATCAAAATCGGTTTGCACTTTACCAAGCACTCGCCCCATCAATTTTAATTGAGGTAAACTATTCTGCTCATAAAGTAGTTCATAAATCTGATGCGGCTCAGCCCCGGCGGAAATCAGATCGCTGACGATTTGCATCGTATAACTGGTGGTTGAAGGGAAACGAAACCAGCCGGTGTCGGTCGCAATCGCCGCATAAATCAGGGTCGCAATCTCGGGAGTCAGCGTACACTTCAGGGCTTTTCCCAAATCATAAATCAGACAGCCTGTGGCAGGGGAATTAATATCCTTGAATTCCTCGGCGCCCATTGTATCGGAACTGACGTGATGATCGATCACCACTTTTTTTGATTCAGTTTTGCGATAAAAATTCGCCAGGCCCGGTAATTGTGACCAGGCACTGGTGTCGAGAATCATGTGCAATTCAGCCCATTCGAAATCTTCGGCAGTCACACCATCACCAACATAACGAACTTCGTGTTCTCCGATCAGAAATTCCAGACTTTGGGGGTGCACCGAGGGATTGATTATCCGTACTTCTTTTCCTAATTGCTTGAGAAAACCAGCCAACGCTAATTCCGACCCCAGAGCGTCGGCATCAGGTCGGACATGACAGGAAAGGAGAATTTTCTGATGCGTTTCGATTAGTTCACAAAGGGGACTCCAGTTAATGCTCATTCATGATTCCTGCTCAGATTGTTCCTGCGATTTTTTGTTTCTGGTTCCGCTTTGTATTGAGTTTATCTTAGAGGATTATTGAGCAGGCTTCCATTCAAGGACTTGTTTTTTTGCTGTTTCAACATCAATCGCCAATTGTGCTTTGAGCGTTTCGACGTCAGAAAAGGTTTCCGTTTCTCTCAGCTTCTCCAGAAATTCGACCTTGAGATTTTGATCATAGATCTCTTCTGAAAAACCAATCAAATAGACTTCTACCTTCTTCTCAGACTTCTCGAATGTCGGATTCGTGCCAATATGAATCGCCGCGGGATAGCGATCTTCTCCTACAATTCCAAACCCGCAATAAACTCCCTCTCCAGGAAGCAAGGTAGATACCTCAGACAGGTTAGCGGTCGGGAAACCTAAAAGTCTTCCCCGTTCATCACCATGGACCACTGTGCCTTTTACCTGATATAGTCGGCCCAGCATTTCGGTTGCCGGGGTGAGATTCCCCGACTGAATTGCGTTACGAACTTCGGAAGAAGAAATCATTCGTCCATCACAAATGTCAGGTTCAACGACTTCAAAAGAAAGCCCCGCACGCGCACATAATTGCTGTAGCAAGCTCACATCCCCGGATCGATCTTTACCGAAATAAAAATTGGGACCTTCCACCAAGCCCTTTACTTTTAATTGATCAATTAAAACCTGTTGAAAGAATTCTTCCGGACTGAGGCGGAGCAAAGCATGATCAGTGGGGTAGGCTATGACAAAATCGACCCCCAGGCTCTGCAAGATTGCAGCACGATCTTCGATTCCCATTAATTCGGGTGGTGCAAATTCAGGTCTGAGAAGATGAATGGGATGCGGATCAAATGTAAAGACGATTGCAGGCAGATTTTGACTGCGCGCCTGTTGAATCAGTGTTTGAATGATCAATTGGTGCCCTCGATGCACACCATCAAAATTACCAATTGAGAGTATTCCCCCCAGACAGGCATCGAAACCGTTTAATCCTCGTATTAACACCACTTAACCCAACAATATCTTGTCTTTATTTAGAAATTCGTTCTGACTGGAAATCATACCTGGCAGTTTCTATTGAATCGACAACAATTCAGAAAATGTAGAGTCTTAAGTACCATCTAGTCTTCATTATTGCTACTATTATTGACAGAGGAAGTCATTTCCTCCATACCCGCTTCGCATCAGTGAGAATTCACCTGAAAAAGTGAAAGCAAACAATATCGTCCTGATGCCCTCCAGTAGCACACCCACTTTATTAAATAACGGGAGATAACGAAATGGACCACAACCCTCTCAATCGCCGAGATTTCCTGAAAACATCAGGAACAACAGCTGTTGCCGCCAGTACCATCGCCGGATTGGCAACCGTACCTGCATTCGGAGCCGCCAACAGTAACGAAGCCATTCGCATTGGATTTATCGGCCCCGGTGGACGTGGGTTTGGCGCACATGTGAAGAAGCTGGTCCAGTTAAAGAAGGACGGCATGAACATTGACCTGGTCGCTGTCTCTGATGTCTATTCAGAACACCGTGATCGCACAGCCAACTATATCAAAAAGGAGCTGGGCAATGATGTAAATGCCTATGTCGATTATCGCGACATGCTCGAAAAAGAAAAGCTGGATGCGGTGGCGATTGGAACTCCCGACCACTGGCACGCCAAGCAGACCATCGATGCCATGAACGCCGGCCTCAACGTCTATTGTGAAAAACCAATGACGAAGAAAGTCGAGGAAGCACTGGCGGTCGTTGATACCTGGAAAAAGACAGGCAAGATCATGCAGGTCGGTGTACAGTCCACGAGTCTGCCTGTTTGGGATGATGTCCGGGCACGTCTCCAGGACGGGCAACTCGGCAAAGTACTACAGTTCCAGACCGAATACTTCCGCAACTCTTCCATGGGTCAGTGGCGGTACTACGCTCTGAAAAAAGAGATGAACCCGAAAAACATTAATTGGGATCTCTGGCTCGGTACAAAGGAAGGTCTGGCAGAACATCAACCGTTTGACCGTGCTGTGTATGCCCAATGGCGTCGTTTCTGGCCTTTCGGATCGGGCATGTATACCGACCTTTTCGTTCACAGAACCACGGCGATGTTGAAAGCCACCGGACTGAGATTTCCTGGCCGCGTTGTCGGAGCAGGGGGGCTCTTCCTGGAATACGATGGAAGAGATGTGCCTGATGTCGCTACAGTGGCAGCCGACTTCAACGAAGGTGTCCAAGGGCTGATCAACGCCACCATGTGTAACCAAGAGACCCGCATTCAGCAGGTCATTCGTGGCCATCATGGTTCGTTTGTCTTTGGAAACGGCGAAGGGTTCGACGGGTACGATTTCGTTCCTGAACGACCACAAGTCACACGAGACAGTTCGTTGAAAAAACAACGAATCGATGTCGCACAGGTCAAAGACACCACCTATAACCACTTCAAAAACTGGATTGAAGCGATGGAGGCGAATGACCAAAGTAAGTGTAACAATCCCCCCGATCTTGGTGCAGCCGCGATTGCGATTGTCAACCTGGGCTCCAGCAGTTATCGCGACGGGAAAGTGTTCCACTTCGATCCTGATTCACGCAAGATTTCCAATGGCGATGGAAGCTGGGCAAAAAAATGGGAAGCCATGTCAAAAGCACGGCAAAAACCAAAACACATTCCCGGCTGGAAAGCCGGCGATAAAGGAAGCCTTTTGGAAGAGCCCAAATACATGGCACTTGCAGGTCCGTGGATCGATGGCAAACCACCGAAAGCGGACCCCAACTCCAACGCGGGTTAATTCTCTCGCTTGATTCTTTAATTCCCGCTTTCCTCACTGGAATGCGGGAATTTTTTCACGTATAACTTGTTTCAAGTACAATCAAAATTCACCTTTTGTCCCATGGATCTCATCATGAAGCGTTTTTCTGTCGCTCTTGTAGCGTTGATGGCAATTTTGACTTCCCTTACTTCTGTCAATGCAGGAGAAAAGACTGGTTTTACCTGGAAAGATCATCCCGAGAAAAAAGTGGCTGATCTCTATTACAACGGAAACCCCGTTCTGCAATACGTCTATCCTTACGATGATTCATCGGCAGAAAAAATTCATGATACATACAAAGTGTTTCATCACGTCTACGGTCCGGGTAGTAAAGCAATTATCACAAAAGGTCCCGGCGGAAAATTCACTCATCACCGCGGACTCTATGTAGGCTGGAATAAAACATTTTTTGATGGAAAACAGCTTGATTTCTGGCACTGCAAGAACGGGGCTCATCTCCGACATGCCGAAATGATTGAAATGGCCGGCGGACCTGACTCGGGAACCATGACCTCAGAAATTCATTGGAACGATGCCAAAGGCAAACCCGTCATTGAAGAAACTCGTAAAGTCACTGTCACCCCCATCAAAGTTTCGACTTCAAAAAATCCTGCCTGGCAGATTGACTGGCAGACAACACTCAAGAGTAAACGTGGCGAAATCAAACTCGATGGCGACCGTCAGCATGCCGGTTTTCAATTCCGGGCCGCACAGGCAGTCGCCGATGCCAACAACGCGACTTACGTTCGTCCGGAAGGCTTTCCCCAACAGCCAGCTCCGTTTCAGGTTTCCGATAAAAAAGATCCCAACGGACACATCAATCTCGGCTGGTTTGCCATGACCTATGTAATTGATGGCAAACGCTACAATGTCGAATATTTTGAAGATCCCAGTGTTCCCAAACCCTCGCGCTATTCGGAACGTCCTTACGGTCGCTTTGGTGCGTTCTTCAATACAAAGTTCGATGAAAGTAAGCCACTCGAAATGAAGTATCGAGTTATCGTCAGTGAAGGAAAGACGCCGAGCCAGGCTGAAATCCAAAAGCGTTACGATCAGTTTGTTGCTTCCCTCAAAAAATAGGACTCAGCATGAGTAAACCCACCGTCGCTATTATTGGAGCCAGCACGGACCGACAAAAATATGGAAATAAGGCGGTTCGTGCTTATCTGAAGCAGGGCTATGACGTTTACCCGGTCCATCCCCGGGAAACGACGATTGAGGGCTTACCAGTTTATCCTACCCTGGAAGAAGTGCCTGTCGAAGATCTGGATCGAATCAGCGTTTATGTTCCCCCTGAAATCGGGATGTCGCTGCTGGAATCAATCCGTGAGAAAGGGGCCAACGAAATCTGGTTCAATCCGGGTAGTGAGAGTCCTGAGCTGCTCGCACGCGCCACTGAACTGGGTGTGAATGTCATTCAGGCTTGCAGTATTATCGATATCGGGGAATCGCCTTCTGCAATGCATGAATAACGCAAAACAGGAATCGCGATTGAGGGAGACTACCGTTTTGTATAGAATGGTTGTAGATGATTTGAGATCTTCTTCATAAAACTTCGTCGTTTCAACTGATTCTCCATAAAGTTCACACCATGAAAAAATGTAAAGTTTGTAATAAACCGGCCGTGTATCACCTAACCGAAATCCAAAACGGAGAGGCACAGGCTCTGCACTTTTGTGAAGACCATTTTCAGGAATACATCAGTGGTCAGGCTCCCCAGGATGAGTGGGAACCTCAAGACGAAGCCACACTCATCGAACTGAATTCACAAGATTTGGAACTGGATGAAGAACTCGAATGCCCCAATTGTGGAATTACATTTCAGGAATTTCGCAGTGAAGGGCGGTTAGGCTGTCCACACGACTACATCGCCTTTCGAGAACCACTGATTCAACTCCTCGAAAATATTCACGGCGAACGTGAACATATCGGCAAATTCCCCAAGCGGGCGCCAACTTCGAGTCAGCAGCAATACGACCTGATTAAATTACGCCGCGAATTGACAGCGGCGATTGCAGAAGAAAATTACGAAAAAGCGGCTGCACTACGAGATCAGATCTCCAAACTCGAAGAGGAAGAGCAAAACGAACTTGAATCTGATAGTTCCGCAGAATAATCACGGTGCGCTTCTAGCAAATCTGAGTCGGAAAACCGAAAACATTTCAGAAACCGTCTGAAAATCAGACATTTTTCTCGCGATCGATTTGTATCAGCTCCGAAAAATCGTTAGTATTCCAGCAGAAGCGAAAACCATCCGGGGATGTGGTGGAATTGGCAGACACGCTAGATTTAGGATCTAGTGCCGCGAGGCGTGCAGGTTCAAGTCCTGTCATCCCCAATGAACAATTTAAAAAAGACTCAGGGCAGTTAAGCCCTGAGTCTTTTTTTGTGTGCAGCTCTTCTGGTGTAACTATGGTGTAACAGGATTGTGGGGACATTGCTGTGTAATTAATGGAATTTTCGAGGGCAATAATTATTTTGGAAATAGTGCTTGTCGAATTCAAAAGTCTCTTCAAAAACCGTTTGGTTTACAACTTAGACACCTTCAGGATAGTCGTTCATTTTTATCAGTAATGCTTTTAAACAGATTCTCTCCTTTTTGAAAAAAGTGAAATATCAGCGAACAAATTACTTCCAAATACCTCTCTATATATAATGGATTTTTGATTTTTACCGTTATTATATTTGTGATAAATATACAGATTATTTACGAAACTCATCTTGAGTTTGAGGGTTTTGCCTTTTATCCTTTTTCTTCACACAAAAACACGCAGGCACACGATAATGTATTGTGTTTATTGAAATGCTTCCCTTCTTCTACTCAAGGACGAACCACTTCAATTTTAGTTGCATTATCACCTTTCTGTCACTTTGACAAACAATGAATTGAAAGATTCAGTAGAAAGGCTGAATTCCTGAAGGTGCGTCTCTTCAATTAAAAAGAGGCACTTCTAAGGAGTAAGGTACGCGCAAAGCTTTTCTACTTTTAGCCTGAATAGCAGCATTGAAGGACTACATGCTATGGTATTAAAAGACTGGTTATATTCGTTACGTCATTCTATGAAATATGGTGCTCCCGTTCGATCTCGTCGTACCAGTCGGCGCCGAAAGAAACACACTTTTCAATATGTTGCAGCAATTGAAAAGCTGGAGCAACGCCAGTTACTGAGTGGTACCAACGATGCCCCTCAATTCGATGATGCCGGAACAGGCTATGCTTGGAATGCGGATGAAAATACCGCGATTGGAACGGTTGTGGGAACAGTCGCTGCCGTTGATCCGGACGGGGATACCTTTACGTTCGCGCTGACATCCGGCACCGATAAGTTTTCGATAAACGATACAACAGGGGCCATCACGCTGATTGCCGCCCTGGATTATGAAACCAGTCAGTCTGAATCATTCGGAGTACAGGCAACAGACTCTCATGGGAATAGTGCATCCACAACAGGAGTTATTTCTGTCGGAGATATCTCAGAATCCTCAGGTAGTGGATCATCCTCGTCCAGCGGCTCGGCATCGGGCTCAAGTAGTAGTTCGGCCTCTGGTAGTTCTTCCGCATCCGGGAGCAGCTCAGCGTCAGGAAGTGGCTCCTCTTCATCAAGCAGTTCGAGTTCAGCCAGCGGTTCCAGTTCTACAAGCGGATCCAGCTCCACCAGTGGGTCAACATCGGGCAGTACATCCGGTTCGGCTTCGAGTTCAGGAGGTAGTTCGTCCTCGACAGGTGGTTCTACATCAGGTAGCGCATCCAACTCAGGTGGCTCATCCTCCTCGGGAAGCAGTTCTGCTTCAGGCAGCTCCACAACGTCGGGCAGTAATTCTTCATCTGGTGGTAGCAGCTCCGCCAGTGGCAGTTCTTCTTCAGGAAGCGGCTCATCAGGCAGTGGAAGCTCCTCGTCCAGTGGTCCTGGCTATGTTGTAGAAGAAACGCCCCAGTTCAGCACGAACTATCAGGGGGAAGGCTACTATTACTGGAAAGTTTCTGAAAATGCCGCGATTGGCACTGTAGTTGGAACTGTGAAAGCCGTTGATCTTCAAGATCAGGCAATTACGTTCTCTCTGACATCAGGCAGTGAAACGTTCTCGATTGATTCCGTCACAGGTGAAGTGACATTAATTGCCCCGCTGGATTATGCCACAGCGATGTACCTTACCTTTACTGTGCAGGCCACTGACACGGATGGAAATACAGCCAATGCACAGGTAGACGTGGTTCTGGAACAGATTCAGCAAGCACCGCAATTTGGACAAACGACAAATTACATCACCGTTGCGGAAGACACTGCTGTGGGCTCAGTCATTGGAACCCTCCAAGCAACGGACGCCCAGGGCGATGCAATTACCTATGAAGTTACGTATGGTGGAGAAACCTTTGCCATTGATGCGATAACGGGAGCGATCACATTGCTGGCAGCGCTCGACTATGAAAGCAGCGGCTTTGATCTTTTTTCCGTTCAAGCCACAGACATTAACGGAAACAGCACCACGATCTGGACTCAAGTGACAGTCGACGATGTTGAAGTAGAACCGGACAACAACAGTTCCAGCTCAGGCAATGGGTCTTCATCATCCAGTGGATCAATTTCAGGCAGCAGTAGCTCATCGAGTAGTAGCTCATCGAGTAGTGGCTCCTCTTCAACTAGTGGGTCTACATCTAGTAGTAGCTCAACTTCAGGGAGTTCTTCCAGTTCCACATCGGGAAGCACTTCTACGTCCGGCAGTAGCTCAAGCTCAACGAGCGGGTCAAGTTCTACAAGCGGCTCCACTTCAGGAAGTACCTCAGGTTCGGCTTCCACATCCGGTAGCAGTTCATCGTCCACCAGCGGATCGGCATCAACCAGTGGCTCCACATCGGGAAGTAGTTCCAGCTCAACGAGTGGGTCAAGTTCGACAAGCGGCTCCACTTCAGGAAGCACCTCGGGTTCGGCTTCGACATCAGGAAGCAGCTCGTCGTCCACCAGCGGATCAGCATCAACGAGTAGATCCACATCGGGAAGCACTTCTACGTCCAGCAGTAGCTCAAGCTCAACGAGCGGGTCAAGCTCAACCAGCGGTTCGACTTCAGGCAGTACATCAGGTTCGGCTTCTACGTCTGGTAGCAGTTCTGGTTCGGGATCGTCTAGCGGTTCAGGCTCAGCTAGTGGTTCAACGTCGGGGAGTACTTCAAGTTCAGGAAGTGGATCAGGAGCTGAAGAAAATCCTTATGCAGATTTGGAGGACATATATAATTCAGGAGTAGCTGCAGCAAACGATGCTTGGGAACAAACTGAGATTGATTCTTGGAATGACCACGAATCAACAATTGATGACGCAATAGATACGTTGAATACCACAGTGGAAAACCTGCAGAGCACATATGATGCTGAAATCGCAGCAGCACAAGCCGCTTATGATGCAGGCTTAGATACAATTGCCACGGATACAACCACCCAAATTGATAATTCAAAACAAACTGCAACTACTGCAATTGAGAGTGCTGTCACTTCGCTCAATGCAGCTATCGCACAGGCTAACATTGACCACCCTTCAGTAGCTGCCTTGTTAACAAACAGTAGTGGTTCCGGAAGTGGATCTTCTTCCAGTAGTTCAGCATCGGGAAGTTCATCAGGTTCTGGTAGTGGTTCGGGTTCTGTAAGTAGCTCAACTTCCGGGTCTGCTTCCACTTCTGGTAGTAGTTCCTCTTCCACTAGCGGGTCATCCTCAACAAGCGGTTCCACATCAGGTAGCAGTTCCAGTTCGTCTAGTGGATCGACGTCCGGCTCTACATCTAACTCGGGTAGCAGTTCAGCCTCTGGCAGTGGCTCTTCCTCTAGCAGTAGTTCTTCATCAAGTGCAAATAGTTTGATTTCAACTGCTGAAGATGGAACGCTTTTTATTAATCCTACGGGAGATACTTATGTTGATGGATCAGTTACTGGCATTGTGGATTATTACAATAGCATTAATACGGCGGATGTAGCATATTCAGATGCTTTAGCAGCCTCTGTTTCTAGTTGGACAATCGCAACAGAAGGAAATATCAATACATTTTTCACTTCAAGAAGTTCTGCTGTTGCATCATACGAAACAAAGGTAGGGACAGCAGCAAGTAATTATACGTTGGATGTTATTTCATCTTTTGATTCATACCTTGATAAATTGTTTGACGCTAACACGACATACAATCAATCAATTGATGGTGCATATACAGCCTGGAGTTCAACAACCATCAGAGCAGGAAAAACTTATATTAGCTCAGTTAACTCTGCTTGGAGCACTTATCAAACAACAGTAGTACTTGCAGCCATTGATGCAAGAGACCAGATGGAACAGGCAATATTCGCATATCAAGACTGGTATGAGAATGAGCCATATCCACACGGATATAGTGGCGAAGATTTAGATGGCGATGGGATTTATGAAGTACCCGGAGGGCCGGATCTAGCATCTGCTAAACAACATGAATTAGCAGTGACCATAGCAACACTAAACCTTGACTTGCAAACTGAATATGCAGATGCGTTATATACATATACTGTTGCGGAATGGGATGCATGGCTTACCTACTTCACCGACACGACCAATGCAGATAAAACATATGATATTGCAATCGCAGATGCAGAAATGACATACACAATAGATACTGTGACTGCTGGAGCTGCGTTGGAAAATGAGCTTGTCTCATTACAAGAAGTTTATGATAAAGCTGTAGAAGATGCAGGTGCTGACTACCTTATTGAAATTGCTAACGCAACCAAGGCATTAATTTCTTCTCAAAGCCAAGCTGATGCTAATTTATCTATAGCTAAAAACAATGCTGCACTAGCATGGTCACAAACAGAAATTAGTGCATGGGGCGGATTACTCAATTCAGAATCAGCAGCATGGTATCAGAAATTCCGCGAAGACTCGAATCTACCAACAGATGAAATCACAGATAGTTATGAGAAACAAAGCTGGGAAACTAAAGTTACAAATGCATCAATTGGGTTTGGATCTATGACTGTAGGAGTCATTACTAATTTAAATAATTCAATTTTGGGCATAACGGCAAATTCTGTCGGAGAAATTGCCAGTACGAATTATACACTGACAGAAAGCACTACAAATTCTAGTCGTGATTATTCAAATGGTTATTTTGAAGCTGATGGTAGCTTTTGGGGAACAGTAATCGGTGCTGAAAAGACATATGATATTGCTCTTGCAAATGCTGACTTTACCTGGACCAGTACAACCGCTGGTTTATGGGCTAACCTACAAATAGGGGGAGCAAATATTGCTGCAACTATTGGAAAACAGAGTGCGGCAATTGCTCGTGATGCGAAAATAAAGATAGCAAAAGACCATCTTGATACAGTTACAAACGACACTAGTTCTCCAGACTACAGATTAGATGGCAATAGTTATTCTGATGCTTTTGAATTTGTGGGTGAAGCTTACTATTACGCGGATGGTCTTTATCTAGATTTTGGCCCTCCCGCTGGATCAATTGTTCAAGAGATTCAAGAATGGATTGACAGCCAAGAAAATGGAACAACCACAGGTAGCGGGTCATCGTCCGGTAGCGGGTCATCGTCCGGTAGCGGGTCATCGTCCGGTAGCGGGTCATCGTCCGGTAGCGGGTCATCGTCCGGTAGCGGGTCATCATCTGGTAGTGGGTCATCATCTGGTAGTGGGTCGTCATCTGGTAGTGGGTCATCATCTGGTAGTGGGTCGTCATCTGGTAGCGGGTCGAGTACAAGTAGTAATTCAACTTCGGACAGTGAAACAAATCTTTCAGACATTGACCCTCGAAATATCACACCAGAACAAATGCAAGAGATTCTTAAAGGATTTGCAAACGAAAAGTTTACACAAGGTGGAAGTGAGGCAATTATTGTTAATGTTGAAATAAATGGGGTAACTAGAAAGTTAGTATTTGCTTATAGTCAACCTGTAATTTACGAATCAACAACGTTATCTGGCTGGGGAACCAGTGTTCCAGTCAGACGAACTCTCCCAGCCCGTTATGAACTTGTTGGAGATGTCGCTGAGAGCTATGGAAGTGAAGCTGCAGCAGAAAATTTTGTATTTGATGCATCTGCATCAGAGCGTATCAAGAATTTTTCTTATGGAATGGATGCAATTGGACAAGCTCTGATCGGTGAATATTCAGGTGGTGACCCGAATGCAGCGGGAGTTGGAATTGGCTTGGGAGCAAGCTTACTAGGTGCCGACATTGGAAAAGATATTTTGGACATTGCTCATGGGTTACAAAACTGGGAATGGTCGTGGGGCCACATGGGAAATATGACCTTAAACGGAATCGCTCTTCTTCCTGTTTTAGGAGTATTAAAATGGGGTGACGAAGCAGCAGATGCCGCGAAAGCAGCTGAAGCTGCTGGCGATGTCGCAAAAACAACGATCGATGGTGTTAAGAAAACTGCTATTACAAGAGCATTTGATGCTTTAAAAGCTAAAATGAGCGCTCTAGAAAGTGCGCAAAAAAGTGCTGTTCGCACTAGGGAGCTTCCTGACGGAAGAATTCGGTATTATGATATTGAAAAGCCTGCAACTAAACCTGGAATAACTCGAGGAGCAACAATGTGTACTGAATATAATCCCAAGACTGGCCAAGTCCGGCAATGGTATGAAAGTTATGATCATTCTGGAAATGTGATTCGAGTTCATCCGAAAAACCTTAACGGCGAACGATTAAATTCGCCACATTTTCCACCAACGGGAAGTGAATTACCATGACATATACACCCAAAGATTTTAGAAACGATATCATCAAAGAAATTGAAAAAGGATTTGATCCTATTCGAATTGGTCAAGCAGCATATGACATTAATTTGGAGTTAGGGACTAAAATTTCTACGGATTTTCATAATGAAATTCTGGGAGTAATGGTGATGGAAGCAGGCCCTGAATTTGAAATGACTGAATCAGAATTAAGAGATTATTTAGATAGAATGGTGGATAAGTTGAAGGAATAACAAGTATATAAATCTGGATTATAAAAAGGGCAGTTCCAGAAAATCGAGACCAGACTTCCTAAATCAAATGACTTCGTAACTACCCAAGATTATGCAACATGGATCAAAAATCCAGATGTGCTTAAGCATCCGTGAATTTGATATCAATGTCAAAAAAAAAAGCGAAATCAAAATTCTTTGTGTGCACAAAAGTCCTGAAAGTGAAGATCTAAATGTGGTCATTAATCTTCTAAGCGGACCGACTCCTTGTCCGACTATGAAGATGAAACTAAAGGATGAAGATAGTGAGAATGAATGGGAAGTGACAGGCTATGGTATGATCCCAATCGAATCCCTTAATGCCGATCCTCCTGTATTGGTTATTGGTCTCAAGACTACAAGTAATTCAAAGCAACTTTTAACCGCTGGGCAACACTTAGTAGAAGTCAGATGAAGATGGTAATATTTATTGATAGCCTTCAAAAAAGATGAGTCATAAAGTCTCTCAACCTATTTCGGAAATCGAGATTCTTTTTGCATACATAGATGCTTCAAATAATATCGTGGTGGCCGCGCATCTCCTCCAAGGTCTTCAACCCTGTCCGACTATGAAGATGAAGCTAAAAGGGGGAGAAAGTGTATGGGAGGTTACTGGCTTTGGAACAGTTCCTGCAGAAGCAGCTATAGCAGACCCACCCAAGTTAGCCCTTGTATTTAAGAACCCTGGTGATTCAAATGAACCATTAAAAGCTGGTCAACATTTAGTCGAAGTCAGATAAAAGGTTATGAATAACGTCTACGTCCAAATGAAAGAATGAAAACAAAACACCAATGACGCAAACTTCGAAGATTATCCTCGGCATGGGAACAGGCCGTTGTGGAACGCTTTCACTGGCTGAAATTCTGAATGGCCAGCCAAACACGCAAGTCACGCATGAAGAAGCTCCTTTATTACCTTGGGATCACGAATCAGACAGCGACATCATTGCCAAACGGTTTGCCCGGATGCGACGGAAACGGAATGCGGAATTTGTCGGGGATATCGCCTCTTTTTATCTGCCGTATATAGATGAGATCATTCAGACAGAACCAGATGTTCGCATTGTCTGTTTGAAACGGAATAAAGACGCTGTTGTTAAAAGCTTCTGCCGCTGGCTTGATCAGGTGCATCCGCTACCTACAAACCATTGGGCGAAAGAACTGCCACCGGGCTGGCACTATGAGCCGAATTGGTCACGTATCTTTCCCAAGTATGACATCCAGAGCAGGGAAGCAGGCATCGCCCGTTACTGGGATGAATACAACGAGCGTTCTGAAACACTGGCCAAACAGTTTCCTGATCAACTGCGAATTGTGAATGTCGAACAACTGAACGACGAGGCAGGGGTTCGCGAACTGCTGACATTTGTGGGAATTCCCAAAGACCAGCAGGTTAATCATGCGGGATTGCATACACATAAATCGAGCAAGACTCCCGCTCAAAAAGCAGCTCCCCGTGCGTCGGCTCATCCGATGGACACTAAAAAGTGTGTTGTATTGGTTCCTTATTCCGGAAGTATTGTTCCGCAGTGCGAGCAGTCCCTCAAAGAATTGGAACGCCGAGGTTACGTCGTCCGTCGTATCAGAGGTTACGCAGCCATAGACCAGGGGCGCAATCAACTGGCAACCAACGCCTTAAAAGACGGCTTTGAGGAGACGATGTGGATCGATTCCGATGTCGGCTTCTTTCCCGATGCCATTGAAAAACTACGAAAGCATAATCTGCCGATTTCCTGTGGTATCTATCCCAAAAAAGGCAAGCGGGAATTGGCCTGTCATGTATTGCCAGGCACACCGAAGATGGTGTTCGGTAATGGTGGGGGACTGATTGAGATCTTATATGCGGGAACAGGCTTTCTACATATCCGCCGTGAAGTCTATCGTAAGATTCAGGAAGAACTCAAACTTCCGATGTGCAACGAACGTTTTGGCGAAACCATGATCCCCTTTTTCCATCCGATGCTGTATCAAAGAGATGACGGCTATGATTATCTGGCGGAAGACTACTCATTCTGCCAGCGCGCCCGCGACTGCGGCTTTCAGATCATGGCAGATACCACCGTCCGACTCTGGCACGTTGGTACCTACGCCTACGGCTGGGAAGACGCCGGCAAAGAACCAGAGCGCTTTGGTTCATTCACACTGAATTTTAATCAATAGGTCAGTAGTACTCTTAAATCTGTTAATCAATTCTTTGACGCCATGCGGTTTGAAATCGATCATCTTAAACTGGGAAATAGCATTTATGATGGCATGTTAAAAAGCAACACCTCCCGAATCTCTTTTCGCATTGGGAGCGGAATCTTGGGTCATCAGGCAGAACCTTACCCATATTTTTATCCGATTTTCCTACTGCTATTCCTGATTCCTGAACGCGGAAGGGGTCACGCTGGTCGCGTTTCTGAAGGCTCGAGTAAATGCACTGTGATCGTAGAAACCGCAAGCGACTGCGATCTCAGCAATAGTTTTGTTCGTATCACGCAGCATTCGCGAAGCGGCGGCAATTCGAATTCTGGTGATGAGTTGAGTCGGAGTCAGTCCAAAAATTCGCTTCGTAAATCGTGTGAGTTGCTGTGGAGTCAGGTCTGACTTCTCAGCCAGCGTAGAGGGTGTGACTCCATTGGTTAGCGTTCTTTCAAAATCATCCAATACCCGCGCGAAGCCTTCCGGAATTTCTGCAGTTTGCACTGGTACTCGGACATCACGTGAAAACCCTATGATGCCGACAATTTGGCCCTCACCATTCGGAATCGGTAACTTGGTTGTCACGCACCAAACCGGTTCGTGCCGACTGTTCCACTGCATTTCGAGATGCTCGAGTATCGGTTGACCGGTCCGCAGCACTTCCTCATCCTGTTCAGAAGGAACATTTCCGAAGTCGCCCTCACAGAGATCACGGGGCCTTTTTCCAATGGCGTCGGCCTTGCTGTTTAGACCATGACGATTCACCAAAGACTCGTTTACCGTCACATAGCGACCGGCGGCATCTTTTACAAAGAAGGCGACATCGGGGGCAGCATCAAAAAGAGCTGATAGAATCGTCACATCGATGGAGGCAAGATTGTTTCCAGGTATGCACGTCATTGGTTTGGTTGCTTCTGTGCGCCGTTTCGTTCTAATGTGAATGTTTGGTCCTAGACTGAAAAGTGTTCCTCTGCTACGCTGAGAACACGTAAACCAAGTTATGAGAAAAAACAGTCATCCCGAAAGTCATCCAATCATACGTTGAGGATGCTGCATGATGTCAACGGGATCAGGTACTATGAAAATAATTCGCATCCTTGCACATCGCGTTGAATTACCACTCAAAGAAGGATCTTACAAGTGGTCTGGAGGAAAGTCTATCTCAGTTATTGACAGCACCATCATTGGCGTCGAAACCGACACACGATTGGCCATGCAGCATGCCGCACGCGCTGCAAATCAATACAGCAACTTGAAGCAATGACAACTTATAGCGCATCACATTTTAGTATATCGTGCCTCAATCTAACATACTCGGTCCAAATGGCCTTGGAGACGCTACAGTAAACCTGGACACAGGCTAGATCTGACTTGCAAGCATCCAGAAACGACCGAACACTAAACAGCAATCCCTATCCCAGCAATCACTGAAAATCAACATGAATTATTTCTTTACTTTTACCATTCTTTCCGTGGCAGTTGTAATCCAGGTTGTCGCTGGAATCGCCGAAGGTCAGACTCAAACTCCAAGGTGGCAGGAGGGAGCCAGTGAGCGACTCCGCGCCATTTATGACCGCGGCGAATTTCGCGCTCCAAAAGTCGAGGCCGAGTGGCTTCCCGATAGTTCCGGATACAAACTGCGCGAAACAGATCCGGACACGAAAAAACGCGTTGTGGCTCTCTACGATGTTCGTTCCGGAGCACGCAACATTGTCGACAATGCAAAGCCGGAAAGGTTACTTTCCCCTGACGGTCGACGCATCCTGGAAACGCGCAATCGAAAAATCTTCGTGAGTGACGTCGATCGCAATCAACGAACAGTGCTAACAGAGGACGTCGGCGATCGCGACATTTCCTTTCGCGACCTTCGCTGGAGTCCGAGTGGCAAATACGTTTCGTTTGTTGAGATTGACCGGACTGAAGTCAGGCAACGATCTGTTCTGGTGCCCGGTGATCCGACCTATCCACGTGTCGCTCAAAATCGATTTGCCAGAGTGGGCGGCAAGCTGAATTCACTTCGCGTTGGAATCGCTGACTCAGCCGGCGAAAAAGTCCGTTGGCTGCCAATCGAAGTTGCCGAGGAGGGTTTCTATCTAGGCCAAGTCGATTGGATTGGAAATTCCGATGAATTGTTGATTGAAAAGATGAGTCGTTTCCGTGATAAACGTGAATTCTGGATCGCTTCAGTCGATGGAAAACTCACTCGCATCTACGGCGAAGTCAACGATGCCTGGGCCATCGGCAGCCATAGAATCAATTCCGGGGCGAGATGGATTCGTGATGGCGAAGCATTCATTTTTATCAGCGAGAAGGACGGCTGGCGACACGCGTGGCTATGCTCACGTGATGGAAAGCAGGAAACCAAACTCACACGCGGTGAGTTCGATCTGATCAATCGGGCTCACGTCGATGAGGCTGGCGGTTGGTATTACTTCTACGCCTCACCCGACAATGCGACACAAAAGTATCTCTACCGAGTCCCACTGGACGGTACTGGAACTTTGGAACGAATTTCACCAAAGGATCAGCCCGGCACGCACGACTATGAAATTTCGCCTGATGCGAAATGGGCCATTCATACCTATTCCCGTTTAAATACGCCGCCCAGTGTCGAGGTAGTCGAGTTGCCCGAACACAAGGTCGTTCGCGTTATCAATGAGAATAGCCAACTGCGGGCAAAGATGAAACAAATGGTGCCGCGACCGTCCGAATTTGTTCAGATCGATATCGGCGACGGTGTGGTCATGGACGCAGTGATCACGAAGCCAAGTGATTTTGACGAATCGAAAAAGTACCCCGTCTTCGTCTACGTTTATGGCGAACCTTATTTGCAGACGGTTCTCGATAAATGGGGTGCTGCGCAGATTGATTTTCACCGCGTCGTCGCGGACACCGGATACGTTGTGGTCTCGATCGACAACCGCGGCACGGCAGCACCAAAAGGCGCCGCGTGGCGACGTTCTGTATTTGGCAGTCTGGGCCCGCTGTCCACTGAAGATCAGGCCGCCGCTCTGAAGAAGCTTGCGGAAATGGAACCGTACATCGATTTGAATCGAGTCGGTATCTGGGGTTGGAGTGGTGGTGGCTCCAACACGTTAAACGCCATGTTTCGCAAGCCGGATGTCTACCACGTGGGCATCGCGGTCGTGCCCAAGCCACAACCGTGGCTTTACAACGCCTGGTTCCAGGAAATCTATATGCGGACTCGCGAAGTCAACCCAGAAGGCTACAAGCGATCCGCACCGATCAACTTCGCCGAAGGTCTGAAGGGCAAGCTGTTGATCGTCACCGGATCAGGCGAAACGAACACTCACATTCAAATCATCGAAGGGCTCGTTGATCGGCTGATCGAACTTGGCAAGCCATTCGATTATATGGTGTATCCCAACCGCGACCACGGTCTTCGTGAAGGACCAGGGTCTGTCGTGCATGTGCGAATGCTGATCCTCCGACATCTGATCGAAAATTTACCACGCGGCCCGCGATAAATTTTTTGAACTACTTGGTTACTTCGGAGCAGATTTCGACTAAAAAGCCATTGATATCACGGACATAAGATACCGTTTGCCCCCATGGTTTTTCTGCCGGTGGAGCCACAGGCGTGGCTCCGTTTTTGACGGCTTTTTCGTAGGCAGTTGCTATGTCATCTGTGACAAAACCAATTTCAACAGCCTGCGCCGGTCCTTCCGATTGTGGCTCAATAAAGTTGATTCCCGCAGACTTTGCCTGGGAATAAGACACAAATCCAAGCACCGTAGTGCCAGTGTTCAACTCACAGTATCCTTTGTCCCCCTCGACACTTAAGAACTTTCTTTCAAGTCCAAATGCCGTCTCGAAAAATTCCAATGTTTCCTCGACATCCCTAACGTAGAACAGCATATATCCGAATTTCATTGTACTCCTTCTTTCTGTTTCTTGGGTTGTGTTGTTCGATGTGGCATGGCTTTCGTAGTCGCGGCATCCGGTAGTAACGCACAGGAAAGCTGCTCCGATTGCCGCTGTCAGGCATATGCTGCATCCACAGAATTTCATCCGATTCCCTTATTTTGCAACTAGAATCTCTCTGTAGATTCAGCATTCGCTCATTATCGCATCACCCAGCAAACGGGTATTGGAAAAATGGAACATGTCAGAAAAGAATTCAGCGAGCAGCTAATTCAGTTGGTGTTAAGCCGGTTAAACTGCGGCATTCGGTGACCATATGAGCCTGGTCATAGTAGCCAACATTCAACGCAGCAAATGACCAATTTGCTTGCTTAGTTGTTTCGACATGGGCAAGCAATTGCTGTAAACGAACGACGCGTCCAAAGCATTTCGCTCCCACTCCCACATGCTGTCGAAATAGTCGATTAAGATGCTGTCGACTCGTGCCGACCTCGTTGGCAATCGCTCCGATACGTTTATGCCCTTGCTCAATCATCGAAATAGCAATTTGAACTCGTTTATCTACAGGTAAAGTTTCTGCTAAACGGTCGAGCAAGGCGGATTCAAGTTGATGAATCCTTCCCGAGAGCGTAGTCTCATCGCGGAGTCGGTCAGACAGTCGGACCATCCGCCACTCTCGGGGGAGTTCGCATTGCAAATCGGTAACCTCATCTGCAGCAAAATTGAGAAATGGAGCAGCTCCTCCAGGTCGAAATCGTACTGCAACTAAACAAACAGAGTCTGTAATCTGGAACAGCAGTGGTCTGGTCATCGTCCCAACGACTTTTCCTTCACAACTGCTACTCGGCGATAAGTCGAAGATAAAGTCGATACAACCATCGGGCAGAATGCGACGCGTAACAGGTGCGATATGAGCGGGTGCTAGTGAACTCCAGAAGCAATCGACGTAAGGACGTAAAGCTTTTGCGGGCAATTGTTCTTTGTATCTTTCTCGTGTGTAGTCCATAACGGATTGATTATAACAAAAAACGTGTCACATCAAACGACCTGAATGTTTTTTCGGTCGCAAGCATTGTGCAGCGGCAAATGACTACTAAAAACGAAACCTAAGAAGCTGCATAAGATTCATCACCCGAGGGTAGTCTAGCAAAGATGTAATAATTCAGGCCTTGTTTAAGCCAATTGTGGCAGCACGAATCGAAACCAGTACCAAATAAAGTATAATGAGCCAGACACTCGAAGTCTTCCGACAGCTCAGGAGCAAACATGACGATTAGTCAACACAATGTCGCCAAGTTTGAGCTTCCGTCTTGTGCCGGGTTAAAGCCCGAAGCAAAAAGTGGGCGATTTGCGGCACAGAACGGAAGGTACTGCCCATTGTTTGCGTCAGGATTGTGTCTTGAGGCCAAAGACGCGATCCATGTTGCTGGAGATTTCTTTCAGACGCTCAAGATCACCGCCGGCTACTTCCGCTGCCGCCCAGCCGGAGTACTTGATCTCTGCAAGCGCCTTTCGAACATCGGCCCAGTCCAGATCGCCTGCGCCGATCTTTGTAAACTTGCTCATTTCGCGAGAGAAGCCTTTCAGGTCAAGCTTGACGATCCGTTTATTGAGCTGGCGAATCCAGTCGCCCATGCTGCCATACTTCCAGTGATTACCAATATCAAACTGCATGCCGACCCAGGGAGAATCGAATTCGTCAATGTACTTCACAAACTTATCCGCGGTCTGAGTGTGGTCACCTTCGTGGTCATAGCAGAACTGGTTCCAGACATTTTCGACCAGGATATGAATGCCGAGTTCTGCAGCCAGCGGCACTGCCTTTGAGATATTCTCGACTGATCGCTTCCAGATTTCTTCTTCGGGACCGTCGCTTCCTCGGCCCACGACAAGCAGAACTGAGTTCCCACCGACGGCATGAGTCTGGCGAAGGGCTTCCTGCAAACTGGCCAGTGCTTTTGCACGTACTGCGGGATCTGGATCTGTGTGGCGAACATTCCAGTGCCCGGCATTGACCGACCCGTCTACCGGAAGTCCCGTCGCTTTGATGGCGGCTCGCACTTCTGCGACATTGATCCCCGGACAATTTAATTCGATCCCGTCGAACCCGGCTTCCTTCGCAATCGCAAATTTTTCTTCGAGTGTCTTACCAGATCGAACCATCCCAATCTTAAGAGTCTTATACAGGCGACCGTTGAGATAGCCATCTTTATGCTCCGCCCCTCGTACAAGCGATGGGCCGGAAACAGCAGCGGTTGCCGCTAACAGTACAAACTGGCGACGAGAAAGTAAATTTGATGTAATCATGATGTACTCCTTGATGAGTTCTCGTGTTTCGTTCATTTTTAGTTTGATGGCGAGATTATTGGAATGCCCGCGCCCATTCGTCATGATATTGTAACAGGCTGAACAAGAACATGACACTGAGAATGGATAATGGTACGAAAAGAGTCGACCAACTCGATTCGGGATTCAGTGTCGCGAAGCGTGACGATTCAGATCCAGTCATCTCCAAATCCATTTCAAAAGCACGGATGTCTTACAGGCATTTGTACTTTTTTGTATTTATGATGTCTAAATGAGTTATAATCATCGTCAAAAGCGATTTGCTCTGTATCTGAGATAATAGAGAAATGGTTTCAACAGTACATTGTCAAGAGATCTGCAATAAGGGGAAGTACAAACCATGCAGAGCAGCATTCGAAAAGAAATTGAGCGTCTGACGACCAATTCAGCTACCCGCAGAGCCGATCTTCTACAATCCGCGCATCGTAAGTTACATATGAAGAAGATCTTGTCAATTATTTCAGGCGTCCTGGCCCTTGGTTCCGCCGGTGCCATTACCACAGCACTCGTAGCGACATTAGGGGATCGAGGGCTTGAAATGGTAGCCGCGATCATTGCCGCACTGTCAGGCACGATTACCCTCGTCATATCCGCTTACTTTAGTGAGAAAGACGTCGCCAGCATGTTTACCGGTTCGTCGAAGTACTTAGCGCTCCGCGAGAATGTTTACCGTCTTGTGATTCACCCCACAATTACTGAAGAAGAACGATTTGCCATTTTAACCGAACTACAAAAAGAATACGCGGAGCTTGACGAGTCATACTCTCGTTTCTTTTCAAATTATGGCAGCTTCACCGGCAGTGAAGCGATCAGCTTCGGTACGGAGGATTATCAATACTCATCCATGAGTCCTATGCCGCAACTGAATATCAATGATCCGAAGTTACTCGAAGCAGAACAACGAGAACTTGAACTCGTTCGTAAGGAACTTGATCAGATGAAGGACGCCACCTGAGAGAAAATGTACTAAGTAAAAAAACTGATCGTGAGTCCTTGCAGCATGATTTCATCACTCCAAAGGCAATTCCCATCGCTGCTGCATTCATCCCTTTCAGCCACTCAGATTGCTCTCGATGCTGATGGAGGCTTTACTGTACTCCCTTAAGAGAACCCTGTTCATTACAGCCATTTGCATAGACCGCTGGTTCTCTTCCTCATTTGTTTCAGCTTCTGTATTCCCATTAGCCTAAACCCTAACAAAACATAGTGTTTACCTCCAAAATTAAGTAGGGGGGTTTTACTTCGTCTCTGCTACCAATTTCTTCGATTCGATCAGGATTGATCTCTATTTTCACCTCTGAACAAAGCACGTAAACAATTGTCGTTATTGACTATATACCAAAACTCATTTATATTAATATAGTTAATTAATAAACAGCGCTATATTTCACCAAAGTTATATTTAATTACGTATGCCATCATTTTTATCTTTTTAAGGAGAATTGGAATGGAACAGGAACGACCTTCAAAAAAACGAAGAGGATTTACCCTTATTGAATTACTTGTGGTGATTGCGATCATTGCCATTTTGATTGCCCTCTTACTTCCCGCGGTTCAGCAGGCACGTGAAGCAGCCAGACGAAGTACCTGTAAAAACCAATTAAAACAGCTGGGATTAGCACTCCATAATTACCACGACACGCACAGTGTCTTCCCTCCAGGCCAAGTAGCAAGTGGGGATTGTGGTTCAAGTCCCAACCCACCACTCACTGCAATGAACATGAATGGGTTAGTTTTACTTCTTCCTTACTTAGATCAGGCAGCACTTTACTCTAATCTGGATTTCAATCTCGCCTTTGATGATTATTCTTCAAGTGGTATCCCGCTTTCGGGAGGCAATGCAACCACAAATGCCAACCAGGTGAATCGAGTCATGACCATCTTTAGTTGTCCTACTGATCCAGGCCCTGGAGGTTCATCCACAAGTACTACTTATAATTTACCTGGTGGAACTCCGGAACATAGAACAAATTATGATTTTATTTCTATCAGACTACATACAGAATGTAATAGATGGGCAACACGTTCACTCACAACCAGATTCATGTTTGAAGATGGTAGTAAGTGCCGTATTCGAGATATTAAGGATGGAGCAAGTAACACAGCCATGATGACTGAAACCAGAAAATCATGTTGTGGTAATGGAAATAATGCGAGTTGGGCCGGTCGTGGTTGGGTACAAATCGGACTCTCACTGGGACAATCACCACCAAACAATACCATTCGTAGTGGAATTGATTTTAAACCACGTTTGGGTGACTGGGGTTGGACAGGCAGTTGGCACGTCGGTGGATTGCACGTATTAATGGCAGATGGCGCAGTGATTTTTCTCAGTGAAAATAGCGATGTCAGTATTCGAAGGAATCTTGATCGAATTGCTGATGGAAATGTTCTCGGCGAATTCCGCTAACAGAGACTCCGTATAGCCATTCAATCATTCTTGTGAATCTATTCGTCTCAGAACAATTCATCGTTAATTTTTTCAGATCGATCAACTGTTTCAGTTACTGCCCGAAGAACCAATTGTCTTCTTCGGGCATTTTTAGTTTGAATCACTCTCAGGAGCCTCATTATATGAATTTTCCATTATCACTGTTAAAAATGCGAATACAAACCTGCTATCAGTTTCTTCTCATTGCATTGATCGGCATAGGTATTTCAGGTTGTAGTGGAGGTTCAGAAACTCCGAAGGTCTTCTCTGAACTCGTCACCGCTAAGGGAAAAATCACATTAGATGATGCGCCATTGGCTGCCGCAACCATCACATTTATCCCTCAAGAGGGAGAAGCAGACATTCGGATGGCATCTGCCATCACAGACAACTCAGGTATTTTTGAATTAATTACGCCGATTGCCAATGTGAGTCCTGAGGAAACAAAGGGAATCGCTCCAGGTAACTACAAAGTTATCATCAGCAAAGTATTGATGCCAGACGGATCTGTTGTACCTCCAGAAACCACAGAAGCAGATGCCATGGCAGAAGGAGCCAAAGAATCGTTGCCTGCCAAATATAGTAATTTTGAAAACACGAAGTTAACAGTGGAAGTGGAACAAAGTACCGATCCGAATCTGACTTATGATTTCGAATTACAATCAAAGTAACGCAAAAGTATCTCACAAAATCACAGAACTCCAAGCCCCTGATGTTCCAGAGACATCAGGGGCTTGTGAATTCGTAGAGTGAATCACGATTATGGTGAGTTTAAGATGACTGATCGTGTTCGAGAATGCGAACGACTTGATGATATGTGTCGACTTCGATCAGATCGCCTGTTTTGATTTTTCTGGTTGCCAGCTGCGTACCGATTAAGGCTGGTTTCCGTAACTCACGAGCAAGGATTGCCGCATGGCAGGCAATCCCACCATCATCGGTCACAATGGCCCCACACCGCTCTAACAAAGGCATCAAAGCCGGACTGGATTGAATCGAAACTAAAACTTCATCGGGTTCCATGGTCTGTCCCATTGCGTCCAGGCTCAGAACTACGTGGGCACGTCCTCGAAAAACCCCTGGCCAGGCTACCTGACCTGTTAACTCATGGGAATGATTCACAGGCTGGAGCTGTCTTTGTTTTGCCAGTCGTGTCAGTAAGTAACCTGTTTGTGAGACGAGATGAAATGTCTCCTGATCTTCAATGACTTGAAAAATAGACCGATGGCCCGCCTCCACGGCGGCTAAACGAGACTCTAACAAGTCCCGCGTCACTAATCCGTTTTTCAACTCGCTCCAGACGATCAACTCGCAAGCCCGTTCAGGTTTGGAAAAACCAAGCGCTTTTGCAGTTTTAATTGCCAATGGTTCGAGAATTCTTCGCTCGATCACCGGGTAAAATGTATGTGAGCGAATTTTCTCTGACAGGGCCTGCACTTCAGGATCGTCAATTTGATTTGATTCAATGTAGATCAAAACCCAGGCAGGAAAGACCGTCGTGTGCTGAGCGATATCGGCAAAGAAATCTTCGATCTCCTGCAAACTGTCAAATCCTTCAAGCCCTCGATCAATTCGTGCATACCCCTCGTCGTAGAGGCCTAATGCATGCTTTAAAATCTCGATCAGATGAGTCCGCTCATTTTGCAACAGATTGCCAATGTGCTCCATATAGGCATCGATTGACTTTTTCGCATAAAAGAGATTAAACAGTCCCGTATCATCCTGAATCAATAATGTTTCGTTTAAATGTGTACCTAAGGTTTTGTCAGCATGTTTTGAATCAAGCCAAAAGGGCAGGACTGTCGCCGCCAGCAAAAAAAACGGGCGACGAACGAGAAATTGCCATTCCTGAGACTCATCAATCAGGGTTTGATCATACTCTTTCGCCAGAGTGGTAATGGGCCGTGCCTGTAATATCTGAAACGCACCATCTTCAATCGCCCATTCTGTATCGATGGGATGCCCGTAATGATCGTGCAAGCGAGCCAGTATCTTTGAATATTCGATCACTTGCTGGCTGGTGATTTTCGGCTTCGTTCCTCGACCATCCAGGTCCTGCCATTTCGGTTTTGAATGATCGCTCCCCATCCACAATGCCTCTTTCTGATCACCGACAATGGATTCGAGGATTTCATTAGAATGACGCGCAACCACAAACTGGTCTGGGACAATTCTCCCGGAAACGATGGCTTCTCCCAGCCCCAAACAGGCCTCGATCAATTGAATGTCCGGCTCCTGTGTGACAGGATGCACTGAAAATCCAATGCCGGAAATTTCACTGGCGATCATTTTTTGAACGACAACGGCCACAGAAATTTGCCCCGCCGCATATCCATGAGTGGCACCATAAGACAAAGCCGATTCACTAAACAGAGAAAGCCAGCAGCTTCGAACGTTTTCTACGATCTTGTCAGGTGTGACATCTAAAAACGTTTCTAATTGTCCAGCCCAGGCACTGGTAGCGCTATCCTCACAGGTGGCGCTGGAACGCACAGAAACTCGACCTGCCTGAAGCGTTTGCTGCGCTTTGTTAATTGCTTCAATTACTTCGTCAGGAATCGCTGCAACTTCAAGGGCTGAGTGAATCTGTTGATTCGCTTGAGCTAAATCGATCTGTCCTGCATTCAGCGTCTGAATGGTATCAACGATAATTTGTTTCAGGTCACCTTGGGAGATGAATTTCTGAAACGCAATACTCGTTACTACAAAACCGGGAGGGACAGGGGCCTTGGCACACATCAGCTCACCCAACGAAGCCCCTTTCCCACCTGCTTCAGAAACATGAGAGGAATTCAGCTCAGATAACGGACAGGTATATCGACTTGCCATGACTCAACCTTTTCTTAGCTCTGGGACTCTGATTTTTGTGTCTGACTTGCTGAAAATGATTCAGAATGGCCCGTTGCATAGAATAACGAAATAGTTCCGCAAAGGCTAACATTAATAGAATAAGATCTATCAGCACCAACACCACCAGCACGGAGCCGGATAGTTCAGACATCGATTGACAATGAGAATTCAAAAGCGTATTTAGTTTTATTCAAGAATCATAAACACCCCAGTTTCTTAAAAGGTTCAATTATCAGACGCCGCCAGCTCATACGGGAGCCTCTCATGCAGAAATCGGTTTTACTTTTATTATTGTTCGGTTTGCAGACGTTAAGTGCCTATGTAGAAGAGTCAACGGCTTCCTCACCCAAAACTTATCAGGGACTCGACGCGACACTCTGGATGCAAACCTCTGTGGAACATGATGTCGCCTGTGTTCAGGCTTATCGACTCGCAACCATGCAAGCAATCAACGCTCTGAGAGATCCCTGCTGGACGGCGGCGGTGGAGCAAACAGCAGGGTACGCACAGCTTCCTCCTGCAGTGATTCTCGACCTTGATGAAACGGTACTCAACAACGCGGCTTTTATGGCACGGCTCGTCAAACGAGACAAAGACTGGGATGAAGAACTATGGAGCCAATGGGTCAGAGAAAAAAAGTCAAAAGCGATTCCTGGGGTTAAAGAGTTCCTCAATCATCTGATTCAAAACAACGTAGCGATTTTCTTCATTACGAATCGCGACTATCGATTGGAAACTCCGACCGTGGAAAACCTGTCCCGCGTGCTTGGCATGAAGATCAATCAATCGCAGGTACTCTGTCAGAACGAAAAACCAGATTGGACCTGGAATAAAACCTCACGCCGCGCCTTTGTCGCCCGTCATTATAGAATCCTGCTGCTGCTGGGCGATGACTTCAACGACTTCACCTACCAGGGAAAAATTCCGCCGCCAGAACGCATCACACAGGGTGAACGCTTTAAAAGTTATTGGGGCAGAAGATGGATCCTCCTGCCGAACCCGGTCTACGGCGACTGGGAAAAAGCCTTCTATCATTACGACGGTGCGATGCCCGCTGCAAAAAAGCTCCACTTGAAATTTGAAGCACTCGATTCCAACAACAATTAATTCGTTGGTAATCGCACTGGGGCAGTGCCTCTCTATCAAGTAACATTTTGTTTCTTAATGTTCATAAATATTTAACAATTAATTACATTTATTAATTTATAGCATTGACTACCAATCATCGGTAGTAATAATTATTTGATATAATTAATAAATCTATATTAATAGTTATATCTACTTATCTTATCAGTATTTAAATCTCTCAATCACGCGCCCTGGTTGAAGAAATACACACACTTCATCTCTTTCTAATTCAATTTTATCTATTTTCGTTGAAAGGCAGGCACCCTCAATGCGCACTAAAAGACTAAGAAAAAATGGTTTTACACTGATTGAATTGTTAGTAGTGATTGCGATCATCGCTATCTTGATCGCTCTACTTTTACCGGCAGTTCAACAAGCGCGAGAAGCGGCTCGCCGCAGTACCTGCAAGAATAACCTGAAGCAAATCGGTTTGGCGTTGCATAACTATCACGACACCCATCGTGTCTTCCCACCAGCCACAATTAATGGAGGTCTTAATGGTTGCACTGCTGTGCAAGGTTCGAGCCCTCTT
Source organism: Gimesia aquarii (assembly GCF_007748175.1). NCBI lineage: Bacteria > Pseudomonadati > Planctomycetota > Planctomycetia > Planctomycetales > Planctomycetaceae > Gimesia > Gimesia aquarii. Next base: position 3,325,147 of record NZ_CP037422.1, read on the forward strand.
CTGAATCATACTTGCTATCAAATGCTCCTACCCTTTATGGATCAGGCAAACCTTTACAACCAATTTAACTGGAGCATCCCCAGTGGACGTGCATCGCACGGTAGTGGCTGTTCAACCGCCGCTCCTACAACAGATCAGTATTCAATCGTAACTTCACCAGTACCTATTTTTGTCTGTCCCTCAGATCCGGGAACACAATCACATTCAACCACATCAGCTGACTACTATATTGCTCCTGGCTGGAGAACCAGTTATGGAGTCGTAAATTACACAACGGGCGGAGGCGGTGGTAGTTGGGCCGCTAACGCGGACACACGTAAAGGGACATTGGGCCCCAATGGTGCAGCTAAGTTCCGTGACATTACTGATGGTACTAGTAATACGATGGTTTTGTGTGAGACAAAATTGAGAAAAACGTCAACGAGTTACGGTCCTTATTGGAATGCAGTGACACACACGTTTTTTATCTTGCCTGGTGTTTCACCATATAACATTAATAATAATTACGATGGTAATGGAAACCAATATGCCTGGGGCTCAGGTAGCCACCACGTTGGTGGAGCTCATATTCTACTGAACGATGGTGCCGTTCGCTTCCTCAGCGAAAATGTGGACCGCGTTGGAGTTGTTCAAGCATTGGTATCAATCAGTGGTGGTGAAGTTCTTCCGGAATTTTAATCGGCTCTTGAATTCTTATCTGGCAACCACAATGCATACCGCGATGGCACTTTGTCATCGCGGTATTTCGAATTGGTCAATGTCATTCTATATGCAAACTCTCAGGTCCAACAAATAGAACAGTTATTTTCATGAAAATAAGATCTTATTACTTTGCCAGTACCAACCTCATTTTTCTGGTTATCCTCTGTATTTCCTCAGGCTGTTTGGGAAGTAGTGGCGAACCTTTACCTGATCTCGCAGAGGTGACAGGCACCATCACCTTGGATGGAAAACCACTTAGAAAAGCAAACATCGTATTTGAACCACAGGAAGTAAGCGATAAAGGCAGAAGACGTGCTTCAAGTGCCTCTACAGAAGCAGACGGTTCGTATAGATTACAATACAACGCGGATGCCACGGGAGCAGCTTTAGGAAATCATAAAGTGACGATTATGAAAATGTCGGATAATCCCGATGAGGCAGGGAAGCACTTGATTCCACCTAAATACGCTGATAGTGCAAATTCCGGATTAACTGCTGAAGTCACTCAGGGCGAAAATAAGTTCGATTTCGATTTAAAGTCAAAATAAAATTCTCTAATGACATTGCCAAACCAAGCCACTCAGTTCTTGATCACAGTCTGGCTGGTTCCTTAACGGGAACTTTTGCTTCGGTTGGTTCAACGGCTCCCACATAATGGCTGTTCCGCAGTAGAAACCGTTTTTCTACCACGTTCCACATGAATATCGACCCAATCAATGTGGTGCTGGCAGCGGAAAAGAGGAAATACCAGGGGCGCCCTGTAAACCAACCCGAATTCAACAAAAGCTGAATCACCGGGAAATGCAAGATATACACGCCGTAGGAAAAATCTCCATACTTGCCAAAGTTCCCTGCGTACAGAAACAGACCGAAAAAGAGAACTAATATCGCCAGTGCAAAAGGTTGCAGGAGGGGCAGGGCAAATTGAAAGTGGATTAGAGACACCGCGACCGCCGCAATTACAAAGTATCTCACATGGCGTTCAAAAAAGGGTAGGTAATAAAACAAAAACGCCCCCGCCATGAAATACGAGAGTTGCCCCGGCAATTGACGTCCCAGCCGTTCGTAAAAGTTGACCCCAGTCTGAACTGCTGCGAAAGTCATTAGTTCTGCGTACGCCACCGAGAGACAGTAAATCAAAATGAGTAGAGGAAGTCGGGGAAATTTGCGAAAGCAATACACGAACAGTGGCACAGCCAGATAAAACATGACCTCAATTTTGAGCGTCCACAGTGCTCCATTGACGGCTGCCAACTTGTTCGTTTCAAACACCCCAGGCAAGTTCGGCTGCCAGAAATTCAGAAACATGAGGTTCGCAACCACGTACTTGAGCCATACCAGAGAAAAATAGTCTTGAATGGGCTGCCGGCTCACTACAACAAAACTGATCGCACACAACAAGATAACCGCGCCATATGCGGGATAAATCCGCCGCACGCGTTTACCGGCATAAGAAGTCAGAGAAGAAGATCGTTCGTAGCTCATCACGATCAAAAAGCCACTCACCACAAAAAACGCCTGAACTGCGACTTGTGCCGACAACATCCCTGCCAGCCCTCGTAGTTGCTCAAAACCCGAAAGCTCATAAGCGTGTACCAGGCAGACAGTCATCGCCAACAACAATCGTAACAGATCGAAGTTATTCTGTTTCAAGCGAGGGTGATCGAGAGACAGTAAATCCATTTCCTGGCCCGATTTTTGAACGTCTTTATTGAGCAAATCACGCCCAAACTGTCGCGAACAAAGGGAATCCTGTCAAGATGGGATATAAGATAATGGAGAAAGAGCTGCCTCATATCAACAAGTTTCAGCAAAGTAAATGCTTACGATAGAGTAGTACTACCCATCGATAACAATATCGAGGTGCATTTGATATTTTCAGCCTTCATTCCTCTTAGGCAAATGCCCTCGAACGGGACTGTCCTTTGCAACCATTGGGAAAACAACTTAAGGTAATTAAATATTAAAATCAGATGTTTTGCTTCCTTTTTTGTTAATTCGTGTGGAAAATTCATTTTCACAATCGCAATATAAAGTTGAAACGATGATCTGGTAGGAACTCATTAAGCAACACTCGCTGGTTACACTTAATTATGACTGCTTTGTTCATGTCACTATATAGAGGAAATACATTCAAATGCATCAACTGAATTTTCTGAATCAAAGCAGCCTCTTCTCACATATCTTTCACCGAGTGATCCAGACAGCGTGTCTTGTCACACTGATTGGCGCTGGTTGCGCGGATCAGACAGAGAACACAAACACGAGTACTGAAAAACAAAAGCAAGAAACTCAAGTAGACTCTCAGATAGATGTAGGCTCTCGGATCGCTGAAATAAAAAAGCAGTGGCAAAAACTGAAAAGTGAGATACGAACTGCATCAGCACAGTCCAAAGAAGATCTTCAAACAGAGTTGAACCGTCTCAACACGGAATGGAAATCGTTACTGGAAGATCAACAGAAATTATACAAAGAACAATATGATTCAGCGGGAAAGGACCTGTTGGAGCATTGGAAAAAAATGAAAGAGTCAAAAGAAGCTGCCAAAGCGAATCTTTCGAAGGACATCGATCGCCTTCGTAGCGAATGGAACGACTCTTTTTTAAGTTTAAAAGACAGCTATAGCGAGCAAATTCAAAAACTTCGTGATGAATTGACTGTACTAGAAAAACAAGCGGCAGAAAACAAAGAAAAAATAACCAAAAAATTAATAGAGAAAAGAGCCACCATCCGTCAGCGGTATACGGAAGAAGTCAAACAACTTCGTCAGGGATATGAAAATTTCCTTGACTCTTTAGCTGAAGAAATTTCCCGTTTGAAGTCCCAGGCCAAAACCGCTTCAACAGAAACAAAAGCAAACTTAATGGATCAGATAGATCAACTGAATGCACAATCCAACAAGCAATATGAAGAATTAAGAACTCACACTCAGGAGATTAACAAGAGGTCGCATGCCTATTTTGACCAGACAGTTGAAATGATTCAAAAATCCAATAAGGGTGCCTCCGAGAAATTGAAATCGGAACTGGGCAAAATCGCTCAGTCTACGACTGACTTCAATACCAAAATGATTTCTGAGACAGAAGCATTTATGGCGAAACTGGATCAGCAGATCTCCAATCTGGAAACACGTATCACAGAAGCAAAATCAGAAACGAAAACAGGGCTTCAAAATCGGCAGAGTGAACTACAGGCACAACGCAAGCAATTACAAAAAGAACTGACTGCTGAATATAAATCTGCCATGCTCACCATGCAGAAGGAAATGGATCAGCTTAAAACAGAAGCGGAAACCGCATCCGGAAAAACCAAAAAGCAATTAATCAAAGGCATTGACTATCTGCAGACCCAGCTTGAGATGCTGAAGCAAAAACTGGAAAACAAGCAATAAACTGAAAGTCAACAGAATTAATCCTGAAGCAGTTTCAATAACCAGGCGAAATGAAACTACGTTAACCCTATCAAATCACTACTTCGTTTGTGGGACCCGAAATCGTTCCAGCAGATCAAACTCCCCCTTGTTAAATGACGTTTTTGTGCAAGGTGTCGTGAAACGCTTCTGGCCAGACACAGTCACCGAAACGATTTTCAAACGTTCCGTTTCTTCTTCCCGATTAATCAGTGTTTTGATTTCGAGCGGAATCGATTGATCATGCTTGATCATAAATTTTGTAAATAACTCTTGATCCTGGTCACTAATCGCACTTTTGTATGGAGCGACATTCTTTCGAGAAGGTGATTCCATTGATGTTACAAAGATGGAAATCATACTCATCAACAAATTGACAATGAACATGGTGAAATACGAAGTCGAATTGTCCTTAGTCTCCAACAGGCCATTTTCGAATTGAGCCCGGCGGAAATCAAAATCGCAAAAAAGACATTCTTCTGCTTCCCGCTCGACGTCTGCTTTACAACAGGGACATGTCTGGTAGATTAACCTCTGATCTTCGTTATTAATTTCACTCATCTAAGATCTCCCCTGATTGATGAGGTATTGAGTTTTCCGTCTCGATCAATGGCCCATGGCGTTATTTTATAAAATCAAAATTAGTCAAACAATCGCATTTTCCATGAATGTCACAGGAATTCATTTTTTTATAAAATCATCAAAAAGTGGACAAAATCAGAGTGACCGGGGTTCGCAGGACGCTAACTTATTTGCCTGTGATGCCGCATTCCCACGATTCCTTTTGAAATCTAGACCGCACACACTGGCACTACTTCATCATCTCTTCATAATACTACCAGCAATCAAAACGAATTCACTTCACTTCCGGGAACAGCATCAATGTACGATTGTGTGATCGTAGGGGCAGGGCATAATGGACTCGTCTGTGCGCATCAATTGGCGCAAAAGGGCTGGAAGGTCCTCATTCTTGAACGTCGCGATCTGGTCGGCGGCGCGTGTGTCACTGAAGAACTCTGGCCCGGCTTCAAGGTTTCAACGGCTTCCTATCTGGTCAGCCTGCTGCTGCCGGAGATTGAACAGGAAATGCAACTCGCCCGTTATGGTTATCGCGTGTTGCCGCGGAATCCCTCTTCGTTCACACCACGTGCCGACGGAAAATCGCTGCTGCTGGGACCGGACCTCAAGCAGAACCAGGAACAGATCGCGCAATTCAGCCAGCGCGACGCAGAACAGTATCCCCGTTATGAAGCAATGCTTCAAAAAATTGCAGAATGCCTGGAACCGGCGTTAATGCAGACGCCCCCCGATCTGCTGCCACTGCCAGCCAGTTGGCGTTCGGTCGGTTTCAGTAAGAAACTTCGCGATACAAAAACCGCATACCATTTGCATCAATCATTAAAACAACTGGGCGAGACCATTCCGGAAGCGATTGAACTCCTCACTGGCGCAGCGCTGCCCATTCTCAATCGCTGGTTTGAATCCGATATTCTCAAAGCAACTTTGGCGACCGATGCGATCATCGGCACCTTTCAACCACCGTCTGCACCGGGAACCGCGTATGTGTTACTCCATCACGTCATGGGTTCGGCGGGTGGAGCGCGGGGCGTCTGGGGTTATGTCGAAGGGGGCATGGGCGCCTTGAGTCAGGCGATGGCAGCATCGGCACAAGATGCGGGTGTCGAAATCCGAACCGGTGTAACGGTCGAGGAAGTTTTAATCGCGAATCAGAATACGACAGGCGTCAGACTTTCGAGTGGGGAGACCATCCAAACACGCTGTGTCGCTTCCAATGCGGATGCACATGTGACGTTTGAAAAATTGATCCCGGCCGGAACGCTGCCGGAGTCGTTTCAATGTGCAGTCAGCCGCATTGACTATAGCAGTGCCAGTATGAAGATCAACCTCGCAGTGAGTGAGCTCCCCGATTTTACTTGCATGCCCGGAAATCAGGAACCGGGTCCACAACATCGCGGCACCATTCACATCGGTGCGACTTGCGAAGAAATTGAACGGGCTTATGACGATGCCAAATATGGTCACCCCTCACAAAAACCGATCATCGAAATGACCATCCCTACTTCTGTCGACACCACGTTAGCACCTCCGGGAAATCATATCTTGTCACTGTTTGTGCAATACGCGCCCTACAAACTAGCCAATGGCAACTGGGACGAACTCAAGGAAGACTTCGCCGACCGTTGCATTGAGCGCATCGCGGAGTTCGCACCGAACTTACCGTCATCAATTCTACATCGCCAGGTGATTTCACCCCTTGATCTGGAGAGAACTTTCGGCCTGACCGGAGGTAACATTTTCCAGGGTGCGATGCCCGCGCATCAATTGTACAACCTGCGTCCCGTCCCCGGTTGGAGCGATTACCGCACACCGATTCGAGGCCTCTATCTCTGCGGAAGTGCCGCTCATCCTGGTGGAGGCGTGATGGGCGCCTGCGGCCGCAATGCCGCGCGCGAGATGCTACGCGAAGTAAAATTCTAAGATCTTACCGGTACCGTTCAAACTGAAACTGAGACACATCACCACGTTACATCCTCACACATTCATGTATCTAAACTCAACATGCGAACATATCATTGCATCTGTATGTAATGGTTTCCCCTAACATATTTTGCTTGCATGTCTTAAGTTCAATTAAAAGCACAATTGTTTCTGTGAATTAATCTTGATAGAGATCTCTTCTTCGAAATAATGAATGCCAGTGTAGTGATTCATTAGACTATCTGTATAGAACTATACTCTCTCAATTTGTGATCAACTCAGTTGATCAATCCATCTCAATAACGCAATTAGCGGAAGTTTTATCTTTCGAAAGGCACACTCATGCGTTTACAACATTCACGAAAGTACGGGTTCACACTCATTGAACTCTTAGTCGTCATCGCCATCATTGCGATTTTAATTGCTTTGCTTTTGCCCGCTGTGCAACAGGCGCGCGAAGCAGCTCGCCGCAGTACCTGTAAAAATAATTTGAAACAGTTGGGGCTGGCGTTGCACAACTACCACGAGACTCATCGTGTTTTCCCACCGGCAACGATCAATGCGGGCTTTCGAGATTGTGATGATGTGCATGGCTCTGGTGAGATTTTGAATCACACCTGCTATCAAATGCTCTTGCCGTTTCTCGACCAGGCGAATCTATATAACCTCTTTGACTGGAGCCTTCCGAGTGGGCAGGGTACGTACTCTACTTGCCCTAGTACCGCCCCCACGTCGGATCAATATTCAGTGGTGACTTCACCGGTGCCTGTTTTTCTCTGTCCCTCGGATCCAGGGAGCCCCAAAAGAGATACTACACACCCAGTCTACTATGCCAGATTTGGCTGGCGAACCAGTTATGCCGTTGCCCATTATGCAACAGGCGGTTTTGGTGGTAGTTGGGGAGCCAACTCAGATATACGCAAAGGAACCTTAGGACCTAATGGGGCAGCTCGGATTCGGGATATTATTGATGGCTCAAGTAATACAATGGTGCTGTGTGAATCACAGTTGATTAAAGCCAGGGTTGATTATGGACCGTTCTGGAATGTGGCGACCCATACATTTTTTAATCGACCCGGAGTTGTCGGCTACACGTTTAACTTTGATCATACTAATGGAAAGCAAAATGCCTGGGGCGCGGGTAGTTTTCACGTTGGTGGCGCACATATTCTTTTGGCAGATGGATCTGTGCGGTTCATCAGCGAAAATGTCGATCGGGCTGGTGTTGTTGCAGCATTGATTTCCATCAGAGGCGGAGAAATTTTACCGGAATTTTAATCGGTATTGACATTGTTCATCTGAAAATCATGGCGTCTCAAATGGATTAAAGCCATGCTCCCGGTGTGTACCTAATTACTTTCAAGTGAAGAAGACAGCTCATTTCATGAAAACAAAAACACGTTCATTCAACACAGTGTGTGTCCTATTCTTTTTAATCAGCTTCTCTGGCTGCCTGGGAGATGGAGCTGACCCATTACCCGACCTTTATGAAGTCACAGGCGTCATCACTCTGGATGGACAACCATTGGGTAATGCCAAAGTCGTTTTTGAGCCGGAAGAAGTCAGAGAAAAAGCACGCAGACGTGCCTCCAGCGCAACGACGAAAGCAGATGGTTCTTTTAGATTATATTACAATCCCAAAGCCGCTGGCGCCACCAGTGGAAAGCATCAAGTGACCATCTTCAAGCTGCCGGATGATAATGAGGAACCGGGTGATGAGCAGTCGATCCCTGCGAAATACAACGAGAAAACAGAACTCACTGCTGATGTAACTGAGGGAGACAACACGATCAATTTTGACCTGAAATCGAACTAAACTGTATTCAGGTTGATTGTTATGTTTCCAGGACTGTTTGGACCTCGTATCATCGCTTTGAAGCCGCTATGGTTAAATGGGACGCAATTTAGAAATTGTGTACAATCAGGATCACTATGAAGAAGTCATCGTTCAAAGAATATCTGATTTTTTTTGCTGCGGTCTTTGTACTCTCACTGCCCATTTTTCTCGCATTCTATTATCAACATCACCCCGATCGGACCGTGACCGAACTGGAATCAACGGTGGCCTCGATCCCATTGGGAATTTCCGCAGCAGAAGCCGATGCTTTCTTCGGAACACAACCTGACAGCGTCTCCCAGATGAACGGCGTCCTGGCAAACCCCACGATGATGCTCGATGCTTCAAACCAGTCGGCAGCAAAACAGGGTTCCATTCAATCCTACTCGTTAAGAACCTGGAAGCAGAACAATGTGCATGCAACCGTTGCCATTGATGAGTCCGGTAAAGTGGCCGGCCGTTGGACATGGGTTGAATAACAAGCCGCTCAGTAAAATGCTTACTGTTGAGATATCGTTTTCGCGCGGCTGAAAAGTGAGAGAAGAATCACGAAGTTTTTTCCGCATGATGCTCTGCATCCACTTCAGAAGGCGGGGAGCCCTTCCACCAGCCGCATGCGAATCGGTTCGAACTTTGGGTGTCCGATGAGACCGGGAAAACCGCCGCATTCCAGAATTGCAGTCCGCAGATAGCCCATGAAATCGATTGATGCAGAATTGGCACTTTCGGGACGTCGATAGCCAGTCCATTCAAAGTTGCAGACCAGGGGCAGCCACTCTCCTGCATTCAATCCGTAAGGTGGTCCGCCAGAAATATCGTCCTTGTGATAACCGTCAGGCGCAAACGTAAAAATAAATTCCGACTCGGCATCATCCTCCTGATGGGCATCGAAATCATCCATGATGTATTCCAGTAATTCCGGACTGCAGTTTTCGACATAGACACCATCACAGAATTCCTTTGCGCCTGTGATTCCTAAACCGTCCCAGAAGTCAACATGAGTGTAGTCATCGAGATCGACAAACGAAATCCCGCCAATCACATGCCACAACTGTTTCAGCACGGCAGGAATTGTGCGGCGTGTATGCGCTTCAAGCTGCGCCATCCGGTCTGCTTGCCCCTGATCCGGATCTAAAATCAGTGACTTCACTGGATAATCGATGTCAGCAAGCCGGTACTCAAGTGTGACTAACGCAGCGCGACACGTTTGCAAAGCCAGATTAACTTTCCGCGGAAGTAAATCCACAGCATTTTGGGCGGCTGCAAATTCTTGATGGCAGCGGATGATTTCAGAAATCGTCGCCATGGATAGTCTCCACTTCTGACTGAATATCGAATCGGATAAGAAAGCAGACGTGATCAGGGCTTTTGTTCATAAGAGTAGAGTTTGAGCTGAAGTGTTGAGCAGTGCTTGTATTGAAGTGGGTATGAGTATTGATTGCGACTAATAGCTGTCGAATACAATAAACTAGGATATTTGTTCAAAAAAGCCCCTTAATAGTCATCCCGGGAAACTCGCTCGCCACCATCAGGGGTACTAAGCGCTTTTAGAATTTGAGGGTCGATATCTTTGCTTAAGCATTTGCCACTTCCATCAGCAAAGATGACATTTACTGCTTTGAATGGACTACCGAATTGTTCAGGCCCCCCTTTGAGTCCTTGGACTGGGTCCCGAAAATTAGAAGTTGAACCCCAAGCAGGGAAATTTCCATTAATTTCACCGACCAGAATTGTAGTTGCCATACCATCAGCGTTAGATATTTCATCGAGACTGTATGATTTTTGAATCCCGATTACGCGCGAATTAGCAGTATAGTGAGTTAGTGCATATCCCTCTGAATTAGTTGAAAGGTCTCTTATGGCGGGATTAAGAAAAAATGGGAGACTAGTTGTAAAAACGGTTTGATTTTCAGAATCCTTCCATGATTTTTCATAATTGATTTGATTTGCCAGTTCTATTTCATCCAGAAACGGTATTAATGTCGTCATCCAACCATGCAGAGGCTTTCCTTGTAGATCTGTTGTTGTATCGAGAGGCATATTTGAGTCATGACTAGCACTGTAGTTAACGACCGCTAAACCAATATTTCTGAGACGATTTAAAGAATATATCCTCAGATGCCCTTTATCATATCTGTATAAATAAGAATTAATTATGGGAAGTACCAGCATCACTAACAGGGTAATTACCGTAATCATGACAAAGACTTCAGCAATACTAAATTTAAAGATCGACTTCTTAGGCTCTGGTGGAAGATCGGCAGAATCATTCATGTCAGGCTGACTTTCAAATGAAGTTCAACGATTGTAATAAAGAACAATCGTAAAAGAATTGAGTTTTCAGCAGCCCGCCGATTCATTTTTAATTCTGTGGATGATTCGAAGATTGATTCAGAATTTTGATCCGTATCTTCGATTATACTCAATAAAAGTCATGTTATACAAGAAATAAATATGATGCCTATGAAACAAGTATTCTCAGTAAACGAAAGATATGATGAATAACGAATTTGTTTAGCATGTTCAATCACAGTTGAGTACACAGAACATGTCTATTCTCGTTCGTCTCCATCTGTATGATTTAGAAAATGCTAAGTGAAGTATTTTCTTTGATTTGTTGTTTGCAAAATGCAGGTAGCATTTCTCAGCGAATATTAAGTTTAGACAAGATGGTCAAAATTACTTATGCGCCTTAATGTCTCGGTTATGGTACTTCTGGTGTCGTTGTTTGTGGTTTGGGAGCCGTTCGTGGTAATGAAAAAGGGAAACGAGTTTGACATGAGCAGTCATACACAAAACATCAAAATTCTGCCTAACTATCTGACTTCGCTTGAGATCGGGGTTTGCGGTCGAAATGTGCTCAGATTTGTATGGTTTCAATTCTTCACCTGTATCTGTGAGTGAACTTAATTTCCAACGCGCGCGAGCCACTTGGCAGGGATCTTAGGCATCGATTTGGGCCGATCAAGATATCTATTTCGCAGTAGTACACAGGTTGAATGGGGTTGGATTTGTTCCCTATCAATCCGTGAATCTCTGAGTTCTCCCCCTGGAAATGAACAAAAAAACTGACTTTGCTCGTGACAGATTGCTAGAATAACGATAGTCGTGAGCAAACGTTTGCAGACAAAACATTGCGGGCAGCAATCAGCGGGCAGAAAGAATCGATTGATGAATAACTCCCCTCAAAAAAAAGTGAAAAGCAACACGTCTGTTCTTTGCACCGTTCCCGCATTGTTATTTCTATTTCTGGTCACCTGTGTCGGTTCGCCACTCTCAGCACAGGTGAATGGGGGCGGAAACAATAACGGGAATAACAACAACAATCAGAACAATCAAAATCAAAACGCGGGGGGCATTACCATTGATGCCGCCGGCGTGATTTCTGCGCCGTTCCGTGTGGCCAAAAACAGTAAGCAATTGAACCATCGGCGGCTCGAAGCACTGGCGGCTGAGAACCTCTCGTCTGATCTGAATCAGAAATCAGACTTTCGAAAAATCTCACTCGTCAAACTCGAACAGGCGTGCCGTGAACTCAAGGAGAAAAATCAGCCGATTCCACCTGAAGTTCAATATCTGGCGGGTCTGTGGCGGATTGATTATCTGTTTGTGGATCAGGAACACAACGATCTGATCATTGCCGGTCCCGCGGAAGGCTTTGCGCCCAATACACAGAATCGCATGGTGGGAGTCGAATCGGGCAGGCCTCCTCTGCGGCTCGATGATTTAGTCGTAGCCTTCAAATCACAGGAGCGGGGGTTGATCACAGGTTGTTCGTTTGACGCAAAGCGGGAAAATCTGGCACGCATGAATGAGTATATTCGTCGCACCAATGGCGCCTCCTCAACGGCTACCGCTGTCACACGCTTCAAAACGATGGCGAAGATTCTGGGGATGCAGGATGTCTCTGTGACTGGTGTACCCGCCGGTTCGAATTATGCACGGGTGCTCGTTGAAGCCGACTATATGTTGAAACGAATTTCGATTGGACTGGAGCCCTCTGGCATTCGTGAGATCAAAAGCCATCTGGCAACGCTCCGCGGGGGCGGCAACAGCACTCAACGCTGGTGGTTTACGCCGTTGTATGATGCGTTTACCACCACAGCCAACCGCGACGCATTTACTTTTTCGGGTCAGCGTCTGCAAATGATGTCGCAGGAAGAATTCGTCAATCAGGCGGGTCAACGCTCCGACGCCGCTCACACTCGACTTTCAACGACCAGGTACGCACAACAGTTTACAAAGTATTTTGCGAAACTGGCCGATCAGCACCCCACCTTCGCGGAACTGCAATCGATTACCGATTTAACGGTTCTGGCTGCGTTGATCAACAAGGAACGACTGCACCAGCAGGTCGGCTGGGATCACCGGTTCTTTTCCAGTGAAATGGATTATCTTGTTCCTCAGGGAAACATTCCCAAACAGGTACCGACTGCGATGAATTATAAGAAGGCCAGTCGACTGATGATCTGTCTGGTAGGGGGAGGAGTGACTGTGAACGCACGGGCTGTTGTCAATCAGACGGAGTTTCTGACATCCCGAGACAACACACTCGATCAGAAAAAAAACGCAGCCATTCAACGACGGGGAGAAAACACAACACGCTGGTGGTGGGATTGACGGGTGAGTTCGAATCAAGTCTACTGGTAAATGCGGTTTATTTTCGTTGAAGATGGATTTGCACTGTCGGGCCAGCCGACAGTGGCACCCACGATGGTAGTAAAGTTAAATTATCATTGATTGATTACACTTTAGTTCATTTTTTTCTCTGATCTTAAAAGGAAACTGATTTTCATCATGAGACGTTCGCGCTTCCTGAATTTTGTCTGCTGCTTCATTCTGGCTCTCGTTTTTTCATCTAGTCAAATTCTGCAAGCTGCTGACTCGCCGAATGTGTTGTTGATTATGACTGACGATCAAGGCTGGGGAGATATCCGGTCGCATGACAATCCTTTAATCAACACACCGAATCAGGATCTGCTGGCAAAGCAGGGGGCACGCTTTGATCGGTTTTATGTCTCTCCCGTTTGTGCGCCGACGCGTGCTGCGTTAATGACGGGTCGATACAGTTTGCGCACCGGCGTGCATGGCGTGACTCGTGGTTTTGAAAGTATGCGGACTGAGGAAATCACGATTGCCGAGGTTTTGAAATCAGAAGAATATGCGACGGGTGCGTTCGGGAAGTGGCACAATGGACGACATTACCCCATGCATCCGAACGGGCAAGGCTTCGAGGAGTTTTTCGGTTTTTGTGGCGGTCACTGGAACAGTTATTTTGATACCAACCTCGAACACAATAAACGACCGGTTGAAACCAAAGGCTACATCACCGATGTCTTGACGGACAAAGCAATTGAATTCATCAAACAAAATCAAAACAAGCCATTCTTCTGTTATGTGCCTTACAATGCCCCACATTCGCCGTGGATTGTACCAGAAAAATATTGGAAGAAGTATGCGAACAAAGGACTGGATGACAGAGCCCGTTGTGCTTATGCGATGGTGGAAAGTGTCGATGACAACCTGGGACGCTTGATGCAGACTCTGGATGATCTTGATTTGAGCAAGAACACCATTGTACTGTTTCTGACAGACAATGGGCCGAACAGTAATCGGTATAATGGTGGCATGCGAGGCCGCAAAGGTTCGATTCATGAAGGGGGAATTCGCGTGCCACTGTTTGTGCGTTATCCGGGCAAAATCAAGCCGGGAACTGTCGTCAAGCAGATCGCCGGACATATTGATATTTTTCCCACTCTACTGGATTTCTGCGATTTTGATGCGGCTCCTGGCATTCCCCTTGACGGAAAAAGCCTCGTGCCGCTACTGACGAACGAGTCGGCAGAAGACTGGCCGGAACGTATGATCTTCACGGATCGACTCTTTCGGAATTCGATTCCCGGAACAGAACTGCCCGTGGGATCGGTTCGCACCGATCGCTGGCGGGCCGCTTATGAACGAAACCGCAAATGGAGCCTGTATGACATGCAGGCTGACCCAGGACAGAAAAAAGATGTTGCGAAAGCGCATCCGCAAGTCTTGAAACAATTGAAGGCAGCCTATGCTGACTGGTTTAAGGATGTTTCGAGTGCAGGGTTTGAGCCCATTCCGATTCCCGTGGGACATCCTCAAGAAAACGTGACCTCAGTTCCCGCGAATGAATCGTTTCTGAAACCGGAAGCCGGGCAGGGGATAAACTACAGTGGTAAAGGGCATAACGGCTATGCGAACAGTTGGATTGAAGACTGGACCGATCCCAATGCAGCCGCGGTGTGGCATCTGGATGTATTGACCCCCGGAACTTACACACTCACTCTGAAATACACGTGTGCTGAAAAAGATGCCGGCTGTCAAATCCAAACCAAAATCGGAGACCAAACACTGACGGCCACGATTTCAAAACCACACGACCCACCCAAAATTGGTAACCAGGACCGTGTGGAACAATCAGATAATTACATGCGAAAAACCTGGGCAACCATTGAACTGGGAACCGTTGCATTACAAAAAGGACGCTATGACCTCACATTAACGGGGCTTAAGAAAACGGGTACAAAAATGATTGATGTGAAGGGAATCGAAATCGCGCGCGGTCAATAAAAAAACATCGATTCATTTTTGTCACAGCAACAATTATGAGTTGAACGAAGAGAACAATCTCTCGGCTGCCTGTTCCGCACTGAGGATACAATCGGGAATGCCAACGCCACGATAAGCGTTGCCCGCTAACTCCAGAGTTGGGTAGTTTGCCGCCTGTTGTTCGATTTGTTCGACCAGTTCAAGATGCCCCAAATGATATTGTGGCATGGATTGATTATGCCTGAGTAACTTTGAAAACAGTGGTTCGCCGGTGACGCCTAGAATGTCTTCGAGTTCGGTTCGGACAATCGTCTTTAACTCCTCGTCGGAATACTCCAGCATCTCTGGCTGCATCGCACCGCCGACAAATGTGCGAAGTTGCACACAACCTTCAGGAGCACGACCGGGAAATTTTCGACTCGCGAATGCGACAGCAAATATCTTACGTTGTTCGGCTGCGGGAATCACAAGACCATACGCGTTCAACGGATGTCGAATGTCTTCAAGTCGATGGACGCTTAACATAATCGCCGTCGAAGCGTATTCGATTCTATTCAACAATTGGGAAAGCTCGGGTGCAAAGTGATCTGTCATCTTTGCGGTGTGAGGCGCTGCGGTTGTGAAGATCACGGCGTCGAACTGTTGTGTTTGCGGGGGAGCATTTGATTCTTCCACAGTCACCTCGTAGCCCGCAGGCTGTGAAGGGGAGACTTTAGTAACGCGATGATCATACAAAACTGAACCACGCTCGGAGACTCTTTCAGCCAGTGTTTGAGTCAACGTCTGCATGCCTCCACGGAACGCAGCAAATAATCCGTAACGCGCGCCAGTGGCATCGCCCGATTTTGTTTCTCGTTTCTGTTTGCGAATCGCTTTAATCAAACTACGCTGGTCGCGTTCCATATCCAGAAAGCGAGGCAGGGTGGCACGTAAACTTAACTTCTCCGGATCAGAAGTATATATTCCCGCGACCAGAGGTTGGATTAAACGTGTCAACGCTTCCTGTCCGAAACGACGTTTGACAAAATCAGCCAGGCTTTCATCATCCTGATCTAACCCTGAGGGGCTTTGTCGACGAGGAATCAAATATTCCAGCCCCATGCGTAACTTTCCCAAAGGACTCAACAGCGGGGTCTTTACCATGGGTCCAATGCGGGAGGGCGTCATCAACTCAAATCCCAATGGAACCGGAACGGGTTTGCCGTCTTTGAGAATCAGAGCACCCCGGTATCGTGGATTGGTTTTAATCAGCTCCTCTTCCAGTCCCAGCCGTTTACAAAGTTCGATCGCCGCCGGTTTGTTGGTGATAAACATGTCGGCGCCGGTATCGATCAGATAGTCTTTTTGATCAATCGAGCCGATCCAACCTCCGGCGGCTGACTGGGATTCAAAGACCGTGATCTCAATTGACTGCCCGTTTTCATCAGCAAGTTCCAACAAGCGATATGCGGCAGACAAACCGGTAATGCCTCCCCCGACGATCGCGACTCGTTTGGATTGTGCTGAATGTGGAGGAGGTTGATTCATAAGTTTAGTCGATTAAAACACACGTTGCGGGGAGAAAATGAAAGCTTCTTACCTGCTCCCTAATTCGTGAACGATTTCTACGAGTGCTTTCACATGGTCGGGGTTCATATCCGGCATCACACCATGGCCGAGGTTAAAGATATGTCCGTTACGACCGGCGGCCGCATCGAGTACGGATTTTGCTTTTTCCTTGAGTACCGGAATATCCGCATAGAGGGAGATCGGATCAAGGTTTCCTTGAATAGCAACATCCTCGCCCAGGATCTCCCAGGCATCTTTGAGATTGATTCGCCAATCAACACCGAACACCTGGCCTCCCGTTTGACGTTGTAACGGCAGCAACGCTGGATTACCGGTGAGGAAATTAATCACGGGTGCATCGTCTTGAACTCCGGCGACCAACTTGGCTGTGTAGGGTAGGACATATTTCTGATAGTCTTCCGGTGAGAGACATCCTGCCCAGCTGTCAAATATTTGAACGGCTTGACAACCAGCTTCGATTTGCCGCCGGAGATAGATCACAAGGTTATCAACAAAGCGGGTCATTAACGCATGCCAGGCTCCCGGGTCGTTATACATCATCTGCTTGGTACGGCGGTAGTTCTTGGAACTTCCCCCTTCGATAGCATAGCTGGCTAACGTAAATGGACAACCTGCAAAACCGAGCAGGGGAATATCAGCGGGCAAATCGGCCCGAATCAGTTTGACTGCCTCAAAGACAAAATCGAGACAGTTCATGTCAGCGATATCCGTCAGGCGATCCACCTGCGAAGCTTCTTCAATGGGATTATGAATGACAGGGCCTTCACCTTTGAGATACTCCAAATTCAGGCCCATCGGTTCCAGAATCGGAAGTAAGTCGGCAAAGAGAATCGCAGCATCAACGCCCAGGACTCGCTGAGCAGTGAGTGTGACTTCCGCAGCCAGAGCAGGGGTTTTACACAGCTCAATAAAAGTCGTTTTGCTGCGAACCGCCATGTATTCAGGCAGGTAGCGCCCCGCCTGTCGCATGATCCAAATCGGCGTGGTATCTACGGGCTCGCGGCGAACCGCCTTCATAAAACGACTATTTTGATAACTGGCTGTCTCAGCCATTTCGGAATTCATTTTTGTTTCTTTCAACTACGACTTTGATGAATGATCGTTGTGAGACTTATTTTAGCAGGAATTGAAGAGGACTGAAATTCTGGAGGGACCGGTTTCCCGGAAACAATACGATGCGGAATCGCAAATCAACGTTTTTTGGCTAAGATTTCAGGAGCCACTTGAAGTGCGTCTTTTACCAGGGGCCCCATTTTCGGGGGACTGGCTTCAAAATCGACCGAAAGTCCTGCCTGTTGTAATGCTTCCGAGCAGGCCGGACCAACTGAAGCAATCATGGTTTGTGAAGCGGCTTGCAGCCATTTTTCAGTCAACTGTTCCACTTCCGCGATCTGTAAAACATGCGAGATCTGTTGCGCGCTGGTAAACATCAGCACGTCGAATTCTCCTTGAATCGTGGCATGAACTGCGTTGCGTAAACCGCTTAAATCCTGTGGCAGGGCCCAACGATAGACTGGCACGGGCAGCACTTCTGCCCCACGTGCGTGTAACTCATCGTAAAAATCCTGGACCGGTTTCCCATATTCTTGAATGGCAATCCGCTTGTCAGTCACTGAAAAATCATGCTGATCCCAAACCGAGATTATTTCATGCCAGGTGTTTGGCTCAAGAGCCGCGTAATCAATGGGGACTTCCCACTTTCGCAAGACGACTGTCGGTTTTGGCCCGCGGACGGTAACTGTTATATTTCTTAATGCTTCCAGAAACTGTTCACGTGGATAATCAACTTCCACAGCATTCAGCAAAGCTGTAGCCCCCACACCCGTTAAAAAAACAATGACATCGATCTCATTTCGAAATAATTTTTCGCAGAATGCCTTTACACGCTCATTGTTATCCAATGGAATTTCATCCATCGAATGCACAAGTGTTGGAACTGCCTGATTTCGTTCAATTAAGGCCCGCATCGCTTCGCTCTTCCGACTTTCGAAACTGCAAACGCGTAATCCTGAAGTATTCATCATTAATAAATCGCCGTAGATAAAATGACCAACTGCTATAATATCCAATTATAGATCGTTCAGAATGAACGGTGAATGGTGTCAGGCAGGATTTATATCAGAGAACTCTGATTACGTAGTTTGGAACAGAAATATGTTCCAGAAAGGCAGGGCAATGAGCAGTCTCGTTTATTTATCGGACTCTGTACGAAAACCGATTAACCACTTTTGAAAATCAGGATCCATCTCGGAGAGGTCAGAGACATTTAATACTTGCTGCAATGTCTGCAAACCGGATTGGTCTAATTCTGCGTTTGTGCGTAACTTCCTGTAGAAAGGAGACAGGAGCCGCTTTTCCTGAAGGTAAAGACTGAAATAACGAGCATGTGCATAGGTCAGCGCTTCTCGTTCTTTTCCAATTCTGATTTGTTGAACTAACGACTTTAAAGTTGGTAATTGTCCACGGTCTAAAGCCGACAAGAGAATTTGAACGCGCCAATTTGAACTACCCAGCAGTTGATTTTCCGATTCTGAAAATTCACACTGTTCGTGCAATGATGCCAATCCTTCATCAAACCACTCTGGCATGTTGGGAAAATCAATCTCGGCTAACGCATGAGTCAGTTCATGAGCTAACGTTCCGCTTCCCGTTGTCAGATTGAGAATGATGCGCATTTCTTCCGAATGGAAATAACCATAGTATGAACCGACTTTTCTCCGATCCAGATCAAAAGCCACCTGCTGGTAACGGTCCTGGCTGGAAAGTGCAATGATGGTGATAGGCCGGTCTGGCTTACGATCGAAATACCAGACATTCAACGCATATTGCGTTGGCAGGATTGTTTTTCGATAGAGTGCATCCAGAGTTTGAGTGTCATAATCTCCCATCAGGATGTAAGGGGCTCTGACTAAGGTATTAATGGGAATCGAAATCTTTTCCTGTACCTGCTTTGCTCGCGTTTCACATTCTGCCTGAAACAGCTTCTCCGGATCTGTTGTTTTGATCTGTGGTGCTGAAGAATACGTTTCTGGCGTACCGAGGTGGACCGCATTCGAGGAGGCCCTTCCTTCCTGAACTCCGGAAAAAGTCAGGAAATAAAAGCCTGTCACCAGAACGAACGGTCCCGCGATCAACAGAGCACTACGATAAATAGACAAAACAGAATCCTTAACTGAACCTCAATTACAATGTTTGCAATATGATCAGGAACATAGGTTTACAAAAATCACGTCAGTGAATTATAGTTCGCGATCACTCGTATCACTTGAGTAAAGCTTGACGGATTTTCGATATTCACCCATGTTGCAGTAGGCTGAAGCGATTAATTCAATCTGATCACCCTTATTTATGTAGCCGTAATAATAGATACAACTAGAATAGTTTGACACGCTTTCCCGCAATCAAGCAGATGTGAGACTAGTCTACGGGATCTTTCCATGGCTGCAAAACCGCATTAAGGAAGACTGACAATCTGGCCGAAATCTTGTTATAACAAGCTTACTATATCTATTTGCGCTACATAGTTTGCTTGTCGATTCACATAAACGGATGGTGAAATATAAACTTCAATGGGTCATTCTTCACATTTTGAAACAAGTCGTGATCGGCCTAAAACCCCGTGGCGCTTAGAGGGTCAACAAAACCAGGCCCAAGCCAGACGACCACTGTTTACATCCGCGGAACTTCACGCACTTAAGACTGGAATGCACTGCACTATGTATAATTCAATGGGAGCACACCTTGACGAGGTCGATGGTATTAAGGGAACTCGGTTTGCTGTCTGGGCTCCCAATGCGAGAGAAGTGTGTGTGATTAGTGATAAAAATCACTGGAAACATGGCGAGCACTATTTAAATTCCAGTGATGCCGGTGTGTGGTCCGGATTCGTTCCCAACATGAGTGAAGGGGAAGCTTACAAATATAGCTTGCGTGGCCAGAATGGAGAGTTTTTCGAGAAAAGTGATCCTTACGCGTTTTACTCTGAACTCCGTCCCAAGACGGCATCGATCGTTTACAATCTTGAGAATTTTCCCTGGCAGGACGAACAATGGTTAGAGAAGCGAGAAAAGACCAACTGGCACGATCAACCCATTACGATTTATGAAATTCATCCGGGTTCCTGGAAACGCCCCAAGGACGGTCGTCAGTTTTATACTTATCGCGAACTCGCCAAAGAACTCGTCGAGTATGTGCATCAGATGGGATACACCCATATTCAACTGATGCCAATTACAGAACATCCCTTTGATGGTTCCTGGGGCTATCAAACCACGGGATATTATTCACCAACGAGTCGTTTTGGTACCCCCCATGATTTGATGTACTTTATTGATTACTGTCATCAATCAGATATTGGTGTGCTCTTTGACTGGGTTCCTGGCCATTTTCCTACAGATGGACATTCTCTAGGCCGTTTCGATGGAACCTGCCTCTATGAGCATGCAGACCCCAGAAAGGGCTTTCACCCGGATTGGGGGACCTACATCTTTAACTATGGGCGCAATGAAGTATGCGACTTTTTATTGTCGAGTGCTCATTTCTGGATAGATAAGTATCACTTCGATGGTCTTCGCGTTGACGCGGTTGCTTCCATGCTCTACCTGGACTATTCACGCGAAGAAGGGGAATGGCTGCCAAACTCCAGTGGGGGACGTGAAAACCTGGAAGCAATTGAATTCCTGAAAAATGCAAACACCAGCTTACATGGAGCGTATCCTGGAATCCTGACAATTGCGGAAGAATCGACTTCCTGGGGCGGCGTTTCTCACCCCGTTTACAACGGAGGCTTAGGATTCAATATGAAATGGGATATGGGGTGGATGAATGATACCCTTCGTTATATGCACTTCGATCC
The DNA here is from genome assembly GCF_007748175.1 of Gimesia aquarii. Taxonomy (NCBI): domain Bacteria; kingdom Pseudomonadati; phylum Planctomycetota; class Planctomycetia; order Planctomycetales; family Planctomycetaceae; genus Gimesia; species Gimesia aquarii. The sequence goes on from NZ_CP037422.1 coordinate 3,346,597, forward strand.
CATCTACCGCTCACACCATCAGGGAGAGCTCTCATTCAGAATGATTTATGCGTTTACTGAGAATTTTGTTTTACCTCTCTCTCATGATGAAGTTGTCCATGGGAAACGTTCGTTGTTGTCACAAATGCCAGGTGATATGTGGCAGCAGTTTGCGAATTTACGCCTGCTCTATGGCTATCAATATACCATGCCTGGTAAAAAACTACTGTTTATGGGAGGCGAACTCGCCCAGTGGCATGAATGGAATCACGATAGCGAACTTGACTGGAACTTGATCGGAAACGAAAATCACGATGGGATTCGTCGGCTGGTTGGTGACTTAAATCAACTTTATCGAACAGAAAAATCCCTGTATGAAACTGATTTCACTCCGGAAGGTTTTTCATGGATTCAGTGTGACGATTCCATAAACAGCGTGTTTGCGTTTCAAAGAAAATCAACCGATGATCATGAACATGTGATTGTGATCGGTAATTTTACCCCTGTTCCACGAGAAGGGTATCGTATTGGCGTCCCTAAAGCCGGGTTCTATAATGAAATCATCAACAGTGATGCCAAAATCTACGGTGGCTCGAATATCGGAAATGCAGGAGGAGTCTATAGTGAAAAGATTAATAGTCACGGCTTAGACTACAGCATTACGCTTAACCTACCACCACTTGGCCTCTTGATCATGAAGCCGGTTTCAGCAAAAAAAGAACCGCCTCAGGAATAAAGCCTGCTCTCTAAACCGTACTAGATTGAGAGCAAAGTAGAATTTACTGAAAAGTAAAAAATAGACTGGAAAACACCTACAGTAGGTTTTATGATGGCTCTAGCAAAACTTTTCTGCAGCCTTTAGAACTGCAAAAAAGGACGCCGCTGAGTGTATAGGCGCTCGCCCAAACAATCCCAACAAGGGAAAGTTCGGCTATACTCCCCAGCAGCGTATCCTTTGGTGAAGTTCAAGTCAGATAAGTAACGATACTCTTTGTTCTTATCTGTAATTAACTCTTAAGCAAACTTCATACCAGCAAACAATTCGTCCTGAACACAAAGTCGTAAACTGCTGAGATCAAATCTTTTACGATAATAAATTTAAAATTCTAAAGTACAGCTCAATCGAGTTAATTGATGAATTGCCCTACTGACAGGCATTTCCCTGCTTAGATGGAAGGCAACTTTTTGAAAATACCTGTCTAGTTTTTCAGATAGAGTTGTTTGGGTATATCGTCTATTATTGTGTCGTTGGGAGGCACAACCCGAATTAACAGAAGCAAAATGCTGTCTCCGCTAAATCCGCCTATCCCCTTATCAGAATTATTCTCGAACTGGTGGTGGCTTTGTCTGAATTGCACTTAAATCAATGGGCCAACTATACAGGGCCCGCTAACTGGTATTCGCTCTCTTATCCTTCAGATTGGACCAGGGAAGAGAAGGAAGGAATTCTTCAACTGAGCCCCGCTGCTGGAAACGCGACCTTAACAATCAGCTGTCACTGGAAATCGGTACTTCCACGACCACAATATGATGCTGAATTGCAAATTGATTTTGATCAATTGTTTGTGAAACATCGAAACATAGAAAATCGAGGACCTCTTGCGATAGAACACGAGTCTGTGGGCTATTCGGGTGAAGCAATCATCCAAAAGAGTGATTCCTGGTGGAAAGAATTACTGAGATGGGCTCCCTTTTCGCAAAATAACTGGCACCACTGGAAATTGTGGCTGATTAGAGAACATTCGATTCAGATGGTAGTCACCTTTTTCCATGATCCTGAATTATATGAAGATCTCTATGAAACCGTACAACGCATATTACACTCGATACAACTCTCATTAGATCCAGCAAACCCACCTGAGTTGTTTGCCAACGAAGTTTTACATGTGGCGCAGAAAAAATTTCCTCTCATGACATCTCAGCTGATACCTGGATTTCGGTTAAAATTTGGTGAATCTGAGATCAATTTAACAAATTTCTATCGATCTTATCTGACAACTCCCGAATATTTTGAAAAGAATATTACGACGGCTCTAGCAACGATTCTGCAAATCAACGAATGGGGGGAGGCACAGACAGACCCCGAACTATCACAGATTCAAGACCGGATCATGCCAATTTTATTACCAAAAGAGTCTTGGGAATGTCATTTTCCGAACTTTGTTGGTGAACCTTGGGTTGCCAATCTCACTATCATGTATGTCGTCGACGAATCGAATGCATATTGGTATATTCATGAGAAGCTCCTCAGAAAATGGAATATCAGTCGCGATGAGCTACACCAAATTGCATTGAATAATCTGGATCGGTATTTTGATCATAATCAGATTGAATTGATCTGTATGTCGAAAGAAGATGGCCCTAATATGATGATTCAAAGTAAGCCGGACGCCTATAATGCATCGCAGGTGCTGAGTAATACATTTTATCAACAGGCTCGAAAGTTCCTGGGTAGTGAATTTTTAGCGGGAGTCCCCAATCGTGACTTTCTGCTTGCGCTCAGCTTAAGTCAGTCACGAATCATTGAACAAATTCAACACAATATCGCAAATGATTATTTAACTATGGACCACCCACTAACAGATCAATTACTGGTTGTCACTGCGGATGGAGTTAGCGAGTATTGTGGCGTAAGCTGACCTTCTCCGTTTCAAAAGTGATCAAAGAGTAATGCAACAGGAATCAGGTTTATTTTCACAGAGGCTTGGTGAATTCATCACATTAGGTACTGGGACCAGTGTTGGAATTCCTATAGTGGGCTGCGACTGTGAAGTGTGTACGTCTTCAAATCCCAAAAACCAACGAGGACGCACTTCGGTTTATGTCGGAGCACCTGAAGGGGGCTTTTTGATCGATACGCCCCCCGAGTTGCGTTTGCAACTTCTTAGAGAGAAAATTCCCTGGGTCCATGCGGTCCTTTACACCCATAGCCATGCAGATCACATCTTTGGCTTAGATGATGTCAGGATTAGCGGATATCGGTTGGAAAAATCGATCATGCTTCACTGCGAAGAGACTGTGGAACAACAGATCCGCCGTTCGTTTAATTATGCTTTTGAAATGCCGACCCATAACCTGCATCATATGTCACGTCCCCAGCTTGAGTTTCAAAGGGTAGAAACGAAAGCATTTGATTTGCTTGGTCTCAGAATCCAGCCATTTCGCCTGATGCATGGAACATTACCGATCTTGGGGTATCGAATGAACGACATTGCATTTTGCACAGATGTCAGTGAGATTCCTGAAGAAAGCTGGCAGTATCTGGAAGGGCTCGACGTTCTGATCATTGATGCTCTAAGAATTAAACCACACCCGACACATTTTAACCTTGAACAAAGCATGGAAGTGGTGGAGCAGGTAAAACCAAAACGAGCTTACTTTACGCACATCTCTCACTCACTGGAACATGAAGAAACGAATAGCAACTTACCAGATCATGTGGAACTGGCTTTTGATGGGCTTTCGCTGCCTCTCAACGGTTGAACCGCTCATTTCTAAGGTAACTGAAGCTTCATGCCTGGCCGAATATAGTTTGCATTTTTCAGATTCGCTTTATTCTTCAGATAGATTTGAAATGCCGCAGACCGTTTGCCATATAATCGAAGAGCAATCGACTCCAGAGTATCACCTTTTTTGATAGTATAAGTATGAGACTTTGCTTTGTTCCCCGTCTGCTTCATTTTCGCTGGAGCTTCGTCAAACAACCCATCTACAATTTGTTTCACATTTTCTGGTTGAGCTTGTGATAAAGACTGCCCCAGTTTCGCTTCTCTTTTTGATTTATGAGAACCGTTCCGAGGTGTTAAGGGAGAGCGCGGAACCGGAATAAACTTTCGATAATTATCTGGGATCGTTTTAGTTCTTTGCAGGTTACCACCAAATTTGTCGGATTTCAGTGTATCCTCAAGTTGTTTTAAATTTTTCTTATGATCTAAATCTTTGAGTGTATTTTGGTTCTGCGAATTTGAGAGTGACTCAATTAATCCTTCAAACTGTACCGATGAAGAACCTTGTTTCAAAGTGGGCTGAGAGACCATCTGTCCTATAGTCCGCTTACCAACTTTAGCTGATGTACCATTGAATGTTTGACTGTTGGCTGACTGTGGCTTTGACTCAGATGATCCATAGACGGGGATCCGCAACTTCATTCCTTCTCGAATATCATTGGGACTTCGCAGACGGTCACGATTCAAATTGAAAATTTCTCGATATTTTTTGCTGCTTCCCAAATAGCGAATGGCAATCTCAGAGAGTGTTTCTCCCGACTTGACCGTATGAATTCGAATGCTTGGCCGATTAGGTTCTTGTGGTCTTGATACAGGTTTTCGCTGTGAAGGATTGACTTCCCAAGCATTGTTATGTTGAGGTTTGAAATTCTCAGAACCTGAATGAATCGAATCAGAAAACGAACCTTGGGAAGTCGGTTGCATTATCTCTTGCTGTGGGTTTGGTTCAAAGACGGAATCTTCGGAGCTTGATTTCGAAAATTGTTCCTTGGGAAGATCGATCTCTTTTAGAAAATCAGGCATTTCTGCCCAACGTTCCGCATTTGAAATTTTTTTAGATGTCATATGGGAAACGGTTGGAGTAGCAACATTAGAATCAGAATGTGAGCGCTGATTATCATCAATCCCAGATAAAGTTTGTTCACTTCCTAGTAAAGTATTTTGATTATCCTTGCTTTGACTATCGAAATAAGGTGTGCGGTCTTTGTCAGCAATTTGTTCATCCAAATAATGTGGATCATTGAGTTCCGGAATCTGCACAGTGGTATCTTTATCCTGCCGCAGACAGAACGCCCCCACAAAACCAAGTACCAATAGTGCTAATGCCAAACCTACTTTTTTATCTTGATGCATTTGAACCTCGCCTCGAATGGAAAGCTTTGTAATTAAGCGTATCGGGCGAAAAACTTCAAAAGAAAATCAGAAATTCAGAAGAAATGCTTAGCGCGCGTAGATACTTTCTGTAGTATCACACTTGAGTCGATCATGATGAAAATACGGCGAACGATCAGAACAAAGTCGCCAATTGATCGTTTTATATCAGTTTTAAGGTTTACAGAAACTAATGCCTGTTTTGTTTTTAAGCGGATTTGGATCTAATCCTGGTTCTGCTTGCGCCGTAGTCGACTAAACAAGTTCTTGTATCTCCCAAATGCAGGACCTTTGAGGTGAGAAGTTCCCGACTTCTGCTGCTTGGAGTTTGGTCCCAAATCTAAACGAAAAGTGGGAGCAGTAGACTGATCAACATTCTCTTTATCGATAACAAAACTGCCTTGGGATGCTGTTATTGCCGATTCATGCGAATCTTCCTCATCGGGGCTCACAACATCATAATCGGGTGAATCTACTTCAGTTTTTTCTGCTTCTTCTGTCATTTTAAAGTTACGAAATTCATTCAATGCCTCCAATAAGCCTTTTCGTGTTTCGGAGCAAACCTCATAAACCTGAGCAGCCAATAACTCTTCAAATGAATTCTCGCCTGCAGATAGTTCTTTTGCTAAGGCTTGATAAACGTTTTCGTCTGCTGATTTTGGCTGATCGTCATAGAATACTATAGAACCTTTTTCAGATTCTTTTTCCGCTTCCTCAAGATGAGGAATCATTTCATCAATCAAACCAACAGGATTCGAAGATTCCGCTACTTCAGTTCGGTTAGACTGTACTGGAGAAGCTTCATTCGGTTCTTCTTCTGAATCACGTTTTTTTGAAGCAATTGACTGAGCGGAATCGTGAAATTGAGGAGGTTTTAATTGTAAGGGTCTTCGTGAAGCTGGTGACTTGATTGCTTGCGTTTCCAAGGGAAGTGTTGTTGGATCAATTCCCGCATCGATGGCAGCATAGCGGTCAATGATCTCTACAAACTCACCTGTCGCTTCTACTGGAATGTTTTCACTTTTATCAATCAGAGCCATGTGATTATTATCGGTCTGTTCTTCAAAATCATCACATACTGACTCAAGCTCAGATTGTGGCATTTTAAGATCAGTGCTGCATGGCATAGCCGACTCTGAATCACTCCCAATTTCGATTGCTTCCATTTCATTGCCCAATGAAAACAGATCTGCTGAATCCCAGCCAGTGTCATCTGAAATAAACTCTGCTTCTGTCGGTGCAGATTCAACGAGTAGATTCAATCGATCTTCCATCAAAGTATCAATTTCATATTCGTCAGAGAGAGCATCAGGTATTTTGTCGACGGGATTCTCAGAATGTTGATCTTTCCGCAGCTCTTCTAGGGGAGTTGAAGAGGGCAGGGGATCATTCCAATGTAATGGTAATTGCTGAAGATCAGAAAATGCTTCACGCGCAATGCTTTCGTTAACAATTGAAGAATCCTGAACATAAGCCAGCATTAAACTATGATCGCAGATTTGATTCAGACAGCGTGGCAATCCATCACTAACATGAGTAATGAATTTAATCGCATCCTCTGTGAAAAATGAACGCGTTTCAGTTGTCACACGTTTAATTCGATACTCGATATATTCTTCTGATTCCTGCCGAGTCATCCGATCCAGAAATACTTGACATCCAATTCTTTGATTTAGTGAAGATAGTGCAGGTTGAATCAGTGTTTCTTCCAGGTCTGTCTGTCCACTGAGAATCAACTGCAGCGCCGGCTTTCCATCTATGGAAATATCTGATAGCACACGTAGCTCTTCCAGAAACGGCGCGCTTAAGAGATGTGCTTCATCGATAATTAACAATAATGGCTGAAGATGAGCTAAATAAGAAGATCGGATTTCTGCTGTCAAGGCAAGTCGTAACTCTTGCTCACTGACTTTTTCATAACAGTCTGTCAAACTATAAAGCAACGTCTGCAATAATGCACGTACTGTAGGAAAATTGCAGTGCTCGACAAATTGAATTTGAAATTGGTTTTCCAGTCGCGAACTTAATTGTCGGCAAATGGCAGTTTTTCCGGTTCCTGCATCTCCCGTAAGAATTGTAATCCCGTTCAAACTGGCAACGGTTACCAACAATTCATCAATGGCATGTTTATGTTCTGCCGCTTCAAAAAAACAATCTGAGGAGGGTGAAACGGTAAAGGGTCGATCCGTGAACCCAAAATTTGTTTCGTACATTTCCAATGGCCTTAAAGCGTTTATTTCATCAGTCTCATTAGGAGACTGGTATCGTTCTAACCAGAAAGGATAGACAGAACCTTCAGCGCGTCACTTATTTAAGATTGATGCTGTATCCTATGAACAATTCATCGAACAGGTTACAGCCACTTCTTGAGCATTACCAATACAATCGACAGTATCCAAGCAGGGTCTCTCAGGCGCATTACCCAAACGCTAGATCTTGACATTAACAAACGACAGTAAATTAAAGAATTCCGTTTAAAGAAGATGGGTAGTTTTGCTGTCAGTACAGTGCGTCGTGCCCCCTGGAAAATCACAGTTCCAGTTATGACTTATCAAAACAGTCAAGATCTTTTGTATTAACCTGATTCTATAAGTGTATATTTATTCTAAACTTACAACAAAACACAACTTAATGGCAAACTCTCTCCTTTCTCTTACTGTTTTGCTGGAGTAGACTTATTAAAATGTGTGAGAAACTAAATTCCTACCCTGAATTTCAGTCTGGCATTAATTAAGGTTTTCACTGATTTCAGCATAGCGAAATTCAAAATTTCATGTCATTATTTCCATCTTTGTCATCTTTTTTGTTTCATAATCTTGGGAGGTACATACAGTATTTCTGATGTCAGAAGCCACACTTTCTTTTTCAGATCCTGACCATATTCCAATCCTCTTGGGGACTCACGATTGTCATATCAGACAAATTCAGGATGCACTAGGCGTCAATGTTGTTCATCGCGAAGATGAACTTCGAATTATCGGCGATGATTCTAACCTCCAAAGATCACTCCGAATATTCTCGGAACTCAAAGCGATTATCGAAAACACAGGACAACTCAAAACTGAGCAAGTTGAGACCGCACTTTCTAACGGCAGCACCGTAAGTAAACAAACCAAGCAAAATCCTATTGCCACTCCTTCTTCCATTGACCTCTTCGAGAAAACGAAAAAAGTTCATCCAAGAACACCGGGGCAATCTGAGTACATTAAATCGATTGGAGAACACGATCTTGTATTCTGCACAGGACCTGCTGGCTGCGGAAAAACGTTCCTGGCAGTTGCGATGGCCATTCACGCCTTAAGAACCGAACAAGTTCGTAAAATTGTACTGGTTCGACCTGCCGTTGAAGCGGGAGAAAAATTAGGGTTCCTGCCTGGCGATATGTTGGCAAAAGTCAATCCTTTTTTACGCCCCCTCCTGGATGCATTAGGAAGCTTGCTCGATTATGAGCAAGTCAATCGTTATATGGATAATGATATTGTCGAAGTTGTGCCCTTAGCTTTTATGCGCGGACGAACCCTCGACAATACCTTTATCATTATGGATGAAGCACAAAACACAACAATCACCCAGATGAAGATGTTTTTAACAAGGATGGGTATGGGTTCGAAAATTGTGGTCACTGGAGATACTTCACAAATTGACTTACCCCCTGACATTTCCTGTGGCATGACCGATGCCATGAATCGCTTGCGAAATATTAAAGGTGTAGGAACAGTACAATTAAAAAATGAAGATATTGTCAGACACAGATTAGTTGGTGAAATTGTAAAAGCTTACCAAAACGAAGATTCGTTGGGGCACTAATCCTCATTCAAATTCCTTTTTTCTAAAACCATTCTCATTCCAGGTCGTATCAATGGCTTTTTTTGGTTCTAAAAAATCCCGAACTGCACTTGCTGCCAGTTTGCGCGATTCTTCCAAATTAAGTTCGAGGCTGCGCGACTTACTGAGTGATCGAGGCACGTTTTCGCGTTTGGCTGCTTGTCTGTTAGCGATCGCAATTTTAATGATCGCCGTTGAAAGCTGGAAAGCTCCTTTTCCTTACCGTCTCGGAGAGTTTTCAGAACACGGTATTCTAGCCAATACATCCTTCAAAGTTGCTAATCCAATCGAAACAGATCGGGAACGCACGCAAAAAGAATCCGCTGTGCCGTACTCTTTCAATCAGCAACCAGAAATGATCGAAAAACTACCATTGCTGCTCAGAGAAGATTTGATCGCAATTGCGAAAGCCAAATCATTGGACGATTTGGATATCGATACAAAAGCAGAATTAGGTTTAACTTCATCCAGACGTCTAGAACAATTTATCGATCAGTTTCCAGAAGAGTCCGAACAGACATTCGCAGAGCTAAAATCAGTCGTGAGTAGCCCTGATTCCAATGATACAAAAAAAATTGATGAAATTGTTGCTGACTTTAAAAAGTTAATCTCACCACTTCTGACTTACGGTATTGTAAATGAAAACGAACTCACGAAAAATGAAATTCGTGCTGACGATGCCATTGCAATCATTAATGAAAGTAATGATTCACGACGCATAGTAACCACATTTGACATTCGCCTCACGAATCAACTTTCCGAAAATGGTGTCATTGGAAGAGAGTGGAAAAAATATCCCAAATTAGCCCCTATTTCTGCAATCCTTTCGCACTGGCTCCTCTTTCAAGCACCAACCACACTCGTCTATGACGCAACAAAAACATTAGATCAGCGAAAACAGGCTCGTATGCAGGTGGCTGAAATTTTCGATACATTTCAACGGGGAACGATTCTGGTTGAACCGGGGCAAATGATTGAAGATACACAACTTGTATTGCTGTATGCAGAATATGAAGCAAAAGAACTGACTGTTCCAACCTATGAACGCGTTATCCGAGTCGCCATTATCTTTCTCATGCTCGTGGTTCTCGCCGTCTTAAATGGATACCACCTGCTACACAACAAAAAAGATGTGGCAACAACTGTCAGCCGTTTAAGTATTTATTTGAGTGTGATCATATTAACGGTCTTTCTGGGACGCTTGCTTTCTTATGATCCCTGGCGTGCTGAAGTCCTGCCTCTGATCGTCACAGTGATGGTTTTTGCTATCGTCTATGACCAAACGATGGCAATCCTGACCGCCTTATCTCTTTCACTCATTCTCTGTCTCTCAACAGGAGGATCTCTGGGACATTTTGTGGTCTTAATGAGTGTTTCAGCAATCGCTGTCACTTCACTGACGACAGTCTCTTCTCGATCTACATTGATCAAAATCGGTTTTGGAATGGGGTTTACCTATTTCCTGGTTTACTGGGGAATTAATCTGATTAACAAGCAGGATCTCTCCAACGGATTTTTTGATCAACGCGTTCTGTGGGAAAGTCTGCAAGGAGCAGGGTGGTGTCTGGCAGCAGGCTATCTTGTAGCCGGAAGTCTGCCATTCATTGAATCTCTGTTTGGAGTTGTGACAGACATCAGTTTGCTGGAAATGAGCGATGTTTCACATCCTTTGCTGCAGGAATTAGTTCGTCGCGCTCCGGGAACTTACAACCACTCCATCTCCGTCGCTACGATTGGAGAAGCCGCAGCAGATAAAATCGGCGCAAATGGGCTTTTGGTACGTGTCGCTGCATACTATCACGACATAGGAAAAATGTTGAAGCCACAATATTTCATCGAAAATATGGTTGTCGGCAGTGAAAGTCTGCATGACAATCTGGCACCTGCGATGAGTACGTTGATCATTATTGGGCATGTTAAAGATGGTGTCGACCTGGCACGTCAACACAATCTGCCTCAACCTTTAATCGACTTTATTGAGCAACACCACGGCACAACTCTTGTTGAATACTTTTTCCGGGAAGCAGAAAAGCAGGCCGATCTAAGCCCGGACCATAAGACAGACGCCGAAGAATCTTCATTTCGTTACCCAGGTCCACAACCACAGACTCGAGAAGCAGGTGTGATGATGCTGGCAGACGCCGTCGAAAGTGCCAGCCGTACGCTAAGCGATCCAACACCCAAGCGAATCAAATCTTTGGTACATTCCCTGGTAATGAAGCGTCTCCTGGATGGACAGTTCAATGAATGCTCATTAACGTTAAGCGAAATCAATATTATTGAAGATTCCCTGGTGAAATCCCTCATCGGCATTTATCACGGTCGTATTAAATATCCGGAAGAGCGTTCTGCATAATACCCGGTAGACTCACTGCATGAATACACCAGACTTGTTTCAAATCAGAATCAAAAATTCACAAACTCAACTAGCAGTTGATGAAGCACTTATCCAGGAAGTTTCCAGTTATCTTCTCAAATCGGAAAAAGTAACTTTTGCTGATATCAGTCTTGCAATCGTCGACAACCCTATGATCCGTGAGTTGAATCAAAACTATCTGGAACACGATTATGACACAGATGTCTTGAGTTTTTTATTAGAATGCCAAATCGATCCCAGTAAACAAGAGGCTGACTTACGAGGCGCTGGAAAGACGATTGAAGGAGAGATTATTGTCTCGGCGGAAATGGCTGTTTCGATGTCAGAAGTTTATGATTGGTCTGCCGATCATGAACTATTACTTTATATTATTCATGGCTTGCTCCATTTATGTGGTTATGATGACTTATCAGACGAAGAAATCCTGCTAATGCGAACGAAAGAACAACAGATTTTAAATCACTGGGGACTTACAATACCTCGACGGGAAGAGTGAGAAATGCTAATTTTTTCATTATCACTCATTTTTGTTCCTTAAATTTTGACTATTTGCTCAATTTATGATCTCCCTGATTTTTACGGCTTTAATTTTATTCACACTGTTCTCGGGTTTGTTAGTTTTCTCACTTAGAGATTTTTCGCGAAGCCGATTAGAGGCACTCTGTGAAGAAGCAAATGTGCCGAGTCGATTCAGCGAAATTCTGAGATCCCATCCGACTATCCTGCTAGCCGCTGATTTCTCTTATCTCGCCGGCATTATATTCATCTCAGTGATTCTCACCAGATACTATATTGAAATACCGAATGAATTCAGTTCCATTCCAGCAGGTATTCTATTTGTCATTCAAATGATCCTGGAATTAGTAATAGGGGCATTACTATTAATGACAATTCCCTGGACACTCGCACGAATTACGGGAGAACGATTCCTGCAAATATTTTGGCCGATCATTCGCTGGTTACCCTTTTTCCTTACGCCTCTGATTTGGGCATCCTGGAAGATTGATGAACTTTCACATCGATTGGCTGGTAAAGAAGAAGCAAAAAATGGTCGAGAAGCCAATATTAGTGAAGAAATTCTGACGGTTGTCGAAGAAGGAGAACGTGGAGGAATTCTGGAAACAGGTGCCGGTAAAATGATTCAACGCGTCATGGAATTACAAGACGAAGATGTGGCAGCCATTATGACGCAGCGAATGGATATGGAGTATATCTCCGTCAATGCAACTCTTGATGAAGCTTTGTTAAAGTTTATTGATGCAGGCCATTCACGGATACCGGTCATTGGCGAATCAACTGACGACATTGTAGGTATTCTATATGCGAGAGAACTACTAAAACAATACTCGAATGATAACCAACAATCTAATTCACCTGATGAACTTACCATTCAAAATCTCATGTTCCAGCCATTTTATATTCCAGAAACAACGGGTATAGATTCCCTGTTACAAACAATGCAAAAAGAGCATGTGCATATGGCAATCGTCATTGACGAATATGGGGGTGTTGCAGGCTTGGTCACAATGGAAGACGTTCTTGAAGAAATTGTCGGCGATATTGTTGATGAGTTTGATGAAGAAGAAGAGCAGATGATTTTCGATCTTGGAAATGACGTCATTGAAGTTGATGCTCGTGTCCATATCGATGATTTAAATGAGCAATTTAGCTATAATCTGCCTGAGGAAAAAGACTTTGACACAATTGGAGGATTTGTGATTACTCATGTCGGCAAAGTTCCTCAAGCGGGCGAGTCTCTTACCTGGCAACAATTACGTATCGATGTACTAGAGTCTGATGAGCGAAAAATCAGTAAACTTCGTATCGAAGTAGACCATTCTCTTGTAGAAGAAATCGACACAGACACTTAAGGACAAAGTCACATCTTACCAACGTTCAACAGGTCCACCGGGAACGGGGATATGCATCTCTGGTAGAGTTCCATCTCGGGAACCAGACACCGGACCTTTTGCAGCAATTTTTTTTATCGCGACATTAAAAGCATTCAAATTCTGTGCACACTGAAATTCATGGCGTAATGCTGGTTTCACTCGCATCGACTTTAAATACCAGTGTCCCATTTTGCGAAACATCGGAAGAGCCCGTTCCTCTGTCGTCATCTCCAGCAAATAATGAAACTGTCGTAATAACAGTTCCAGTCGTTCATTAAAATTACCTGGAGGAGCACACTCTCCCGTTTTCTCCCATTGGCACAGTTGACGAAAAATCCATGGATTCGCGAGTGCACCTCGACCAATCGAAACACCTGCACAACCAGTCGTTTTTAACATATAATCTGCATCAGCAATGCTCGTAACGTCTCCATTACCAATTACGGGAATCGATTCAACAGCTTCCACAACTTGTCGAATCCCTTCGTGATTCACTGAACCACGAAAACCTTGCTCGCGCGTTCGACCATGGATGGCAACTGCAACAACCCCTACTTGTTCAAACTCTCTGGCAAAGAAGGGCGCAGTCAAATTTCTGTCGTCCCAGCCCAGGCGCATCTTGACAGTCACAGGAATTTTCACCGCTTCAACTACCGACTTCACTAACGCTACCGTCTCATCTGGACGACACATCATGCTGGCACCAGCTCCTCCTTTGACAATTCGATTGACAGGGCACCCCATATTAATATCAATCGAATCTACGCCTCGTTCTTCCAGCAATTGAGCGGCGTCGCGCATCTGTATTGGTTCATTGCCAAAGATCTGCACAGCAAAAGGAGTGTCTTCAGGGCACGTTTGAATGAGCTGAAGTGTCTTGGCACTTCCTTCCAGTAACCCGCGGGCATTGACAAGATCTGTTGTTGCTAAACCAACGCCTCCCAATTCGCGAACAATGCGCCGGAAAGGTAAATTTGTATAGCCTGCCAGAGGGGATAGCAAATAACGCGATTCCAATTGCATTGAACCATAGCAGACAGGTGGTCGCGGATCAGGTTGTGGAGGCAAAGACGGTTTCATTAGTACTTTGAACATAAAAAACGTAATTTAAGTTTTCAACTACATATTATCAGGCAATTTCTGGGAGGAAAATAGTGTCAGTTATCAAATCAACGATCTCTGTGTTGCTAAATATACTTGATTTACCTCAAAAGTGAAAATAGGCGAAATACCTAAACATTTCTCATTGAAGTTTCTCTATCGATTATGCCGATAAGGACGATATCGATTCTTTCTGGCTTCATCCTATGGGAACCGTCTGGTGCTGACTCGTATTTTTATATTGTTAATTTGTCTATCCAATATGACGGGGTGTGTCATCATGCAGACCTCTGTCACCAATCCCAATCCTAAGCTAAAAACAGTCGCAATCGTCCCATTTTTTAATCTCAGTCAGGAACCAGATGTAGATGGAAGACGTTTTGCACTCGCTTATTATTCCGAATTACAAAAAGTGCCCGGATTTCAAGTGTTACCATTGGGCGTTGCCGAGGTGGCGATGGTGGAACACCGACTACAAATGAATAATCCGGATGATGTTCTCAAACTGGCTCAAGTTCTTAATGTTGACGCAGTTGTGATTGGTGCAGTCACCGATTACTCACCCTACTATCCACCACGAATTGGCATGCAGGTTTCATGGTACTCACCTCATGCTCAGGAATTTATACCTGGATTTCCTTTACTCGTTGAAGAGCGTCATGCCAAGAAATCAACCTTAAATGAACTGTTTTATTTAGATCGACTTATGGCGAAAGAGACTAGAAAAGCTAAACATGTAATGAAACGAGAGGAAAGACAAGCCTCTCACATGGAACGTAAAGCAGTCAAACAGGATAAAAAAATACAGCGAAAAATGCAGAAGCTACCTTGCCCCGATGGCTGCCCACCTGAACAGAACCTGGCTCCACCAGCATTAGAAACCGTCTTCCGAGGACAGTCCTCTGAATCCGTTGATCCATGGGATTACCACAATTCAAAAACGAGAGTGATTCAGGCTTATGCTCAGGCCAATCAGGGAGCTCAAACAGCTGGTTCCATCATTCAAGTTCCCATGAATACTCTAGACAAAACAAAATCAAAACAACGACCGGTTATTGCCCCTAAACCACCAATCCCCCCAAACGGACATGTAATACAGAAAGATTCTTCGGATGTGAACCAATTAGAGGAATACTGCCCGCCAGAAAAATCCTCGGAAGAGGCTGGGTTCGACCCACGCCAACCTTTTATGTCTTACACAAGACTCTTTGATGGATCTGACGCAGCTTTAGTCGCTCATTTACGAGACTATCTGGAAGTCAGCGGAGATCGCCGTAGCGGTGGTTGGGAAGCGTATTTACATCGAAGTGAGGACTTTATTCGGTTTACATCACATTTAATGATTTTAGAGATGTTAACGCTTCATGGTGGTCAAGCTAAGCATCAGATCATCTTCAAAGTAAGAAAATACCGATAATCCCACCGCTCGATAGCCGATATTAACTATTGCGGTTAAACGAGCACTCCCACTCAATCCAGTCTATGACTCTAGTGCTCTGATGTAAAACAAAGGATTGCTATCGTGAAACAACAAATGAATGTCGTCGCATTAGTCAAAGATTCAGAACGCTATGTGTTTCTATATGACGATGCCAGCTCTTCCCAGATGTTACAAACACTGGGACAATATGCAGCTGACAAGGAATTAAGTTTCACCTGGTATGATGCTGCTGTTATGAGTCAAAAAGTAAGAAAATTAAGACGGGAAGCAGAGTTGGAAGAACAATCAGGACGTTTACGAAAAACAGCCTGAAACTCGATCATCGCATTCTAACGCAAAGAAGCCTGTCGCCCTAAACGAAGCTCATCAATAAAGAATCGATTTTTTAACTCTTATGATCTCTTCGCAATCTATCAGGTCAATTGAACTGCATGATGCAATTGACAGCTTCCTGCGATATTTACAAATTGAACGTAACGCATCTGACTTAACACTCAAATCGTATTCCGAAGATTTGGATAGTCTTGTCGAGTACCTTACTGAATATGAAGGAGTGCTATTAACTCCGGATCGCATTGGAATCAGTGAACTGCGACGCTTTGTCGCTTATTTGCATGAGTGTCAATATGAACGAACCACGATTGCCAGGCGCTTAGCATGCCTCCGAAGTTTTTTTCGGTATTGCTGCCGCGAGGGTTATACAAAAACAAATCCGGCCAAACCATTGCGAACTCCGCGTACCGGAAGAAAATTACCCCATTTCTTGACAACAGACCAGATTGCATCTTTGTTGGAAGCTCCTCCGGCTAATAACAAAATGGGTCTCCGAGACCGCGCCATTTTTGAAACTCTCTATTCTGCAGGCTTGCGTGTTTCCGAATTGGTAAGTCTCAATATCAGTGACTGGGACCAACAATCCAATGTGATTCGTGTTCTGGGTAAGGGGCGAAAAGAGCGTATTGCTCCAATTGGCAGTTTTGCCGACAAAGCATTAAAACGTTGGTTAGCAGAAAGGGAAGCGAAACCGGGGGCACACCCGGATGCTGATGCACTTTTTCTGAATCGCCTTAAAACTCGTCTTACGACACGCAGTGTGGGGCGCATGTTGGAAAAATATCTGCTCCAGACTGGACTGGACAAAAAAACGAGCCCACATACATTAAGACACAGTTTTGCAACACATCTGCTGGATGGTGGTGCAGACCTACGAAGCGTACAAGAGTTATTGGGACATAAAAGCTTAACGACCACACAAATCTATACACACGTAAGTACGAAACGATTACGCGAAACTTACGAAAAATCTCACCCACATGCACAACGCTCAAAATAGAAGCTCTTCTTTTGAATCTGACAAATAAAAGTTTTAATTTGCCATATTCTTGCCGATGAATGAAATGGATCTGCCATTTAGTCTCGCTCACTAGCAGTTTCAAATTTAAGCGGTACTCCCTCTTTTAAGCTTTTACGTGAAAGCTTAACAAGTTGAATTGCCTGGCAAACATCGTTGATATTGGCTACCGGTATAATACCGCCAATAACACGGCGGCAAAAATGGTCCAACATCACTTCTAATTCTCGACGATCGCTTTTCAGCGACTCGGTAATTGAGGAGGATTCATCTTCCCAATGAATCTCGTCAGGAGAATGAAACTCAGCCTTTCCATTTCGACATGCAATCTGATGCCTGGGAAAGAAAGATTCTGACTCTCGTTGTTCCGATTTTATTTTTATCACTGCGAAACGTTCGGAAGTTGATACGGGGTCCGGCAAAAAATCAACCTTAATTTGTCGATAATCCTCTGACAGATCACTCGAATCGGAATGAAAAGTAGTATGAACTTGAACTGGTTTCGTACGCATGACATAACAACACCAGTCAAATAATCCGACCAGAAAATCGGTCTCATTTTTCTGCCCAGGAATTTCGACTTCCTGGTCTACACCAGGACAACAGGTCTCGATTTGAATTGAATTCGGATTTCCTAAACGAGTCACTGCTAATTCAAAAAAACGACTCGTTGCCTGTGAATAGCGCCGGCTGAATTCAGGCATCAAAGTCACTAGCTGTTCCGTTGCTCTGGCGTGAATCAATTCCAATAATTCAAGTTCTTCACCTAAACTGCCCGCAATATAAACGGGGCGGTGCTGCTGACTAAGTATTTTGAGCGGATAATGATCCATCCAATCTGAGTGTAGCAACAGAAATGCATCCAATGGATATCGCGAGACAAGAGAACCAATTCCTGAAACAACAGCTGCATTCCAATGCTCAGCAACTTGTTCCGCGCGACTGCGAACCGGATCAAATACCGCCTTGATTTGGATTCTCTGATCCATCATCCGCAGTACAGGCTCATAGCGCTGTTCCCAATATGGACCAAGTCCTATTATTCCAATTCTGACCATATTGGAAGCATTACTGAATTCTGGAACAATACAAAAGAAAGTGATATTCAGCGAGAGAAACAACCTAACCTGACGACTAAGTCATTGATCCCAAAGAAACGATTCGGACCTGGCTATGATATTCTTAAATTGGTCTTTGAATCAAGCCTTTACTTTGAATAGAAAGACTAATGTCCAAACCAAAGCGTGGCAACGACTAGATAACACACATATATTGTCAATAAGATCAAACCACTTAAAGGAGAGATCTGTTTTCGTCGCCAAGAAAGTCCCAACATCGCCAGAATTAATAAAATGACGACAGGCCCATCCAGCAATACGGTCTGTTTTGGAATCGGCAAAGGCTGAATTAACGCACATGTGGCGATCACCATCGTTATATTCAGGACATTGGCCCCAATAATATTTCCTGTACCTAATGCACCATGCCCTTTAATAATGGAAAGAACTGAGATCGTGTATTCTGGCAAAGAAGTCCCCACAGCAAGGATTGTCAATCCAATGAGTAGCTCAGAAACTTCGAAATACCGCGCCACTTGTACCGCATTGGTTACCAATAGTTTGCTCCCCAAAATGACCAGACAGGCACCACAGAAAAATGCAGATACTAACTTGAAATAATAAGTTATTACGTTTTCAACTTGTGGTGGTTTTTCCTGATCTTCACCAAAATCATGGCGTGAGCTCAAGGCAACTCTCAGAGTAAACAGAATATAAGCTGCCAGGACACAGAGTAGAAGTGCTGCCTGCCAGCGCGCTATGGCAAATTCTGCAGGTACTCCGTTTTGAGTAACAGCGTCTCCGGTTGAAAAGAGACTAAACAGCCAGACAATCACTCCTGAGAACAGCATGAAGGATCCCGGTCCGACAATCGTGAAGCGGGAAACGGGAATCCCACTCTCCGTATTTCGTTTCCTCGCCAGAAATCCATTCAGGAGTGCACAAGAACCAATTATCAAACCGATATTACATAAACAGGATCCCAAAGCATTACCAACTGCCAGATCTCCTTTTCCGGATAGAGTACTGGTAACTGAGACCATTAATTCGGGAAATGTAGTTGACATGCTAACAATGGTCGCACCAATAATGACGGGAGGTACGCGAGTCAATCTGGCAATCTCAACTGCACTATCAGTAAAGAGATCACCTCCCTTTGTAATGCTGAGCATGCCCAATGCGATAAATAACAGGCTGATCAGAATGGAAGCAGGTGCGTCTAAGCCGATTATTAATCTTAAAAACTCAATTGGTTCAACAGCCAATGGCAATAATTGCAAACTCCTGCTCCTGTTTCATTTCAAAGTTGTCGTTTCTTATGCGTCTGCAAAATATAAAAAGTAAGTAAATAATATGATAGGGATGGCAGCAAACATTATTTTCAGAGTACTATTTTGATCAATAAATTGTAAAATATTAAGGCAAGAAACCATGTCTCGTTTTCAAGACCTGACTTAACTCTTTCATTTCAATTGGTCACCCCAGCAAGGATGGACAACCTATGAACCATTCACCTGATCATAAGCCAGATTATCAATCTGCTGCTGCAGACGCGATCAGCGAAGAAATCGAAATACAAGGGCATATTATTGACAGTTTATTACTGCCGAAGATTCTTGATGAAATTACAGTTTTGGGAGGCGATTTTTCCATCAATGACATTTCAATCGGTCAGTTACGAACAGACAGTAGCCACGCCCAGGTAAAGGTTTCGGCAAAAGACGAAGAGACTTTGCAGAAGATATTAACCCAAATCGCACAACACGGAGCAGTTCCTGTACAGAAACATGACTGTATTTTAGAACCCGCCGATATGGATGGTGCCTTCCCGGAAGGATTCTATTGCACTACAAATCAGAAAACAGAAATTCGCATTGACGGAAACTGGACCTCTGTTGATTTGCAGGAAATGGACTGTGGCATTATCGTCAGTCCCGATCGACAAACGGCGCATTGCCTGCCTATGTCTGATGTCCAAAAAGGCCAACTGGTCGTCACAGGTTATCAGGGAATCAGAATTCTTCCCACAGCACGAAGCTCACCGCAAACCTCTGGCTTTTCTTTCATGCATAGTACAGTTTCAAGCGAAAAACCTAAAGGGGTTACCGTTAGGGAGATCGCCTCGGAAATGCGGCGTGCCAGAGAAGGTGAGGGAAAGATCCTGATTGTTGCAGGTCCCGCAGTCGTTCATACCGGGAGCAGAGACTACTTCAGTCAACTGATCAGTGAGGGCTACGTCAATTTACTGTTTGCTGGAAATGCCCTTGCCACGCATGATATCGAAGAGTCCTTTTACGGAACCAGTCTCGGTATTTCAATAGAACATGGAAGTTCAACCGAAGAAGGACATGAGCACCATTTACGGTCCATTAACCGTATACGCCGTTTGGGTAGCATTAAAAATGCAGTCGACAAAGGCGTATTGAATTCAGGAATTATGTATGAGTGTGTCAAAAATGATGTGACCTTCCTGTTGGCAGGTAGCATTCGCGATGATGGACCTTTACCGGATGTAATTACTGACTCCGTAGAAGCGCAACGCAAAATGCGCGAGTTGGTGCAGGGGGTCTCGTTCTGTTTGATGATTGCCACAACACTCCATTCCATCGCTGTTGGTAATCTATTACCCGCCAGTGTGAAAGTAGTTTGTGTTGATATCAATCCGGCCACTGTCACAAAACTGGCCGATCGAGGAACTTTTCAGACCATTGGCCTGGTGACGGATGTCGAGCCTTTTTTAAGAGTCTTACTGGATGAAATCAATAAATCCGAGTGAATGTTTTCTTTGATGAATCATTCGCTATAATGATACTTGAAGAATGTCTGAAACATATTCTCCCCTTAAAAGAATCATACAATACACCCCATCGGGATTAATTCGATGACAGAATCGACACAGAAAAATTATCATCTCGCTGATTTTTCTCAAATAGAAGGCACTTCATGCCCCTGTGGTACTGCACGACGCGCTTTTGCTGATGTACCTGAGTTTCCTGGTACCTTACATGTGACAGAAATATCCGAGACTGCGGAACTGCATTATCATCGAAAGCTAACAGAAACCTATTACTTCCTTGAATGTGGCGAAGATGCCCAGATGCAATTGGACGATGAACTGATTTCAGTCAAGGCCGGTATGTCAATCGTCATACCACCGGGAGTGCGTCATCGGGCTATTGGAACGATGAAAATCATCAATATCGTCTTCCCCAAATTTGACCCGGAAGATGAATGGCTCGACTAATATTTGAGTCAGGCGAGATTGTTCTCGTTACAATAAGGGCATGACTCACCGTAGATGACTTTCCCACAGTTGGTACATTCATGCGCACCATGCGTGGGGCGATCAGGAGTCACCCACCGTTGATATGCTAAAAAAGCGAAGACGACCCCGACAAAACCAGCAAAAAATATTGCGGGCGCTTCAGTACCATAAGAATTGATAATGACAAAAATAGTGGCAAGAGCACAAATTAAAAAAATGATCGCATCCCGCACGCGATCGCGTTGGTGGTCACTGGAGTCATAGATATTTTTGCCTTGCTGCTGCAAAATCTGACCCAACAATTTATCGCGTTCGCTTTTTAGCTGTTTTGCTTCATCAGTGGCTCCTACGGCTGATAATAACCGGGAAGCGGTATCGAGAATCCGCAGAGTATCTTGCGTTTTTATCTGGCTTTGATGCGCCCAGCGATTTCGATATTCTCTAAGTTCACCAACATAACTTCTCTCCAGTGGAGTTAAGCGATTGCGAAAGACACTATTCCAATGGTCCCACAAGATCAAGAGAGTTGAATGGGCATCCCAACGAATGGCATCACCCGATGGTTGAGATGTAATTGGAGAATTCCGAAAACTCTCTTTAGCGCGATCAATCCAGTCATCTTGATAAACGGCCTTCATTTCCTGCTCTATGATGGGAAAAAGTCCGCTACCAAGTAAATCAAGAGTCAATTTAATACGTTCGTTATCACCGGCCACAAATTCCCCCTTAAATCGCCTTGAACGCACAATCAATCTTTAAAATGAAAATAGCATCTGCAAGATACCAATGTGCATTAACAATGCTTCCTTATTTTTTAGATAAGGTCAAGCTCTGCTATGTGATAAATCACTCAAAGCTGCGGATTTCTATGTGTATAAGCACAAAGAAACGGCTTAGTTGGAAAATAATATGATTCAGCCGTTCAATTAGGCGATAAGCTCATCAACGACTTTCCCATGAACATCAGTCAAGCGAAAGTCTCTACCTGCAAAACGATAGGTCAAGCGTTCGTGATCAAAACCGAGTAACTTGAGTACTGTAGCCTGCAAGTCATGGACGTGAACTTTGTTTTCAACTGCAGCGAAACCAAACTCATCAGTGGCACCATAAGCCTGACCACCTTTAACACCTCCCCCAGCCAACCACACAGTAAAACCATGATTATTGTGGTCGCGTCCATTCATCTTGCCCGCATTCGCGCCAGGAGTCGGTAACTCCACAACAGGGGTTCTTCCAAATTCTCCACCACACATGACGATCGTATCTTGTAAAAGCCCTCTCTGTTTCAGGTCTTTCAATAAAGCCGCAATCGGACGGGCACATTGATTCGCTAAATTCCGATGGCCTTTTTCAATTTCATCATGATTGTCCCAAGGTTGACCTGCTCCATGCCAGAGTTGGACATAGCGCACGCCTCGTTCTACTAACCTGCGTGCAATCATCAGCTGTCTTGCATGAACTCCAGAACCATACATCTCATGGATATGTTTGGGTTCCTGTTTAATATCAAAAACATCAGAGGCCTGCATCTGCATACGATAAGCTAACTCGAATGATTGAATCCGGGATTCCAATGCGGATTCCTGAGCTCGTACTGACTGATGCTTCCGGTTTAAGGCCTGCAGCAAGTCAAGCTGCAGGCGCTGTTCTGGCAGTGAAAGCTTTTTGTTTTTAATATTCGAAATCAGCTTTTCGATATCAGTATGTTTTGTGTCGATATGGGTACCTTGATAGGCACCGGGCAAAAATGCGGATCGCCAGTTAGCAGACTCCGTAATGGGATAGCCACCAGGACACATCACGACAAACCCGGGAAGATTCTGGTTTTCTGTTCCCAAACCATAAGTAACCCAGGCCCCCATACTTGGACGTGGCTGAATGAGATCTCCACAATTCATCATCATCAACGAAGGTTCGTGATTAGGCACATTTGTGTACATCGATCGCACAAATGCGATATCATCCACGCATTCTCCCAACTCCGAAAAAAGCTCGCTCACCTCCAGGCCACTCTCTCCATACTTTTTAAACTTAAAGGGAGAAGGCAGGGCGGCACCAGTTTTTCGCTCGGTACGGAGATTTTTACTCGGCAGCATCTTGCCTGCATATTTTGCTAACGCTGGTTTCGGATCGAATGTATCGACCTGGGAAGCACCACCATT
Organism: Gimesia aquarii; assembly: GCF_007748175.1. Lineage (NCBI taxonomy): Bacteria > Pseudomonadati > Planctomycetota > Planctomycetia > Planctomycetales > Planctomycetaceae > Gimesia > Gimesia aquarii. Next base: position 3,369,925 of record NZ_CP037422.1, read on the forward strand.
CAAAAAAATGTGAATAATATGTTTTGCTTTTGCAGGAAAATGCGATTTTTTGGGAGCCATCGGTGACTGGTGGGCTGGTGCCGCATTCGTTTCCTTCAACAAACCCTGTGAAGCCATTAACGAGGCCAGTCCCATTGATCCAAATCCAGTACCACAGCGCTGCAACATTTGCCGCCGCGTGATAATTGGATCGCAATTAAAATGTCGAATCGCCTCAGCCATCAGAACAGGCTCCTACTATCATTGATATTTTTCACATTAGTCTACAAACATGAATTCATTGGAAGTACAAAGCACTTGAGCGTACTTTTCCCATCCACTCATTCGAGCGGGTGTCTTAATCTGATCTCGATGATGTTTTAAGAATGCCTTACCGAGATCAATTTCCTCACTTGATGGTTTTCGCGATAAGACACGCTGATAGAGAGTATTAATCGCAGCATCAATCCCCTTGTCAGCAGTCATTTTTTCCAGATCTAAATCTTTGACTAACAAACTGGACTGCTCAATCACCAAAGGACTATTCAATGCAAACAAAGCTTGCTGGGGAACTGTTGTAAAGGGCCGTTGGGCGGTACTTGATTCCACATTAGCAAAATCAAATGTACGAAAGATATTTGGTAGGTTATTACGATCCACAAAACTGTAAACGGTACGTCGTGGGTGAGTGGGAATCCGGTCGATCAGGTAACTTTTGCCTCCCCGTTCCTCAGAGAGTTGTCCTGAGACTAATAAAAGTGAATCTCGCATCGCTTCAAAGTCGAGTCGCTGTGGAGGTCGTTTCCAAAGTAAACGATTATCGGCATCAATCAAGTTTGCCCGTCGGTTTTCCTGTGAGCCCTGTTGATATGTTGCTGACATCATAATTGTCTTGTGAAGCGACTTGATAGACCAGCCTTCTTCCATAAACCGATAGGCAAGATAATCTAATAATTCTGGATGAGTGGGTGGATCACTTCTGACACCGAAATTGCTGGGAGTTCTCACGATTCCCTGACCAAAATGATGCATCCAAACCCGATTAACAAAAACTCGGGCCGTTAATGGATTATCCCGAGAGGCAATCGCCTCTGATAATTCCAGACGACCACTTCCTTTCTGAAATGGTTTTCGATCTTCTCCAGCCAAAATCCTGAAAAATTGACGCGGCGTTTTTTCACCACGTCGACCGGGATTCCCTCGTAAATGGACATGCGAAGTGACCGGCTTGTCCTTGTCATAAACCACCATCGCTCGTGGAGGTGCGCCCGGGGATGTTACATCTAACGTCTGTATGTTCTTCTGAAATTGGCGAACTTTATTTCTCTGAGCCCGATTGAACCCTGCCTGAACAAGATTGTCACTCACTGCAGTCGGTGATTCCGGGTGATATAAAATTTGACGAATTTCTTCTGCATCTTTGTCAGCAAGTTTATCAGGTAATTTCGCTTTCGCTTTTTTGGCTGTATCGATCGTCTTCAGCCACTCTAATTCCACCTCTTTAAAAACCTTACCGTAAATTCGGCACACATCATAAATTGATTGTGGTGGGTTGTTTTTCAATGCATGTAGAATCAAACGGTTGAATCTTTTTTCTGGCAGCGTTTCCCCTTCCTGACTAGCTAATTTTTGGATGACTTCAGAGGCACCGGCTGGATAATTTTCTTTTTTGACTGAAACGAATGCCATCCAAGGTGCAAAGACAGCGCGATATGATTTTGCTTTACGTTTCAGAAAAGCTTGCCAGAGAGCCACGTATCCTCTGTGAGGTGTCTCTTTCTCATATTGTGGCTTTTCGTTCGACAGTTTTTCTTTTTCGACAATCGCCTGTAACACATCTGCTACTGTCAAACGTGCTTTCGCTCTGAATTTTTCCGATTCTTCATGTATGAAATCATCTAATTTTTTCTGGCGTTTTGCTCGTTCCGCCTGATATTTTTTGTATGCTTTTTCGGACTTTGGTTTTCCGATTAGTGGTAAATCTTTTTCTTCCGGCTCATAGCTACTAAAGAAAACTCCATACAATGAGTAATAATCTTTGATCGGAACAGGGTCAAATTTATGATCGTGACAGCGAGCACAAGAGGCAGTCAACCCTAATAAACCTCGCGAAACCAAATCAATACGGTCATCAATGATATCATGTATATTCCCTCGATAACGACGACCCACGGTCAGAAAACCGAGTGCAGCCAGTGAACGATCATCTCCTTTACGATCCAGCTGATCTGCCGCTAATTGCTCTTGAATGAAACGATCATAAGGGAGATCTTCATTGAAAGCGCGAATAATATAATCACGATAAGTATAGGAATAGGGATAACGACGTTCTGATGTAAACACATAGCCCTTGGTATCCGCATAACGAGCAACATCTAGCCAATGTCTCCCCCAACGTTCTCCATAGCGTGGTGAGGCCAACAGGCGATCAATCAGCCTTTCATAAGCGTCTGGTGATTGATCATTCACAAAAGCTTCTACTTCTTGAAATGTAGGAGGTAAGCCTGTTAAATCAACCGATGCTCTTCGAATCAATTTCCTTCGATCAAGGCGCGGGGAAAGCGATAGACCTTTTTCTTCCAAACGTGAAATCACAAAAAGGTCTACTGGAGAAGAAACCCTTTCTTGATTCTTCACTTTGGGTAATTCAGGGTTTCTCACAGGACGAAACGCCCAATGACTTTTGGACAATGTCGCAAAATCATAAGTCCCATTCGCAGGAACCGCTTTGGGATCTTTATCAGAAAATGGCCAAGGTGTTCCCATTTTGACCCAACGAGTCAAAGCGGCTATTTCTCGAGCAGGCATTTTCCCTTCAGGAGGCATCTGGCTGTCATCATCATGATATTGGATTACCTGGATAATTCTACTTTTGAGTGGGTCTCCTGGAATCACGGCTTTACCGCTATCACTGCCTTTCATCATCCAGGCATGGGAATCCAGGCGTAAGCTGGCTTCCTGCTTTTTAGGGCCATGACAAGCATAACAGCGTTTTACTAAAACAGGGCGAATTTCTTTTTCGAAAAACTCAATTTGATCAGCAGGAATTTTATTGGCTGCTTCGAGTAAAGACATCGCTGGAAACGCCAATAGCACAAAGATGATCAAATGACAAACAGTTTTGACCACGTGAGATGACGACAAAGGATGAAACAGAATCAAAGACCGCTTCATTTTCCAGTTCTTTCTCGGTTAGATGACATATGTGGTGGGAACAAGGGGTGGGAGAAGGTCTAACACCTAAATCAATTTGAAAATGACAAAACCTCCATCAATACTATTTTACTCTACTATCGGCTCAAAAGGTAGTCAGTTCTTGTATTTAAGTCTTGTGGAGCATCGTTTTAGGACTTTTCAAACTCACATCGATACTTAAGAATGTTATGAAATTGAAACCCGCTCTACCCATAGAATTTACTCCTGGGAGTGCATTAAAGTTTCGCTATAGTTACTATCGGACTAAAAGTGACATGGTGCTTCGATATTGTCCCCATCAATTCAAGCAGAATCATTGAGGTAAGCATGACAGAAGATCAGATTTTATCAGAAGAACAGATACAAGAGTTTTTGAACACTCATTCCGAATGGGAACTCCGAGATGGTTGGATTAGACGAAAGTATTCAACTCCCGGTTGGGCTCATACACTCATGCTGGTGAATACCATAGGTTATCTGGCAGAAGCGGGGTGGCATCATCCAGACTTAAGTGTTGGCTATGCTGCCGTAACCGTCAAACTACAAACACACCGTGTGAAAGCAATCACAACCAAAGACACGGAATTGGCGAAAAAAATTGAGGAGACAGTGACCTGGTTACCAGACGATGCAGCAGCCCTTGATGGTTTTCCAAAAAACTGGGTTCGCTAAAAGATAAACAGTTATAAGACTACAAGAGAGACCAACTATGAAACAGGAACGCATCCTGTTTGTGACGGGCAAGCTGGCTGAATATTCACTGCGCGAAGTATTGGAAAAACTTGCCCCCCAGGTTGGTTTTGAATTTGAAGTCATTGTGTTGAATGTTCAGGTTGCTGCTTTGATGCACGTTCCTCTGGTCAAACGCAGACTGACAGTTCCTGACGGCATCGACTGGATCATGCTGCCAGGTATGTGTAAAGGTGATCTTCAGGTTCTCATTGACCACTTTGGAATTCCGTTCAAAAGGGGCCCCAAGGATCACTTCGACCTGCCCGAATATTTTGGACAAGAGGGGAAGGCACCAAAAGATCTGTCTCAATACGATATCGAAATCTTAGCCGAAATCAATCATGCCCCGTTAATGTCGAATGCAGAAATACTGCAACAGGCAGAACATTACCGCCAAAACGGAGCCAATCTGATCGATGTAGGTTGTATCCCCGGAGAAAGTACAAAGCGAGCAGGAGAGATCGTGCGGATGCTGGTTGATTCAGGATACCGCGTCTCCATTGACAGCTTTGATCGAGCTGAAGTAGAAGCGGCTGTTGGTAATGGAGCCGAACTCATCCTCAGTTGTAATCAAACTAATCTCGACTGGGTTTCAAAACTGGGAACTGAAGTCGTTGCCATCCCGAATCTTCCCAGTGATTTCGATTCTCTTTGTACCATCGTTGATCAACTGGTTCAATCTGACACTCCTTTTCGAATAGATCCAATCCTGGAACCAATCGGCTTTGGATTCACAACATCCCTGGAACGTTACTACAGGGCAAGAAAAGAATTTCCTGATTTTGAAATCATGATGGGCATCGGAAATTTAACTGAACTGACGGAAGTAGACACGGCGGGAATCAATGTTCTACTTGCCGCTCTCTGCCAGGAACTTCAAATTCATAGTGTGCTTGCTACCGAAGTGATCAACTGGGCATGCAGCGCCATCCGAGAATTTGACTATGCAAGACGACTCATCAAATATGCCATCGAAAATAAAAGCTTACCCAAACACATTCATTACCAGCTTGTTATGTTGCGAGATGCCAAGCTTAACGAAAGAGGATCTGATGCATTAAGTAATCTTGCCCAAAATATCCGTGACCCGAATTACCGGATCTTTGCTGAGGAGAACCAACTACACGTCATGAATCGTGACGGATACTGGAAAGGAACTGACCCTTATGAACTATTTGATCAGTTTTCAGAGGCCAATCCCAAAGGGTTGGATGCCTCACATGCGTTTTACCTGGGTTACGAAATGTGTAAAGCAGTAACTGCTTTAACGTTGGGAAAGCAATATCAACAAGATCAGCCGTTAAACTGGGGTTTTCTCTCACAAGAGGAAGTCAGTGCCAATGAACGCAGACGAAAACAGGGCGAAGAGCCACAATGTGGACCTCGCTAATGATTCCTTAACCACCTGGCTCATGTTATACTAGGGCCTTCCATTGCGTCTCGCTCTAACGCGCACGCATCACGTTTTTCACTGTGAATCATGATAAAATAATGTCGGGAAACATATCTCAGGATTTCTCTCATCAATCCCTAGAGCAGGGAGGGCAAGTCGCAAGCCAGCTTCCTCTCGTGGAAGAACTGACTCCGTATCCAGATGTAGAACAGATCTTTCTTGAATTTGCAGGTGATGACAGTCTCTTACTTTTGGAAAGTGCACGTCAAACCTCATCACAAGGACAGTTCTCCTATTTGATGTGTAACCCACTCACTCGCATTCAAATCCAAAATACTCACTATTCAGCTGATCCTTTTGAATCGTTTCGGGACGTTTATACTAAAATTTTTGTGGAATCTATTCCTGGCCTTCCACCGTTCCAAGGAGGCTTTGCAGGCTTACTTTCCTACGAACTGGGACAAAGCTGGGAGAACTTCGCCCGTGCCTCCCACGATGAGTTTCAACTCCCGGACTTGGCTGTCGGTTTTTACGACTGGGTGATCGCCTGGGATCATAATCAGCATCGGGCATGGCTCATCGTCCAAGGTTTCGATCAAAGTCTGCAAACACAAGATATTAATCTTGCTGCAGAACGGCTGAAGTCACTTAAAACCAGAATCGATTCTTCCAACTTTAATCAACAGGACCAATTGGCCGCACTCTCACAAAGTGCTTTTTTGCATGCAAATAAACTGTCTCTTGATCAACTTTCTCCTGTTTATCCTGTTGAACGAAACGAAGAGATACTAAGTAACTTCAGCAAAACACAATTTCTAAATCAGATCGAAAAGATCATTGAATACATCTATGCTGGCGATATTTTTCAGGCAAATTTTTCGCAACGCCTGCTGAGCCGCAGCACAGGACATCCTGCTGAACTTTATCTGAATTTACGCTCAAAAAATGCGGCTCCGTTTGCAGGTTATTTTGGCTGGGATGACTGGGCGGTTGTCAGCGCTTCACCTGAAAGATTCCTGAATGTCTCACACCAAGAAGTGGAAACGCGCCCCATTAAGGGTACTCGTCGTAGAAAATTCATGCCGGAAGCAGATTTATTGACACGTGATGAACTACGTGAAAGCGAAAAAGATCATGCTGAAAATGTAATGATCGTTGACCTACTCCGCAATGATCTCTCTCGTGTCTGCAAACCAGGTTCCATTCGTGTTCCACATCTGTGTGAAGTTGAAACCTACGAAACCGTACAACATCTTGTCTCAGAAGTACGAGGACAACTTAAACCGGGCAAAACAGTCTGGGACTTACTGGCAGCTTCATTTCCCGGCGGTTCCATCACAGGCGCGCCAAAAGTACGATCAATGGAAATCATTGCGGAATTGGAACCGACTGTCCGTGGCCCTTATTGTGGTAGTCTGTTCTATGCCGGTTTGAATGGAGAATTCGACAGTAATATTCTGATTCGCACATTTACTGTCAGAAATGGATGGATTCAATTTCCTGTGGGAGGGGGAATCATAGCACAAAGTCATCCAAGGCTGGAATATGAAGAAACCCTGCATAAAGCCGCAGGGATGATTACCGCACTACAAAAATAACGTTAATTTTCAGAAGCAATTCCATGATCCTGATCATTGATAACTATGACAGCTTTGTCTTCAATCTGGCCTGCTATTTTGAAGAGTTAGGGCAACAGACCTTAGTCATCAGAAATGATCAAATGACTCTAGCACAGGCCGAACAAATCTCACCTGACGCACTTGTACTTTCTCCCGGCCCCTGTACTCCGAATGAGGCTGGTGTAAGCCAGGAACTAATTACACACTTTACTCATCGAATCCCAATTCTGGGAGTCTGCCTGGGACATCAGACGATCGCTACCAGCTTTGGTGGGAAAATCATCAAAGCACCGGAACCTGTTCATGGCCGGACTTCTTTAATCTATCATCAAAAATCCCGTTTATTGTCCAACCTGCCTAATCCATTCAAGGCAACGCGTTACCATTCCTTGATTATTGATGAAGCATCACTATCTTCTGATCTTGAGATCACAGCCAGGACGGAAGAGGGAATTCCGATGGCAATTGAACACCAAACAGCCCCACTGTTTGGTGTTCAATTTCACCCCGAGTCAATTTTGACAGAAAGTGGCCGTTCATTACTGGAAAGTTTTCTCTCATTTCTTCCATCACTCCCCAAACAATCCAAAAACGCTCATTGCTAATTTCACAATACCGGTTAGTCAAACTGGCTCGAGTTTAATTGCTAGTAAATAAACACCTCCGTTATGACCCTGCGTTTTTTTCATTTCCTTTTAATCCCATTCAATTCGTGTGTAATACTTCACAATAACCTCCCCAGGTCCAACCGATAATCAAGAAGATGCCAGAACAATAAAAAATCTGCTATCCACTTTACTGAGCGACATTCCGTTCATATATCCAGAACGATTTGTGGAGGTGCTTTCATGCAATCAACCAAATGGAATTCAAAGAAATACTATTTATCGATAATAACAATCACGGTCACTTTGATTGCTATATCGATCGATCAATCTTTGGCCGGTGAGTGGTTGCATGATTTTAAAATAGCTCAAAAGATGTCAAAACAAAAAGATCTCCCCATTTTACTACATTTCCATGCTTCCTGGTGCGGACCTTGCCGTCAGATGGATCAGAGTGTGTTAAACACTCAGGTTCTCACCAGTCAGTTTGGTAAACGTTTTATTGCCGTCAAAATTGACAGTGATCAAAACCAGCATCTGGTTGAGCGTTTTAACGTTCGTTCACTTCCCAGTGATATCCTTTTAACCCCCACTGGCACGATCATTACTCGTACAGAAGGTATGCAGGCCAAAAACACTTATTTAAGCTTCTTAGGTCGTGGCGCCTCTCGTTATGAAAATGATCGGCGAGTATATCTGGCTCAAAAAAGTAAGCAAGAACTCATGCAAAAACTAAAACAACAAGAAACAACCGAGTCTTTTGAAACAGAAGAAAATACTTATGTTGCCACTGAACCTCCAAAGTTAGGTCTAGATGGATACAGTCCGGTCACTCTGACACGCGACCGAAAATGGGAAAAGGGCAAAGAAGAATTCAACTGGTCTTACCAGGGAATCACTTATCATCTGGCAAGTCAGACTGAGTTAGAAATTTTTAAAATTGATCCAGGACGTTATGCCCCACAGTTACTGGGCTGCGATCCTGTGATTCTCAACAAACAAGATCGTGCCATTCCTGGAAACTTGAAATATGGTGCTTATTACGATCAAAACTTATATTTATTTGTTGATGTAGAATCACGCAATGAATTCAAAAAGAATCCTGATCGCTATAGCCGTACGATGCATGTCCTGAAAATCGAACAGCTTGAAACGGCAGTTCTACGCTAAGTCAACGTAATATTTATTTCGTATTCGCTGGCTTCTTTGCGGATTCTGATTTTTGAGTCTCCAGGGGCACCGTCTTAGTGGGATCATTCCTGGATGGTTTTTGGATTGCCTGTAACCGCGTACGATAACGCTCATACAATCGTGTTTGCTTACTTTCTGGCTGTAGTATTTTTCCACCAACACAAACTGCTTTGATATGCGAAGTATGCTGCAAAGGTGATCCGTCTGTAATGATCATATTTGCCAACTTGCCTTCCGTGAGTGAACCAATCTGACTGTCTACCCCCAATATTTCTGCGGCAGATAAAGTGACCGCTCGCAATGCGGCTTCTTCGGGTAAACCATAGGCAACTGCCATAGCGGCTTCAAATGGCGTGTTCCGAGAATTCCAGGCGCTATTGGAACGAATCGAGAATGTAACACCCGCATCATAGAGATGTCCCGGATTGGCATAAGGAGCATCAAAAGGATCATGGCCTTCTGCTGGACGCTTCATAACCGGCCCCACAATCACCGACACGTTTCTGGATTTTAATTCATCTGATAGCTTCCAGGCATCAGTCCCCCCCGTAATGATGATGTCTAATTTTTCCTCTTCTGCAAAGAGCAGGGCACCAGCAATTTCCTTCTGTGAATTGGCTTCGATAAAAACTGGCCTTTTTTTATCAAGATAGGGAATCAATGCTTCAAAACGAGGATCGGTCACTGGAACTTTTGAGCCATTCTTTTCAGCCTGTCTTTTAATTTTTTGATAAAGCCGTGCCTGGCTAATAAAGTCTTTCAATTCCTGTTGACGCTCTTTTTTTGTACTCCAAATGATCTGTAAGCCCGCTTCAAGATTCATAACCATCTCCGGTGCCGTCCAACCTGCTGTCTGAACGATCGAAGCTTGCCCTGAAATCAAACCACTCTGAGGGCATACTAGAACTGTTGTAATCCCACCAGCGCGTGCCACTGGAAACAGTTCCGAATCGGGATTGATCGCTACGCCAGTTCGCAAATCTGGTTGTAGATCACCACTTTCTGCATAGTCTCGTGTTTCTCGAACTTTATCAATTTCCGTGAGCCCTAACGTAGAACCAGAGTCAATCAATCCCGGATAGACGTGTAGCCCCTTCGCGTTGATCACCTTCATCTTTTTCGGAAGCGGTTTCGCAGCGCCGACATAGTCGATTTTTTCCCCTCGAACGATGATAGTCCCATCGAAAATATCTGCTCCATCAATCGGGTGGAGTGTTGCCCCCTTAATTGCAAACTCTTTAACATCGTCTGACGGCAATGATAGCGGCTCCCCCTTACGCCAGGCAATTTCAACTTGAGGAGTAGCAGACCGTCGCTCTGCTATCTCGGACATCGCCGTGGGTTGTTTTTTCCGATCGAAATAAACCTCCCCTTCGATAATCGTCATTTCACAACGGGAAAATGCATTCAATGGATGACCACTAAAAATAGCAAAGTCAGCATCTTTCCCTATTTCAATCGATCCCATTCTCTGATCCAAACCCAGCTCTCGAGCGGGGTTAATCGTAATGGTTCGAAGAGCGTCATTAAAAGTCATGTTCCCGTAGCGTACTGTTTTAGCGGCTTCGAGATAAAGATGCCTGATCAATTCCCAATCATCACTTTTAACAACCGTATTCACGCCAGCTTCATTGAGTAGCGCTGCATTATGAGGCACAGCATCAAACGCTTCAATTTTGTAAGCCCACCAATCCGAGAATGTACTACAACTGGCTCCATGTGACAGAATTTCCGGAGCAATCTTATAACCTTCCAGCACATGTTGTAGCGACCAGACTCGGATACCAAGATTAGAAGCAACTCGGAGCAGCATCAGGATCTCATCTGCCCGATAGCAGTGTGAATGAATAAATTTTTCATGATTGACGATATCAGCCAATGCTTCCAATCGTAGATCTCGGCGGGGAGGTAACCGTTTTTGCTTGCTATCGGATTTTTGAGCCTTCTCAAATTCCTGCCACTGGCGTCGATAATCCACAGCTTCCAGAAACGCTCGCTGCAATGTGGCTTCGACTCCCATTCTGGTATTAGGAAACCGTGACGTTCGGAATTTGACATTCTCACCCAGCGCAAATTTCACCCCTTGAGGTGCATCGTGCAGAATATGTTCTTGAGCCGGTTTCCCATGTTTTAATTTGACAACGCCATCCTGGCCTCCAATAACATTAGCCGAGCCATGGAAGAGTCGAGCCGTGGTCACACCACCTGCTAGCGCTCGATATTCTGATGGATCGGTCGTATTAACCACATCCTTAATACGTACCTCAGGTACAATTGACTGTGATGATTCATTGATCCCGTCAGTGATCATAATATGGCTATGAGTATCGATAATTCCAGGCATGACATACAAACCTGTAATATCTATCACTGTCGTGTTAGCAGGGAATTTCAATTGTTTGCCGATATTAGAAATCTTCCCATTCTTAACCAGAATCGATGTGTTTTTCAGAATCTTGCCGGTGACTGTAATCACAGTGCCATTCTTCAATACAAGATTCCCGTCCGTTTTTAGAACACGCCTGACCCGATCGGATTCTAATTCTGTTTTGAATTGATGGTAATTAATTTGTTTTGTCTCTGATTCCTTCAGATCTGGTTTTTTGGCGACAATTGCATCAGAAAATAAATCGTCTAATAATTCATTGCCTGCACCTTCAATAGATAATTGAATAGGATTTTTAGAAGTGGATTCAGATTTCGTTTTTTTACGGATAGCAGACCAACTGGTCTCTGTACCAAAGGCCGATTTTAATTTACCTGAAATACGTTCTGGCTTAGTCTCTTTTCCAAGCGCTCCGCTAAACTGAAGCTCAATCGCGTGTTCTCCGGCTCCAATCGCTACAGTAAATTGAAACTGACTTTTCTCAATCGTACCTGAGGTCACTTTGCCATCACCTTTTTCACTAGTAAAAGTGCCTCGCAAGTGCTCTTTTTCTTGAGAAATTTGTAGCTGTCCGATCACTTTTCCCTGTGCAGACTGAATTTCCACTCCCCAGACTCCCGCCAAATCGATATTCGCAGGCCGTTCTTGTTCAGGCGAGATCGTTCCTGGTGATTTTTCCTTGTCGACCTTAGATTTGTCTGAAAAATCCAGTTTGACCCCATCAACGAACAGATAGCGAACTTTCGTATCATCCTTCTCCCAAGGGCCCGACATAATTACCAGGTGAGCCAGTTTCCCTTTTTCAATCGTCCCGAGTCTTTGGTTTATCTCCAGGATCTTTGCAGCCCCCAGAGTCAAAAACCGGAGCGCCTTTTCTGCAGACAATCCTTCTTTCACTGCAGTCCGTAATTGAGGTATCAAATCTGATTCACGATTCTTTAATGATTCGGAAGAAACGGAAACAGGCAAACCACTATCAGCCAGCATCGTCAGACCTTGAATCCGTTCTTTCCAAAGTCGGAGCTTCTCTTTTTGGACACGTAATGGCTCTGATATCTCTGTAGTGAGTTTTTTCGTTTCCGCCTTATCTTCAACCTTCGGTTTTACTGGATAATTCAACTGGAAGATAATGCCTTGGGATTCTGTTTTTAATCGATCCAGACAAAGATGTGCTTCCGCTCCACCCCAGATAACTGGTTTGATTTTGAATTCACCACAAAAATCGAGCGTTCGTAATATTTCATCGCGCGAATTTGCTGCAAACACAGGAACTTTCTTCGTATGCAGAACTTCAAGTAAAGCCACATACGTAGGATCTGTTGGAGGCCGTTTAATGAAAGCAGACTGATCCTGATACAAATCCCAATGATGTTCGTAATGCTGAGTATCGAGAAAGGTTTGTCGTAAATGAGCAACAGCCCCCATTAAGGTTTTCGGATACACATTACCTTTTGGAGCGTATAATCTGAAAGAACTCATCGTGGATTTGATTAAAGTAGATTCTCTCACGGGGTGCTCGCTTGTTGAAACCAGAGTCCCGTGTCCACTGGCGATTTTCCCCTGAGGTAAGATATGAACTGAAGTAAAGCCCGCTTTCTGATAGTTCGTGAAACTGTTTTTTTTGTCTGTGACTGCCTGATTCACTTGAAAATCCGGGCTGAGATAATTGCGATTATCGGGGCGTGTCGCCGCCAGCGCATGCCGTCCGAAGTCTACTTTTCGTTCACTTGGCTTTGGAGGCTTAACTTCTTTGTTGATAAGGCTACTCGAAGCAGCGTCGATGAATCCAGCGTAAATGTGCATCCCCTGGCAATCAATCACCTCTGCATCTGAGGGAATCTTAAGATCAGAACCGACCTTTTCGATTAAACCATTTCTAATCAGAATGGTCGTATTTTCCAATACAGCTCCAGGCTGAGTGACTACTTTTGCATTTGTAAGTGCAAATGCAGTTAATTCAAAACCGACATTTCGTTTGGCTTGCCCATTAACTTGAACAGGAACTGCAAGTGCGATAATCAAACATAATAGACCGAGAAAGCGGAAACAGTACATTCTAGTTCCATGTATTAAATAATGAGAATCGAGTTATCACCGAGAATCAATCAAAGGTTTGGGTATTTACTTTAGCAACCCTCTCAGGCAATGAGAACAGGTAAATACATCAGAATGCTCTATCAGGAATTTGAAACCAGTCATTATAAGCTTGTAATCAATACCAAACTATTTCGCCTGATCTTTAAATAGCGATTTTTCACGGCTTTGCTCGTATGACTTCGTATCCCAAACAGGACCTTCTTTTTGGACTTCCTTATATTTCTGAGTCAATTTCTTTTTCAGATGATTCAGCCGTTCCCGCTCCTGCCAGGCAAGATTGTGCTGCTCGCTGATATCTTCTTTCAAGTTATAAAGCTCAAACTTAGTCAACTTCGCGTTTTTAATGTACTCTTGAGAAATGGAATTGACATTATTTCCCAAACGACGGATTCCTTCGGGCCCACTCCAATGTGCGACCACTTTCCAATCCCCTTCGCGCATCGCAACGCGAGGTGTGCTATTGGCTCGATAATAATTCCAAAACAGAGGTGTTGATCTTTGCAGGTCATTATTCCCAGCAAACAATGGTAGCAAACTCGTTCCATCCAACTCACGATTTTTCGGAAGTGAGATGTTAACCATTTCGCAGAACGTCGGTAGCATGTCCACGCTTGAAACAGGAACGTTACTCTCTTGACCTGCCTCGATGCGCCCTGGCCACCGAATGATGCCAGGCACTCGGATTCCACCTTCATAAATGTGCAATTTCATACCTCGGAGTACCCCAGGAGTTCCCCATGATCGTCTTGAACCTTTACCATAACGATTTAAAGTCTCCGGCCCATTATCAGAAGTGAAAAAGACCAATGTATTTTCGGCTAATTTCAACTCGTCCAGGGTTTTCATTAACTTACCCACGGCCGCATCCATATTAGCGACATTCGCAAAATACTGTGCCTGATCTTCATATAAGGTCGTGTCGAGATACCGTTTGACAAGATCGGGTGGAGATGCCACTCGTTCGTGCGGTTCATGAAAGCAGACATGTAGAAAAAACGGTTTGTCAACGGCCCTCCATTCTTTCAACCAACGAATGCCCTCATCTGCCACTATCTGACAGGAAAAACCTTTGATCTCACCGAGAGGTTTACCATTGCGTACAAAGTTATTCGGATTTTGATGTGTGGGCAGGGCGTTATTCTGTGTACTAAACCAGTGCTGAAATCCATGATCACCAGGCTGTGGTTGCTTTTTAGAATTAAACAAACCATTACAGTGCCATTTTCCTACATGTGCTGTGTCATAATCTGCTTTCTGCAACAATTGAGCAATAGTAACTTCGTCTCGCTTCAAATGCATCGGATGACCTTCGGGAATCCAATCATAGACTCCTACTCGGTTAGGAGTTCTGCCAGTGAGTAGCCCGGCACGTGAAGGAGAACAAACAGGTGCACTCGCGTAGCAGTCAGTCAATCGCATTCCCTGCGAAGCCAATCGATCTATATGAGGTGTTTTAATTTGAGGATGCCCATAACAGGCGAGGTCACCATAACCGAGATCATCACACAAAATCACAATAATATTCGGTTTTGAATCTGATTGTTTCTCAGCGGACCATAATCCTTGTTGTGGAAAAAGGAATAGCGTGATCAACAAAAAAGCATATCTAAAATTCATCATTAGATCTCATAAATTAGGGATCAGCAGGAAATGGAATATTCACTCTTTAAACCATGATGCATGATCATCTGACTTCTCGCAATTCCTATCCAGATGATTGTTAGCACGGATTCAATTAATTAACAAAGAAAAAGAAACTACAATATTCGACAAAATTCCAGCTGATAAGGAAGATTGACCGGGTTCCCATCAGGACTAGAATATTAAAAGATTACTCCGATTCCGCGTGAAGTAATACCTAATCTAAACAGTATTCGGATACACAAGGACTTCAGAATCATGCCACGATATATCCGTAGCACTCACGGCTCAAGGAATTCATCGTTGAAAATGCGCCTGGTGATTGCAGCAGGAATCGCACTGTTTGCTTTCATTTCCTATATGATGAAGAGCGACATCAATGAAATTACAGGGGAAAATCAAATCGTCGCACTCACAGAACAGCAAGAAATTGCACTGGGTCTGCAGGCGCTACCCACGATTATGAGTCGACACCATGGAGAACATCCAGACCAAATGGCACAAGCGAACGTCGATCGAGTTGGGAATCGTCTGCTTCAAAACTTAAATCAATCGCTACAAAAAGCAGGACGTCAGAATCCTTATCAGTTTGACTTCCACCTTCTGAATGATGACCAGGTTATTAATGCATTCGCTTTGCCAGGAGGCCAAATTTTTATCACAGCCGCTCTTTACCAACAGCTTGAATCGGAAGGGCAATTGGCAGGTGTACTCGGCCACGAAATTGGACACGTCCTGTCTAGACATGGAGCCCAGCAAATGGCAAAACAGGAATTAACTCAGGGACTGGCAGGTGCCGCTGGTGTGGCTGGAGGTGATATTAACAGCGCCCGAATGGCTCAAATGGTTGGATCTCTAGTTAATATGAAATATGGAAGAAGTGATGAACTGGAATCCGACCGCTGGGGAGTCAAATTACTGGTAATGTCGGGCTACGATCCTTACGCGATGATTGGTGTGATGGATATTTTAAAGCGTTCAGCAGGAGCAGGTAGACAACCAGAAATATTCAGTACTCATCCTGATCCAGGGAATCGTATCGAACGCATCAAAGATTATATCCAACGTGCTTTTCCCTCTGGCCTTCCTAATGATTTGGAGCCATAAATTGAAACTCATTTTTTAACCTTTTATTTAGCTTATTGACGCAGTTATTGCTAAATTCCGTAGTAATTCAAATATTCTTTATAATAGAGTAAAATGCATAGCCTGAACAAAATATCTGATCGAATCATTTTAGTGAATTGACATCTTATAAATATAAGCTATTATAAAAGTACAACGTGCTTGAGCGATTATTAGTATTGACGCTATGAGATTGTTTTGATAAATATTACAAAATAAAGGATCTCTAGTGAGCCGTTTTTTCAAATGAGGATCTCACCCGCTTTTGAGATCATTTTCATTAACCAGTATTTAATATCACTGGTAACCAAATTGGCTTTTAAAGTAAGTTGAGTCGTTTCCAGCGGGGCATTTTTTCTCAACATCACCACTCCTGAGAGCATTCAGGAGCCCGAAATTCTTGAAATGTTTTTCTCTTCTGTAAATACGCTAAGGGATATTTCAAAAGTTAAACAAATTGTGACCGGTTGAGGTTGCATACTGCAATTTAACTTCACCTTCGTAATAGTATATTGCTGGCTTGAAGTTTTGTGCAAATAAATAGTAAATATAGTGAATGTTATCTGTTCCCATTTATTAATTTGAGTTGGATCAGAGCTGATGATTAAAACATCAGGAAAGCCGAACCACTTATTAAATTAAAACATTTAAAAGTTCCTTATTTGCAACCATGTATTGGTTGACGGGACTTGATTGAAACGATTGAATTTCAAAGTATCTGTTTTTGACAACAATATTTTTTGCCTGAAAGGATATCGGCAAGACGATCACCTAATCAGCGGCATTCGTCAACACGCTTTTTAAAGCTCACTGTTCTCAATGCCGGGGCTAAATCTCTATGAAATTTCATAAGCGATTGTCCTAATTACAGGAATAAACAGGCCACGATGGTCGAGTCCAAATATCGGGCAACTTATTCCTCTGCGTGAATCTTTCTTCATGAGATCAAGACGAGGCCAATTTCATTTTAAGGCCTTTGTCAGGTTTCCGCTGAGTTAAGAGACGGCTAATTCCGAAGTATGCCTAAAGCATTCAAGCATCATTGCAGATTCCATACTGACAATGACTTGAGTTTGATTTTTCATTGGTTGCTTCGTAATACTTTCATGCCGTAGTTGTGTCACTAATTACTTCGTTACTATTTTAGAATGATTTGGTTTTCTGTATGGCTGCTAAAAGTTCTGAAACTTCAGACAAACCCAAACGTCGAAGAACAACAAAGACACAAAAAAAAGAAGAGCACTCGGGAGAAGACACTCATCACCAAAATGAAACCGATGATCTGCAAGATGAATACCATCGTAAAGCAGAAGATAATTTCGAAATTGTCGAAAGCTATCGATCATCCAAGAGCGAAACAGAACCAGAAAATATGTCAGACACACCTGCTGAATCGATAGGCGATAATAACTCCGAAAAATCAGAGACTGACCAATCTGAAAAGACAGGTGGCAATCGAAGGAGAAGGCGAAGAAGAAGAAAATCAGATGGATCTGGCCAAGGCAACGGTAACCAGGGTCAAGGTCGTCAAGGGGGGCATAACAATCGAGGTCGCAACAGTAGAGGGGGCCGATCACGTTCCGGTAATGGTGGAAGAAATCAATCACGGCGTACTCGATCCAGTTCTTCTGCAGCCAATGAAAACATCTCAGGAACGATCGAAGGGGTTCTTGAACTGCATCCCAAAGCTTACGGTTTTATTCGAGACCCGAAGGCAAACTACAAAGCACAAGACTCAGATGCATTTGTTTCCAGTTCTCTTATTGAAAAACACAATCTGCGTGAAGGCATCTTGATTCGAGGAGAAGTTGGTCCAGGCACCAGAGGGCAAGGGCCACGTCTCAAATGCATTGAATCAATTGATGGCCGAACCGTTGAACAGTATATGGAAATTAAGCCCTTCGATGAGCTGACCCCTATCAACCCCTTCGAGCAAATTAAACTTGAAACTGGTGCCATGCCAATTACGATGCGCGTCATGGACCTGCTTACGCCAATCGGAAAAGGGCAAAGAGCACTCGTTGTTGCTCCACCGCGAACCGGAAAAACGATGTTGTTACAAGACATCGCAGAGGCGGTCAGTAAAAATCATCCTGAAATCCGCTTGATGGTCTTATTGATCGACGAACGACCAGAAGAAGTCACCGAGATGGAACGCTCCATCAGAGGCGAGGTCATTTCGTCTTCAATGGACCGAGACGTCGAAAGTCATGTTCGTACAAGCCAGCTTATTTTTGAGCGTGGTAAACGCCTGGCTGAAGCTGGAGAAGATGCTTTCATCCTTCTGGATAGTATTACTCGAACAGCGCGGGCGTTCAATAAATGGGTCGGAAATACGGGCCGTACCATGAGCGGTGGTCTGGATGTCAAAGCGATGGACATTCCTAAAAAGATGTTCGGAACAGCACGACGATTTGATGAAGGTGGCTCTCTAACTGTTTTAGGAACAGCACTGATTGACACCGGTAGTCGCATGGATGAAGTCATTTTCCAGGAATTTAAAGGGACTGGCAATATGGAGATGGTTCTCAGTCGGGATCTCTCCGACCGTCGCATATTCCCTGCTATCGACATTACACTTTCGGGTACACGACGTGAAGAAAAAATCCTCGATCCAGAGGTTATGGATGGTGTCACAATGCTTCGCCGAAGTTTAATTTCATTAAACCCTGTTGAAGCGATGGAACAGCTCAGTAGCACGCTCAAAAAATTTCCTACGAACAAAGAGTTTCTCGAAAAAATCCGAGCGATCCTGTAAAGAATTTCAATTACTTGGCCACTCTGGAAACCGTTTGAAAAGATAGACACAAGCGTCCTCTTTCTGATGTCTTCCATTTCTACTACCAAAGAGAAATTGAACGACATTCAACTTTTATTACGGTTACATAAGCCTTCAACCCCCTTAATCAAAAACGAATTCTACACTACCTGATTAAATTCAAGTATTTCACTCCGCTTCTGGCGAGCTCTGTTTTAGAAGTTGCGAAAACAATTCAGTTTTTTACTCGCAATTCGGTATCGAATAAATTCTGATAACGTTACCGTAGTAGATCACGCTCTATAAAAATTAGTTTTACCCCTCTTTTCCAACTTTAGATTGCAGGAAGATGGAATTGAACTACCGAAATTTTTTTGGTGATCTTCATAACCACAACCAGGTAGGTTATGCACTGGGCTCTCTGGATCGCTCTTTTGAAATTGCTCGAAATCATTTGGATTTTTATGCATTCACGCCTCATTCTTACTGGCCTGATGTTGAAGAGTATGATGGAAAAATCACGCATAAGTGGCGAAACGGGTTTCACATTGCTCGTTCTCGCTGGCCTGAAGTTGTCGAGTTAGCAAAACAATTTGACAGCCCCGGAGAGTTCGTCACAATCCTGGGTTATGAGCGGCATGGAACTGAAGAAGGGGACTATCATATTCTCTATCCAGACATGGATGGTGACTATGAACTAATTGAAGATTTGGTGGAACTGCAAGCGTTCGCCAGACAAAGAGGCTGTCTACTGATTCCTCATCATCCAGCCAACCGTCTGGGGCATAGAGGATTTGATGCCCGAAAATTGGCTTCAGACGTTTCACCAGTTCTGGAAATCCATTCCGAATGGGGATGTGCTGAGCATGACCGTGCCCCTTTCCCTTATAAGCGACATACAGAAGGAGGCCGTTGGACGAAACATACATTGCAATATTATCTTAACCAGGGTTATCGATTAGGAGTGATTGCAAGTACTGACGATCACTTGGGACATCCTGGCGGTTACCGCGAAGGTCTTGCCGCAATTAAAGCCACTGAATTGACCCGACCTGCAATCTTTGATGCCATACGAAATCGGCGAACCTATGCTGTCTCTGGAGATCGGATTGAACTCGACTTTTTTCTAAACGAACACATAATGGGACAAGAGCTGGCGTTCACAGATCAACGTCAACTCAAAGTCCATGTTCGTGGCTGGGACGTCATTGATCGAGTCGAAGTTCTCAAAAATGGACGTGTGATTCATCGTAATTTTCCAGTAGACAATGAACCAGACAACCACTCCTGGGAAAAGCCTGTTGTCTTGAGATTTGAATATGGCTGGGGACCTTGGCCCGCTTTAGGCTGGGGAGGGACGGCTGACTGGAATTTCACGGTAAATGTTGACGGGGGAAGTATTGAACAAATTCAACCCTGTTTTACAACTGGCCCACTCGATGAATTTCGACGTGATCAAATCCTGGAACAATCCGCTCACAAGTTGAAAATCCAATCATTTACGGCGCTTAAGCAACAAGTGGATGACTGGTCTCAAAAAGCAATTGTGATGCGCATCCAGGGAGATGCAAACACAAAGGTCTCGATCTCCTGTATCGAACCGGGTGAATGCCAATTGTCACAGACTTTCGCCGATCTTGCTGTTAGTAATGAGATGTTATTTACACGTCCGTTTCCCTGGGAATCAGCCATGCTGCATCGAATTGTATTCCATGATCAATGGGAAACTGAATTTGAACTGGAAGATACTGGAGAGGGCAAACAGGACGATTGGTACTATGTCCGCGTAATTCAGTCAAATGGGGAAATGGCCTGGTCCAGCCCCATTTGGGTCAATAAAAAATGAATTTCGGATAATCTAAATGACAATGCCTCGCTTATCTCACCATTGTCATAATTTAAACGATCTGAATTGTATGAAGCGGTAATCAGAGAATTGATTCTTACATACAATTTGTTCTAAAATGTGACTAAGAGTCTCAAATATATCTTTCAGTCTAAATGAAAGTATCCCACAGCAATGGTTGAACAAACCAGCCAGACGATCACTCAAAAAACTCCTTTATTGGCTGAGTTGAAAAAGGGAAGTTCTGATTTTTCCTCTCTGGTTCAACAGTTAACAGAAACTGTTGGTAAAGAGGGGGTCTTGTACGATGCACAAGAATTACTTGTCTATGAGTGCGATGGATATATCGTCGACAAAAATGCGCCTGACATCGTTGTTTTCCCCACTTCAACTGAACAGGTTTCGAAAATAGTCAAGCTATGCAATCAATACAATGTTCCATTCCTAGCAAGAGGAGCTGGAACCAGCCTTTCCGGAGGCTGCCTCCCAATTGGCGGAGGAGTCATGATTGTTCTGACTCGTATGAAGCAAATTCTGGAAATCAACCTGAGAGACCGTTACGCCATTGTTGAACCTGGAATGGTAAATTTGCATCTGACAAATGCACTTAAAGGAACGGGATATCACTATGCTCCAGACCCTTCCAGCCAGGGTGCCTGTACGATAGGCGGGAACATTGCCACCAATTCAGGCGGACCTCACACTTTAAAATATGGTGTCACGACAAATCATGTACTTGGTCTGGAGGCAGTTTTACCAGATGGTTCTATCATTGAACTCGGTGGACCTACAGCAGAAGTTCCCGGTTATGATCTACATGGCCTCTACGTTGGGAATGAGGGTACCTTTGGAATTTGTACCAAAGCGATCGTAAGGCTCACTCGTGATCCTGAATCACACCGCACCATGTTGGCGGTATTTCAAACAATTGCAGACGCGACACGTGCGATCTCCGAAATGATTGCAGCAGGTATTATCCCTTCTGCCTTGGAAATGATGGATCAGGGAATTATCGAAGCCGTGGAAGAGGCGTTCCACTTTGGCTTCCCTCTTGACGCAGGAGCCGTTTTACTTATTGAAGTTGATGGTCTCGAAATCGCGTTAGATGAAGAAGTACGACAAATTTTAAAAATTTGTAATGCCTGTAACGTCCGTGAAATTCAAAGAGCAGACACTCCCGAAGAACGGCTCCTCATCTGGAAAAGCCGCAAGCAGGCTTTTGGAGCCATTGGTCGTCTGAGTCCTAGCTACTGCACGCAGGATGGTGTTGTTCCACGAACACGACTTCCGGAAATTCTCGAATTTATAGAGGAAACCAGTAAACGCTATGGTTTAAAAATCGTCAATGTTTTTCATGCAGGAGATGGGAACGTGCATCCGATTCTCTTGTTCGATGAACGAGATCAAGAGCAAATCCAAAAAGTTCTAGAGGCAAGTGAAGAGATTCTGGAAAAGTGTCTGGAACTCGGCGGGAGTGTCACCGGAGAACATGGTATCGGTGTTGAAAAAATTAATTTCATGAGCCGAATCTTCAATCAAACAGATTTGGATGCAATGGAATCTGTGCGGAATATTTTTAATCCCCGACAAATTTGTAGTCGCGATAAAGTTCTACCACCAATTCAATCTGATGAAAAATCAACTGTGAAACAGTCTCACCCTACTCGACATGCACCGCATTGAATTTAAAGCTAATTCTAGATTCAATTTGAACTGTAAAACGAATATTTATAAAAGGCTACTGAAAGCTGTTCTATGTCGTCCACACAATCTGACTCTCTCGAAGAGTTCATTCCCGCATCGCAAACTGAATTAAGCAGGTTCATGACGGACAATGCGGCAACGTCTCAAAAACAGATTTTTCCTGTTGGCGGTCGTACCTCGTTATCAGTGTGTTGTGCTTCCAGCCTGTCCGGCATTCAAGTGTGTACATCCCAATTGAATCGCGTTATCGATTATCCAGTACGAGATATGACGATTACTGTCGAAGCAGGTATGCGAATTGATCATCTCAATGAAATCGTCTCCGCAGAAGGACAGCGTCTCCCCGTTGATGTTCCTCAGTCCAACCGAGCCACACTGGGAGGGATCATCGCCACTAATACCAGTGGACCTAAACGTTTTTCATACGGAACAATCCGCGACTACGTCATTGGCACATCAGCCGTCGATGGATCTGGAAATCTATTCAAATCAGGGGGCAGGGTAGTCAAAAATGTTGCCGGCTATGATCTGAAAAAGATGCTGGTCGGATCTCTCGGATCATTAGCCATAATCAGCCAGGTCTCTCTGAACTTGCGTCCCAAGCCGGAGACTCTCTCCATGGTCTGGTTTACTTTTGATTCCTACCAGAAAATTGATCGTGCCCTGGAAGCATTGACAACTTCTGGAACGCGCCCCACTGCAATCGAATATTGTAACAGTAAAGCAGCCAAACAAATTGCAGCAGAATCACGCTTTGAGCTCCCCTGTGAGAACGATGTCATTTGTATTAGTTACGAAGGTTCAAATAACGAAGTTCACTGGCAAACGAACAAAATCATCGAAGAGTGGAAAGAGTTCTCTCCCCTGAGCGCTCAAATTGTTGATTCGGACCATGCAACCAGACTCTATAATGCATTTGTAGAATACCAGACTTCATCAGACGACCCCGTAACTCTTAAGGCAGTTGTACTTCCTTCACAAATGCTGGAATTTGTGGAAGCGGCAACAGAGTTAAATATTGCTGTCCAAGCGCATGCGGCAGATGGTATTGTTTTTGGCCATTTACCAGACTCAGCCAGTTCACTAGAAGATGTAAAGCATATTTTAAACCGATTAAAAAAAGAACCATCTCTACAAACAGGATATCTGACGATCTATCAATGCGAATCAGAATGGGCAGAGGCACTTCCCTTGTTCTGTTCATCTCCTCCTGGATGGTCGATCATGCGGGAAATGAAAAATGCGTTTGACCCACATCAACTTTTAAATTCAAGACGATTTGCAGAGCTGGTTGAAACGTGAGCAACAAAATAACATTATTTAACTAAAAATTATTTCATCGAACGAATCATCTCATACGAGTTAATCAATGACACCCGATACTTCTCTAGTGAATTCGACCGCGACTACGAAAGATACAGAACAAGTCCCAGGTTCTGAGATACCATATGAAAAATTTCTGGACTGCATTCATTGTGGATTATGTACCGCTGCCTGTCCTACTTATTTAGAAACGGGAAATGAAAACGACAGCCCTCGCGGGCGTATTTATCTGATGCGAGCCGTGGTAGATCAACGCATTGAGTTATCTGATTCTGTACGAGGGCATCTGGATTTATGTCTGGACTGTCGTAGTTGTGAGACAGCTTGCCCCTCGGGTGTGCAATACGGTCGTTTGATCGAACCATTTCGGGTCGATATTCATAAAATGGAATCAGCGGCAGGAACAGGCCCGGAAAGCGACTGGTTCCACCGATGGATTCTCTATCGGCTTTTTCCTTATCCCAATCGCATTCGCTGGGCATTATTACCTGCACGCATCATGCAATTTTTGATGGTCGATAAATTGATCGATTCTTTAAAATTGACTTATTTGTTGCCTCAAAAATTACGTCGCATGCACAATCTTTTGCCTCGGCTCCAACCTGTCGAAGCTACATTACCAGAAATATTACCCGCAAAAGGCACTCAACGAGCTCGTGTCGCTTTCTTTACAGGCTGCGTTTCGGAGGGAATGTATAGCCATGTGAATCGCGCCACAGCCCGTGTCTTACAAGAAAACGGCTGTGAGGTCCTTGTTCCCCGAAATCAAACTTGTTGCGGTGCCATCCATTATCACAGTGGATCAGATCAGGCAGCTCTCAAATTTGCTTTACAGAATCTTGCAGCGTTTGACTTAGATATGCTAGATGCCATCATTGTCAATGTAGCCGGCTGTGGTGCGATGCTTAAAGATTACGGACACATCGTTGATGAAATTGAAGGTGTCCCCCAAGAGCAGGTTGAAAAACTCAAACAATTGGCTACCAAATTCCGAGATGTTTCAGAGTTTTTGTTTGAATTAGGACCAGTTCCTCCTCAAGGCGAAATACCAATCCGAGCCACCTATCACGATGCATGCCATCTGGTACATGCACAGAAAGTACAAAATCAACCAAGAAAACTGCTTGAATTAGTTCCAGGATTAACACTGGCTCCTCTAAATGAGTCAACCATCTGTTGTGGTGCGGCGGGAAGCTATAACCTGACACAACCTGAAATGGCAGATCAACTTGGCCAGCGAAAATTGAAAAACATTCTTGATACAAAGGCTGATGTTGTGATCAGCGGTAATGTAGGCTGCACGCTCCAAATTGATTCACAACTGCGTCAGGCTCACAAACCACTCTGGGTTGCGCACCCCATGGAAATCCTGGATCTCAGTTATCGAAATCAAAAACCTCCAATTTGATTTACTTAGTTGATCCCCATTCGTTGAAAGACTATTCTACTTCCAGAAATAGTACAGTCTTATTGTTTTTTTAAAGAGTTACAATATGTCTCATACAGTACCCATCCAGGCGGTTGCCTTTGATCTGGACGGATTAATGTTTAATACAGAGCATGTTTTTTTTCTATCGGGAGATGCGTTACTACAACGTCGCGGTAAAAAAATGACTTCTGAGATCTTGCATGGCATGATGGGACGCCGCGCATTGGAAGGGTTCCAACATCTTTCCAGTCATTTGAATGAACCAGAAGATCCCCATGAGCTTTGGGTAGAAAGTCAGGAGATATTTTATTCACTTCTGGATCAGCACTTGAAACCGATGCAGGGACTGTTTGAATTACTAGATTATCTCGATGAGTTGGATATCCCCAAAGGAGTGGCAACATCTTCACCACGTCAGCATCTAGAGACATTACTCACGCAATTTGACTTGATGCATCGCTTTCAAATTACTTTAACTGCTGAAGATGTGACTCATGGAAAACCTCATCCTGAAATTTATCTGACGACGGCCCAGAAATTAGGGGTGGGGCCAGAGCGAATGTTAGTACTGGAAGATAGCGAAACCGGCACGAAATCTGGTGTGAGCGCAGGCGCTCATGTGGTTTCAATACCGCATGAACACAGCGATTATGGTGACTTTAGCTCTGCTCATTATATTGCCAGCAGTCTTACAGATGACAAGTTATTAGAACTGCTCTCAGCAAGCAGAACATGAGTTATCACCTCGAATTATCATCGCATAATATATTAGATTATCGATTTTAAAAAAGCGGTGCACTCAGGTGCCATTTTAAACTGCCAAGTCCAATACCAATCATTGTATCAAATTTAATACAAGCGACATTTCCTGGCTTAAATGTAATCGAACCACCCCCGATTAAATCAGCAGTACATCGAGCCACGTCCGGCATATGAGCGATAATTGCAATTCTCTCAAATTCGGAAGACCGGACGAATGAAATCAATGGTTCCAGATTCAGTCCAAACCCCAGCCAGTTTTGTGGATAACATAGGTCATCATTCAACTCCACAGCATCTTGTAAAATCTGTGCAGTCTGAGTTGTTCTTACTAAAGGACTGTGCAAAATCAACTCAGGAGCACTCTGATGTTCGCCAATCCAATGAGCCACTTTTCTAAACTGTTGGCTGCCGTATTCTGATAATGGTCTTGCCGCGTCACCTCCGGGAACAACACCTGCATTTTCAGCTTTTCCATGCCTGATAATTAGTAGTTCCATCTAACTCCTCTTTTCGAATGACGACTCAAGTAGCTCTGAATGTTGTAGTGATAATAAACGCAGCGTTATGGAATTACCAGTGTTGTTTTCGTGACTGATCTTGGTTTCAAATGAGTATCCATCCAACCATACATTAATTCTCGAGATTCATGAGCAACCGAGTGTCCTTTTCCATGTACGTAAAATGCAAAGTTCTGTGGGGCCTTTTCCAGTTCATAAACATCCATGACTTTTAACAACATCAGCACTCGCTGTCTTTGAGTCAGAGGATCTCCATCATTTAATCCGGAAAGATCGAGAAAGGCGCGTGGAGCAATTAATGCCATGATTTCATGAAAGTCAATGGGAGGCAATTCTCCTTCTAATAAACCCGGGCGAATATGTTTAAAGTATACATACCACCGATCGCGAGACCACGCCTCAACTTTAGAATTTTGGCGGAAAAAAGAAGCACTACAGTTGCCGGCCGCCGCTTGAACCCGTTCATCATAAGCGGCTAAGAACATCGTACCATGACCACCCAACGAATGACCAAGCGCACCAATTTTATCGGGATTCACTTCTTTCAAAGATTCCAAAACATCAATGGCAATTGAATGCTCATAAGTGAATTTTCCCACAGCGGTCCACTGGGGATGTTTTTTGTAAAAAGCAGTCGTATCATAAGGTCCCTCTTGGGGTATTCGATGACCGGCGACAAAATGATCTGGTGCAATAACCACATAGCCTCTGCGACATAAATGATCCAGATATGCTTTATCAGGATTATCAATCAACCCGGCTGCTCGTTTTTTTCCATAGGCGTAAGTACCGTGTAAAGCCACAATCGCGGGTGCAGGTCCTCGAAGGCTCAAGGGTACTCCCAAAAAGGCGTGTGCTCGTTCGTTTTTTTCAACCTGATAACTAATCAGTTGTCTACGATAGACTCCATCGACAATCACCGTATCATGAAATTGTAATTCTAAAGCAGGCTTTTTAGGTTTGAACTCGTCACGGATTAGCTTTAAATACTGTTTCCTGATTTCCTTTTTATGTTCTATCCACTCTTCGGGAGAATTGATTCCTGCAAGTAGATCATCCCAGGGCGAGTTAATTTTGCTGGGGTCAGAACGTTTTCTTACAGCCTTTTCTTCAGCACATAGCTCAATACTGAGAGTAAGAATTATCAGCGAACAAATAAGCACATTCAAAGATTGAAATCGCATAAGCAAACCTATTAATAAATTACAAATTAGAATGCATTATCACCTAATACTGATATCATTCACAACAGCTTAATACTATTTTTTGAGGTTTTTCCCGCTACCTCTCACAAGAGTTCATTATGAAACATATACTACCACTTTCGTTACTGAGTATTTTCATGTTTTCGGTAGCTCAATTATCCAACTTATCAGCAAATGAGCTCAAACAACCTCAGAACAAAGTCACGGATGTCATTCATCCCAAAATCCTTTCCAAAACCAAATCAGAACAGATTAGCGAGGTGATTTCTCTTGATAAAATCTCAGCCGATCAAGGCTCCAGCTATATTGCCCGCTTGTCGATCCCTCGTGCATCCGATCAAAAAACAACTTCGAAGTGTATTTTGTTAGAAGAGGAAAAGCCATTACCGCATCAACATGCACGTCACAAACTGATTCGGGAACAGGGCAGGGGACACTATAGTCTTTGGACATACAGCGTTTTATCTTTTTCAACCAGTGATACTTCCGATCCTCGGACCAATGGCAAAAAATATGAGCTAGTCAGTATAGAAGCTTATTCTCAAAAATAATCATCGCTTATTCTTACGACCTCAAATCAAAAATACTGTCGTAGCTCCTTCTTTGGAGCCTCTCGATCAATGGATTCAAAAACAACCAATAGCAGTCTATGAGTGCTATTTTCGACTGAAAAACCCAAGCAAAACAGATCCGGCAGATTTGATTCAACAGGTCAATACGGAATTGATCTTTCAGTTTGCTCCAAGAGCTCTGGCACATTTGGAAAAAACGAATAACACGTTTCAAATGAAATTGACTTCCGATCAAGCACTTCCCCGCGCAAACAAACAGGAAGGGATTAAAGTGCAATTAGTCTGGAATGAGCTTGAATAGGCGATATCTCAATCACGATATTTCTGATGGCAACGTTTGCACTGTGATTTCAGTGACTTCAATCTGGAAACGATCTGTTCCTGGTCTCCTTTTCGAATTTCTGTTCCCAGCCTTTTAAATTGTGCTTCAGATTCATTCAACCATTTTTTAAAGGTTTCGTCATAATCACTGGCATGCTTCCGTGATGTTTCATGGAACCCTTCCTGCAAGAGTAAGATGATTTGCAATGTTTCTTTTTCATCTGGAGACTCACTTGCATTCAGTAATTCCAATTGCTCAAACTGGTTGTTGATATTGACCATCGCCATCACCATCGGATCAACTTTCGCACTCGCAACTAAATTAGGTAGTTTTATATTGGGAGAAGGAACTTGAAATCCCCCGATATCTCTCCAGAGACCGGCATACGCTTTACTGGTTCCTGCTTGTTCCAAAAAGAGAAAAGCTTGCTTCTTATCAAAGCTCCCTCGACAGAGCCCGACTATCGCAGCCGCAGCAGGACCTCGATGACGTCCATGATGGCAATGAATATAGATCGAGCCTTGAAGATCTCTCGACACCCGAGCAAACGCTAATCCAGCTTCATGAGAAATTCCATCATAGCCTATGGGAATATGAACATAGTTGATCCCAGTCTCTTTTGCCAATTTTAATTTTGGTATTACTCCATCTACACTGACGATCGTCTTGATCCCCATTTTCTTCAAAACCTCAAACCCTTTTCTACCTTCAGGAGCGCTCCCAGAGTAAATCCGATCATCAATTTGGAACACATTCTGTAAACCAGGTCGGCTGAGTGATTGAAACGTCCTTTGGGCATTGACATTCTCTGATACGATCCCCATCTCAGAATCTGTCGGGTTCTGACTAAATAATACGGCAACACTTACACTTATCTCGAATAGACATATGCCGCTAATGACTCTTAACCAAAACATGCTTTGTAAAACTTTCTTATTTTCAAACGCTGAAAGAACACTCCTATTAGAATATCAAATCTACTTGATTTGTTCAGAATTTTTAAGAAAATAAATACAATTTAGATATTTCGCTGATTGCCTGGACTAGCAGTCGCTACGCGTTAAATGGCTGGTCTTCAAAAAGTCTTAGCTTGGAATTCATCCGTCAGATGACTACCCTACAAGCTCAGGAAAAGCTACTTTTTAGAGTAGTGGCTGAAATGACATCTCTTTTTGTACTGGTTCTACGATGGCTTATGACGAAGCACTCGCCCAACGCGTTCACCAATTACTGAAACGTCGAAAAGGGTTTTCCCAACGAAAGATGTTTGGTGGTATGTGTTTTATGCTGCATGGAAATATGTGTTGTGGCATCACACATCAGGAATTGATGCTGCGATTGGGAGAAAAAAACACTGCGAAAGCGTTAGAAGAGTCTTTCACTCGTGAAATGGATTTTACCGGCAAGCCAATAAAGAGCATGATCTATGTCGAACGCCCTGGCTTTGAAGATGATGCTGACCTGAAATATTGGGTGAATCAGGCTGTCAAGTTTGTGCAATCACTTCCCCCGAAGAGTTAATCGCTTGGTTGGCATCTGAAACTATGGCGAGTTGGGGAGTCATCTTCTGGCCAAAGTTTAAACCTGGTTCTGATTCCTGTAGAAGTACCCAATCAATTTATTGTTTCTCTAAGGCCCGTACCAATAACCATAAAAGAAACGAGATGGATTATAGAAGAAATTAGGGGCAGGTTGCATTACTTCTACCGTTGACGGAAACAGGCTATTGCTAACGTTAGGTCGGCTCAATGAAATTCCCATCGCCTTGCGTGTATTGATCCGCCGAAGACGTTGTTCAGCACGAGCAAGCGCTCTTTGATGAATTAATTTTTGGCTTGCTGTCATCCGCTGATCGACTTTCTTAAAACTATTTCTGGACGAACTGGCGGTTGATTTTTCTGAAATCGTAAGCTGTTTGTTTTTCTTCGCCTGAAAACCAGAAGTCGATTTCTGCTCTTGGCCAAAAATTGGCGCTGACAGAAAAAATAAAGACAGAACCATCAGAATAAAAACAGAAGAGCGCATCGTTAGCCTCTCTCTTCATAAGATTGATTTTACAAGACGACGACAAAGTAGAACAAATAGCACTGCGCAGACTTCGCCTATGAATCGGATACGTTACTCATGATTCATCGGTTCAAAAATCAAAAGATCTGAGCAATTTCAATTAAAATAGCAAATAAGTAACTATTTCTTTCAAGAAACTGCGGTCTAGGGAACTTTTACTATCTCAACCCAAGAAGGAGATTTTCCCACATCATAGGTCGCAAACCGTTCCAATTTTCCTGTTTTGGGAGAAATTCGATAAGCGGCAAGCTTGCCATTCTTTTGGCCAGCGGCATAGAGGTATCTGCCAGACGGATCAATATTAAACGAACGAGGGGTATCTTCTGTTGGCTCCTGCCCTAAAGACTTCAATCGCCCTGACTTCAGATCTACTTCGTAACAGGCAATGCTGTTATGACCTCGATTGGAGGCATATAGATACTTGCCTGAAGGTGAAAGCTCAATGTCCGCACACGTGTTTTTTCCCTCATATCCTTTCGGCAGAGTGGAAATGGTCTGAAAGGGAGTGAGAGTCCCCATCTTAGGATCCAGCTTATAGGCTGATACAGAGCTTCCCTTTTCATTATCAAAATAAATAAATCGATTATCCTTTGAGACAGCAAGATGTCTTGGCTCTAAACCTTCGGCAGCTTGAACCAGAGGCTTTTTATTCGCCTTCAACATACCCGTCTTTTCATTGAGTATGAATTGGTAAATGGCATTCGGACCTGTATGAGGTACGAAAACAAATTGATTCGATTGATCTGGTAAGATTGCGTGAGCTTTTTTGTCAGTTGGAATCGTCTGCAGAATTTCAGTAGAAATTTCACCGTTTTTAGATAATTGATGAACGGCAACTTTACCTTCGCCATAATACGCAGAAAACAGGTAGTCCCCATTTCTGTCACTCGCGATGTAGGCTGCATTCCCCCCCGCTGGAACGGATGAAATTTTCTTGAGTTTACCATTTTGGGGATTAATAGAATAACTGTTAAATTTCTTTGCCGATCTCACTGAGGCAAACAAATATTTCTTTTCAGGGTCTACCTCCAAACAACCCGGAGCGCCTTCAAGCTTCACATCTTCAACATGAGTTAAATCGCCATCCTTTTCATCCATTTGATAAACTGCGATTTTCTTTTCTCCACCGAGAGAAATATAAACGAAACTCGCAGCAAGACAGGGAGTATGCGACAAAACGAACAGACCCACGATTGATAGACAGAACCGAAGCAGAAGATGCATGATAGCCCCTTTGAATATGAAACCAACTACGAATAACACATGTTTGTTTGTATTAGTAGAGCTAGTTTTGAGGGAAATATCAAGCAGAAGCGGCTTGTAAAGCTCGTCCCAAAGCTTCCAATTCACGTGCGCCGCCAAAAACAATACAGATATAAACCTGATCGTCTTCAATCCATTTTACTGTCGCATAATTCCCTTTTTTGAGCTGAGAATACTCGACATTTCCAGGATCAAAATAAGTATGCGAAGGCAACGGAGCCACTCGCCTGGCGGGCACCTGCAGTATTGCCCCATAAACAGGCTGGGCTTTCCCAGTATTAAGTGTGAAAAAACGAACCACAGTGTCATGGACCGGTGATTTGGGTTTATGAGCTGATGATTGATCTACAAAAACGCCATACGAATTGGGGGTAAAGTTTAAACGACCTTTGAAACGCCAACCTCCTTGAGTCGGCAGGCGTTCAGAAAAATTATTATCAAATTCAGACAAAAAACGACGATCCAGGTTTAGCTTTGGACTGAACTCAGATAAATCAATGACCGGCCCTTGAGCAACAAAAAAAGAAACCAGCATTGCTGCAAATACCAAACAAGCTGAAAGTCCAGCAAGGACACCCGGCTTTTTAAGAAACGATTTCCGTGGGGAAATGGCAGGCTGATCACTTATCAAAACATTTTCATTAGATTGAACAAGTGAATCCAGAATAGAATTTTTTAACCCATCAGGAACTTCAACGTCAAGAAGTACAGATTTGAGCTGGTCGTGAAAAGCCGCATCGCCCGGCTGTTCCCCTTGATCAGAATGTTCTGATGATTTAGATGGCTCTGAAAAATTCATAATCGTTCCATATAACCACGTAAGAAGAAAACCGCAAATAATTCTATGAATGGATTGTTGTCTCTTCTTTAGAAAGCGATGAAAAGCGCTCTTGTAAAAATGATTTCGCCCTCGCAAGACGGCTCATGACCGTTCCAAGTGGAATCGAGAGTTCAGTGGCGATTTCTTTGTAAGTTTTCTCTTCAAAATAAAACATCAATAACGGAACTCGAAAATCTTCTGGCAAATCTTTAAGAGCACATTGTAACTCAGATGAAGTTAATTCAGGCATCATTTTTTCTTCAGAGGGAAGATCAAACGTCTGGCTGAGTGCTAC
Organism: Gimesia aquarii; assembly: GCF_007748175.1. NCBI lineage: Bacteria > Pseudomonadati > Planctomycetota > Planctomycetia > Planctomycetales > Planctomycetaceae > Gimesia > Gimesia aquarii. Next base: position 3,402,772 of record NZ_CP037422.1, read on the forward strand.
TGGAGTAATTTTTTTTGTGATCTTTTTCAAAAATAAATTTCGCAAAATTGTGCAAAGCCAAGAGCGGGCTAAACTCATATCACGAAGTTGAGACAGTTTTTTCTGAGCTACCAAATAGGTCTGTTGGGTAAGGTCTTCTGCATCTGCTCTATCACCCGATAAACGATATGCATATCGGAAGAGCAGCTGGTAGTATTGATCCACCAACAGGGCAAGTTCTTCGGAGGTAGTATGGTTCTGTAAGGACATAACCTAACTCTCTATGTAGTAAAGATGCTGAAAAACACCTTGTTATTCCCCAATAAAGCTAATTTATTGAATTTTTTTCTTAATTCTGATTTCATAAGCATCATTCAGTTGAATTCTTCATATGTTTCACTGAATTTTCTGAACAAGTGCCCCCTTCGTTCTGCTGGAGATTACCTCCTAGGATTTGATCACTTTCCGCTGAATTGTCAGGGACTCTAATCGACTTAAATCGGGATCAGGTAATTCTTCAAAGGCTTTGACGCTGGGAACTCCTAAATCATTGTTTGATAACCTCAATGGAAATTCGGCAAGCTCTTCATGGTAATATTTTTCACTGGGAAAAATGTCTGCGGGATAAGTGAAATTATCCAACATCGCCAACGCAGTACAATGGGAAGCGCCAGTTGCACTTTCCAGCATCCCGCCCACCCAACAAGGAATCTCTGCTTCTTGGCATAAATCATGGATTTTCACCGCATTCGTAAGGCCCCCAACTCGCCCGGGCTTGATATTTATATAACGACAACTTTTCAATGTGACTGCCTGCTGAGCACGACCAGGGTGAGTAATGCTTTCGTCCAGACAAACGGGGGTTTTGATGATTTTCTGAAGCTGAGCATGATCCGTTAGATCATCGTGCTGTAAAGGTTGCTCAATCATTGCCAGCTCAAATTCATCGATCGCTTGAAATAACGCGGTATCTTGAATTCGATATCCACTATTACAATCGATGTGAAACGTTGCTTCAGGAAAAGAAGAGCGAACTGCTTTGAGCATGGGAATATCCCATCCGGGACGAAACTTAAGTTTGATCCGCGGAAAGTTTTGTTCTACGGCAGTTCCGACTTCTTCGATCAAATCATCCAGATGATCCATGACTCCGAAATCAGCTCCTACCGGGACTTCGTTTCTCGTGGCGCCTAACGCAACATGTAGCAGAACATCCTTCTTTCGACTATGCAAACTCCACCAGGCATTATCCAAAGCTGCTTTGGCAAATGGATTGCCTTTATAGAGAGACAATTTTTTCTGCAAATCTTCGCCACTGTCGATCTCTTGGCCAATCACTGCTGGTGCCAGCCATTCAGAAACCGTATGAAAGACACCACCGGCCCATTCAGGGCTATAACAAGGTGCAGCCAAAGGTGTACTTTCTCCCCAACCTTCTACAGATCCACTCGTCATATGACATAATACTGAATGAATCGCTGCATCTTCACCATACGCAGTTCGCCAGGGATAGATGAGCGGCATGGCAACATGGAATAATTCAATCCGTTCAATTTTCATCTAGAGTTTAAATCCTAAATCTATTGCAGAGAATTCATCGTAGAAGCAAAAATGTGTTTTAAGCATCCTCTAACAAGTCCCAAAATTCGCTCTCTGCTGCATCTAATTGACTAGTCGGCTTCGATTGAGACTTCGATTTTTTTTGCCTTTGAGAACTTGCCTGAGTCTTACTCGATCTTTTTGATGAAGCTTGTTGTTTCTGGTTCAATGAGGGGGAACTCCGTTGTCCTTTTTTGGGGACTTGTTTCTTGCTTTTTTTCTTTTTAAGTTTGTGGGTTGTTCGCGAAGACAATAAACCTTGAGAATGTTTTTCAGGATCAGAACAATTAGATCCTGGCGGTCCCTGCTGAGGTTCACCACACTGATTACATAACGCAACGGGTCGCTCCGAGCTATCAAGTCCACGAGCCACCTGTTGATTCTTTTTGGAAACAACAGGTGCATCGGGCAACTCTCTTTTATTCTCAGTCTGTTTTACCACTGGTTCAGCCTGATCCAGAATTCCTTCCAGCATATTACTTTGCTCAAGCTGCAATTCATCTTGAGTTTCAGTAATTTGCTGACTGTTCTCTGACGTTGTCTGCAATATGTTCTGTTCACGAGTAATTTCTATCTCAGCCGCTTTCCCACTGGCAAGATCTCTTGCAGAAACATGAACGCGGGCTTCCGCATCGTATTCCATTAAAACTTCGATTTTCGAATCAACGGGTAAATCGGCAGGCAAACCTTCGATTATGCAATTTCCTAAAACTACAAATGGCTCATCCTGAGAAGCACCGCTTTCAATTAATTTTAGGTGAACTCGTCTCTGGTTTGCAGATACTGTTCCATAAGTATGCTTGACTGATGCAGGCAGCTTTGTATTTGCCGGGAGGAGATAATGAGGTATGCGTTGCTGTCCTTGCTGGTCTCGCACGAGAAAACCTAATGACCGGGCATTCACACTGTGTTGTTTGATCTTTGCCAGACGACTGGCAGCTTCAGTCGTCAGAATGGATTCAGCATATTCACGATTGCTCAACAGCATTCCCGCATAATAAGCCGCACCATGTGCGATCGATTGGTCTGGGGGCAGCGAAAGGTTGCGAGTTGTTCCACTCGATTTTTTGAGGGCATCTCGAATCATGGGCATACGAGATGAACCACCAGTCGTCAGGACCACATCGACATGAGCCCACCCCATACCATTATCTTTTAACAAAGACTTGGTAATCGCAGTTGTTCGACTAACTAATTCTTTGGTGAGTAGTTCAAATTGAGACTGGGTAATCTGATAAGTTTTCCGCTTTGATCCAACCTGACAGGCCAAAGTTGTTTTAGGCCTGACAGTGAGACTCCGTTTCGCCTGTTCGACTTCATTCGCGAGATACTGGAGACTTTCAGGATCATTAGCGGGGTTCACTCCAAATTCATTCACGAATTGTTCTGCGATTGTTGCCTGTAATTTGCTGTTCCAGTCAATTCCCCCTAATTTTAAATCACCACCACTGGCAATGACATTCACTTCATCTTTTTGGTACTTTACCAAAGAAAGATCGAATGTACCGCCTCCCAAATCGTAAACAAGAATCCGCTGTTCTTCAGCAAGCTCTGCAAACCACATCCCTTCAGATCCCAAAACATAGCATAAAGAAGCTGCCACTGGTTCGTTAATCAGGTCAACTTGTTTTAGCCCTGCTTGTAAGGCTGCGTTAATTGTTTCTTGACGCTGCACATCACTGAATTGAGCGGGAACGGTAATGACTGCTGATTCAACAGCTCCAAGACGTTCGTTCGCTGCGGCAAGCAGTTTTTTTAAAATAAAGGCAGAGATATCTTTTGGAGTAAAATACCGACCGTCGATCTCCCATTGAAAATCCGGTTTACCAAGAAAACGTTTCGCATGTTGTACGACATTGAGGGGATTAACGATCGCATGTCGGAGTGCTTCTGTTCCAACGATCACCTCAGCACCATCAAACATAGCCACCGAGGGAGTAGATAATTCCCCTTCCTGGTTGGGAATCGTAACCGGTTCACCATGCTCATTCAGATGAGCGATGCAGGAATAGGTTGTTCCCAAATCGATTCCGACAGCCTGTATTTTCTGCATAAAGCAATAACTCTCTTTAGATCTACATTTTCACATACTTGAAAGATAAAGTATTACGGGAAAGGACGCTTCTCATATGTTATCATGGACACCAGCAACACTCCAGCACTTGATTCGTGTTTTCCTGCTATAAAAATGGCTAGATCGCTATAAAAACTGAAAGATCTGTTTTGTGAAAATGTACCGACAACATCCAAATTGGTGGTTTTTGATTTTACTGCTCCTTTTTTCCAGTGGAATTGGACCAATTCGATCAATAACCGCCAGGGCTTCACTGGAAAACTCAAATGCCAGCCTGAATCGAGAGACACCGAATTACTTAGCCAATCGTAACTTTCGAAAGGGTTTGACTAAGACTTTTTCGGCATCCTGGTCGAACGTTGAAATTCGCTCGATAATCCAGCGCATACGAAGCACACAAAACATCTCAATCATCCTTGACCGGAGAATTGATCCGTCTTTGAAGCTGAAACTGGATATACAAAATCTGACTTTGGAGCAGGGGCTGAAAAATTTAGCGTCTCAGGCTCATGCAAAAACAGTGCTCGTTGGCAGTAATGTTTATATCGGTCCTGAAAAAGCAGTCTCGAATTTAAAAACTCTGCTCGAGATAAGAAAACAAGAACTCGTTGATCTTACTGAATCTCATCCCCGCTTAAAAAGACGTTTTCTTTTTCTCTCCCAAAGAAAAACGTTCCACTACCAGGACCTCGATCAACCTTCTGAAATTCTGGAACAAATCACAGACGCGTATCAGATAACAGCTAAAAACCAGGATCTGATCCCCCATGATCTGTGGAGTCACAGCACCTTTACGTCGGTCAATGCTACTGAAGCACTATCACTACTACTAATTCAACTTAATTTGACATATCGATGGAACGCGCAGGAAACACAAATTGAACTCATTCCCATTCCTGCTTCTGTCACGATTACAAAATCATATACACCACGCGCAAAATCAGTAGCCATTTTAATCAATCAACTGAAAGAACGTTTCCCAGACATTGAGATCAGAAGGGCCGAAAAGACAGTATCTATCAGAACTACGGCAGAAGTTCATGAAGAGATTGAGCAACATTTAAATCCAAAGGCTGCAATCAACAAAAGAAAACCTCAATCAATCAATGCCGTTCCCATTCAACGACGAAAATTTACCCTACGCGTCAAAAAGGCCCCCATTCTGGCTATCATGAACAAACTGGAAGCATCTGGAATCGAATTTCATTACAACGCGAAACAGCTGCAAGAAGCAGGCATTGATCTCAACCAGCTGATTGATATTTCTGTTAAGGATGCTAGCGCAGGGACATTTTTTGACTCACTTTTTAGGACTCTCAATGTATCATATGCTATTGAGGGGACCAAAATAGTTCTCACGCCGAAATAAGTAGCGTCTAGTCAGGCAGCCTTAGGTTCCAATGCTAAAACTTTCCCAGAACTTTCTTTATTGGTGATACGACGATACTTTGAATTCAAGCACAGAATCGGGTAATATTCCGACTGTGTGAGTTAAAACCAGTCTTTGTGAGTCCATATTACTATATCGCCCACATTGGACAAAAGCGATTGCCTGCCTGCTCAGGCTACGAGAGTGTTGTGTATAAACTATTTGTAAATAACACTTTATCAATAAGAGCTTTCTAATAATCACCTTCAAACCTTGTGGGAAGCGTTCGTAAAAGCCTAGATTGATTCGTCAGCAGCTGAAGATTTTTGAACGAATGTAACTTGGCTACTGACCACAGATGCCTGAATGATAAAAATGATAAATTTGTAACGATCATTGCTAAATTCAAACAACCTAATAAAAACAGGAAATGTTCTGCTGAAAAAACGGCATGAACATTCCAAATATAGAACAGCAGAGTGAGGAGATAACGTGGCAAGTCCTAAAAATATGATTGTGGCCCAATCCGGAGGTCCTTCTCCGGTGATCAATAATAGCCTGCGGGGATTAGTAGAAACTGCTCGAGATCTGCCAGAAATAGGAACGATTTATGCAGGTTGGCATGGAATTGAAGGGGTCCTGAAAGAAGAATTGCTCAATTTGAGTGGACAATCTCCTGAAGAAATTGCACTTTTAAGAGTCACTCCCGCAGCAGGTTCTGTAGGAACATGCCGTTATAAATTAAAAGAACATCAAAACGAGGACTTTGATCGCATTATTGAAGTTTTCAAAGCTCATAATGTGGGTTACTTCTGTTACATCGGTGGAAATGACTCGATGGATACAGCAAATAAAGTAGCTCAAATGGCTACTGAGAGAGGTGTTGATGTCGTCGGCATTGGTGTCCCCAAAACAATTGACAACGATGTAGGAGACAGTGAATTCAAACTCATCGACCACACTCCCGGATATGGTAGTACCGCCCGGTATTGGCTGAGTATGGTTCAAATGGCAAACGAAGAAAATCGGGGAAGTTGTCCTGCCGATCCTGTTCTGGTTCTTCAGGCAATGGGCCGCAAAATAGGCTTTATCCCGGCAGCAGCTCGTCTGGCAGACCCGCAGCGAAAAATACCAATGCAAATTTATCTTGCTGAAAACCCTGTCAGTATCGAACAGATTCATACTCAAATTAACGATCAGCTTAGAAAAGATGGACGACTGATTGTAGTCGTCAGCGAAGGACTGTCGCTGGGAGACATCGGCGAAACAAAAGATTCCTTCGGGCATACTCAGTTCAGTTCCAGCCAGATGACGGTTGCCCAATTACTGGTAAACGAACTGAATCAGAGAGGTTTAGCAGTGAAGGGGGCTGCCCGGGCAAATGTTCCAGGCACAGATCAACGACACAATATCGCCTACGCCTCTACGGTTGACTTAGACGAAGCCTATGGAGCGGGACAAAAGGCAGCATTATTGGCAGCCGCTGGCGAATCGGGATACATGTCGACCATCCTTCGTAATGAGGGACCAGGTTACAATGTGCGTTATGATAAAGTTCCATTACCAGAAGTAGCGAACAGCGAACGAACATTTCCCAAAAACTGGATTTCTGCTGATGGCATGGACGTCACCGATGACTTTATCAAGTATTGTCAACCTCTGGTTGGTAACGACTGGCCCAGCGTTCCTTTAATTAATGGGCGTATGCGATTAGCTCAACTGCAGCCATTATTTGGAGATCAAAAGTTACCTAAGTACGTTCCCCAAGCAGATAGGTCAGAATAAACCAAACTGACGTACTTTTGTACGAAGTGAATTAGATAAAACATTTTTTAGCATGAGGATGGGAGAGAACTGTGTCGGATAATCCATTGGATACCAACTTTCAAAAGAAAAACGACTTTTTGATCGGTATAGATTCGGATGGTTGTGCCTTTGATTCGATGGAAATCAAACATAAAGAGTGCTTCATTCCTAATTTTATCAACTATTTTGGTTTGCAGCCCATCTCAAAGTATGCCCGCGAAGCTGCTGAATTTACGAACTTGTACTCTAAGTGGCGTGGCGCCAACCGCTTTATTTCATACACACTCGCATTAGATCTGCTTGAAGAACGCTCAGAAGTCAAATCGCGAAATGTCGATATCCCTAAGCTCCAAGGCATTAGAGACTGGATCGAACGTGAGACAAAATTGGGAAATCCCACATTGGCCGCTGAGGTGGAAAAAACTCACGATCCCGATCTCGAACTCGGATTAAAATGGTCCTTGGCCGTGAATGAAATGATCGCTGATATGGTTCATGATGTTCCCCCATATCCCAATGTGAGAGAAAGCCTGATTAAACTGGATCCGGTAGCCGACATGATTGTTTGCTCTGCCACTCCGAATGAGGCACTCAATAAAGAATGGGAAGAACATGATATCGCCCAATATGTGGACGCGATTTGTGGACAAGAAGCAGGCAGTAAAAAAGAAACCCTGGGACAAGCCAAAGATTGTGGATACGAATCAAACAAAGTCTTAATGATTGGCGATGCACCTGGTGACATGAAAGCAGCTCAAGCCGTGGGTGCTCTCTTTTACCCCATTAATCCCGGTGCCGAAGAGGCCAGTTGGGAACGTTTTATCAATGAAGCCTGTGATAAATTCCTAAACGATGAATATGCTGGAGAATATCAGCAAAAAGTAATTGATGAGTTTGACAGTTATCTGCCAGAGCAACCTCCCTGGAAAGTATAATCTTACAGAACAATTGCATAAAATCACAACGGATCAAATTCAACATCGTTTCTATTAACAAATCATCAAAAACAAACGAGAGTTTTCAATGTCAAAACACGATATCGGCCTGGTAGGCCTGGCAGTCATGGGACAAAATCTGGTACTGAATATGGCCAATCATGGCTACTCGGTCGGTGTTTTCAATCGCACTACCAGTGTAACCGATGATTTTGTTGCCAGTAAAACTGATGAGCAAAACATTACGGGATATCATAGTCTCAAAGAACTAGTTGAAAATCTGGCAACACCACGGAAGGTGATGCTCATGGTCAAGGCAGGTCCTGCTGTTGATAACATTATTGAAGACCTCAAAGGCTTATTAAGCCCTGGCGATATCATCATCGATGGAGGCAACACACACTTTGATGACACGAACCGTCGTACTAAAGAAGTAGAAGACGCAGGCCTCCTCTTCATCGGCACAGGCGTTTCTGGTGGAGAAGAGGGGGCGCTCAAAGGCCCCAGTATTATGCCTGGGGGATCACCCGACGGTTGGCCACACGTAAAATCCATTTTACAAGATATCTCAGCCAAAGTAGGCGATAATAATGATATCCCTTGCTGCGAATGGGTAGGAGAAGCCGGTGCAGGACATTATGTCAAAATGGTACATAATGGAATTGAGTATGGTGATATGCAGCTGATCTGCGAATCATACTATATCCTCAAGCATACGTTGGGACTCACTAATGACGAACTTTATAAGGTATTTGATGACTGGAATCGTGGTGAACTGGAAAGTTACCTGATTGAAATCACCCGCGACATATTCACCGTGCTCGATGGAGAATCAGATGACTATCTGGTTGATAAAATCCTGGATACTGCCAAACAAAAGGGAACAGGCAAGTGGATGAGTCAACACGCATTAGACTTGGGTGTTCCCACAACTCTGATTACAGAAGCCGTCTATGCCCGTTGTCTTTCAGCTCAAAAAGAAGCGCGAGTCCGTGCATCAAAAATCCTGAGTGGGCCTGAGAAAAAATTTGATGGAGATCGAGATCAATTTATTGAAGATGTAAGACAGGCCCTTTATGCTTCTAAATTATGCAGTTACGCACAAGGTTATGTTCAATTGAATGCCGCTGCGGAACACTTTGGCTGGAAGCTGAATAACGGAGATATAGCCCTCTTGTGGCGTGGTGGCTGTATCATTCGCTCCACATTCCTGCAAGACATTAAAGCAGCCTTTGATAAAAATCCTCAACTTGAAAATCTTCTCTTAGATGATTTCTTCCGTAATGCCGTTGATAACGCACAATCAAGCTGGAGACGCGTTGTGGCAACCGCGGTTGAGCTTGGATTGCCTGTTCCCAGCTTCACCGCAGCCTTAAGTTATTATGATGGATATCGCCAGGAACGTTTGCCAGCAAATCTGCTTCAGGCACAACGTGACTATTTTGGAGCTCATACATATCAACGAATCGATAAAGAAGGTACCTTTCATACAGATTGGATTCGTGAACGCCGGCTGGATTCGTAAGCACACTTCAGATGGTTTCATATTCATAACCAATCTAATTTTGCTGTAGCCAGCCTATGCATTTGACCGTTAATAGAGATATGAGCTTTATTAACGGACAAATCCGTGATTAGTGGGGAATGGAGCAATGCGAATCGTATTGTTGGGGACCGGTGGTTATCACCCAAATGAACGTCGGCATACCGCATGCTTAATGATCCCTGAATTAGGGATCATTTTTGATGCGGGAACCAGCTTTTTCCGCGTTCCCCACCATCTTCAAACACGGAATTTACAGATTTTCATGACGCATGCTCACCTGGATCATATTGTCGGCCTCTCTTTTTTTCTGGTTCCGATGCTGTCAGATCAAGTTGACTCTGTCAAAGTTTATGGTGAAGAGTCAAAACTCGCTGCGATTCGAACCCATCTGTTTTCTGATGAAATCTTCCCCGTTCTTCCAGACTACGAGTTCATATCGCTACCAGAAACAGTCGAAGTCGCTGGCGGCGGAACTCTTCGACACTTACCGTTAGAACACCCAGGAGGCTCTATAGGCTATCGAGTCGATTGGCCAGACTGCTCGATGGCATATGTCACCGACACAGCTCATCCGGAACAGCATCTCGAATTTGTTCAAGGTGTTGATCTATTGATTCACGAATGTTATTTTCCAGATGAAATGTCAGAGTGGGCAGATAAAACCGGACACACCCACACAACACCTGTTGCTGAACTCGCCAGGGATGCCCATGTTGGAAAATTGATTTTGACGCACATCGATCCTCAATGTGCAGGCGATGATCCAATCGGAATCAAAGTTGCCCAAAAGATCTTTCCTAATACAATATTAGGAGAGGACCTGATGGAAATTGATTTTTAGCACTAAGAAATACATCTAATCCTTCCGCCTGTTTCAATAGTAAGTTTTCACGAACCATGACGAAAGAAACATCAACAAAGCCATTTCTTTCTCAGGGGCTTCTTGAAGTTTTGAGAAATCCAGAAAATCACTTCTCACTGGAATTCGACAAAGAAAATCAGCTTTTAGTCGATCAGCAAACCAGCCAATCTTATTCTGTGATAAAGGGTATCCCACGTTTTGTAGAACAAGAACATCTTTCGAGCTTTGGTCTGCAATGGAATAAGTACGAAGTTGCGCATGCTGATGAAGATCGAGCGACGTTTACAGCCAAAACAGGCTTGCCATTAAGTGAATTAAAAGGACTCAAAATCCTGGACGCTGGCTGTGGAGGAGGCCGCTATAGTAAGGTGGCTGCGGAAGCAGGAGGAATGGTATTTGGTGCAGACCATACAACGGCCGTTGAGAAGGCTCAAAAATTATGCAATCATCTTGAAAACGTCCATCTCGTCCAGGCTGATCTCAAGCACCTCCCTTTTGAACCTTCCTCATTTGATTTTGTATTTTCTATAGGCGTTATGCACCATGATAAAGACACGCGTGCTGTATTCAATGCAGTAGCCGCTATGGTTAAACCTGGGGGCCGCTACTCTGTTTGGCTCTACCGCAAAAATCAGTGGTGGCAAGAATGGATCAACTCAGCTCTGAGAAAAACCACCACGCGCATGTCTCCCGAGAAACTGGAAAAGTGGTGTCGTCTGGGCGCTTGGTTTGGAGGCGTTCCTGTAATCAATAAAATTCTGAATAAAATCGTCAACTTCAGTAACCACCCTCATTGGGAAAATCGAGTGTGTGACACATTTGACTGGTATGCTCCTGCCTATCAATACCACCATACAATCGAAGAGCTCAAATCCTGGTTTGAACAAGCCGGGTTCGAAAATTTAAAAATCCTGCCTCCAGAAAAATCAGGAACTCTTTATCGTTGGTGTTACAAGCATAACCTACTGATTGGCAGCGGAGTGAATATCCAGGGAACAAAATCTGTATGATTCCTACCTTAGCCTCACTCCAAAAACCCTCTCATTTTAGACAACAATATTTGAATACTTTCAATTAGAAAAACTAAACATAAAACCAATTATGACAAGCTCATCTCAGTTGCAATTACCAAAATTTCTTTGATATTTAATAGAGTATTATTAAACGCTCTCTATGACTTGACAATCAGACCTAAAAAAGTGATAGAGGATAAAACATTCTAAAGTAATCTGCGTAAATAAAATCGATGAGACTCTACGTTAATTTATCAACGCTAATTGAAGACTAACGAGAAAAGTCACTACTTTTTAATCTGAGTTTCATCCATTTTCACAATCCAATATTGAACAAACCACCTCAATCTGTGGTCAAGAGCACAACAGGGAGAGACATGAATTCATCGAATACTCCGAGCGGAGAATCGACTCCTGAAATTGAAGAGTTACGCAGTAAACATTATAACGCAACGATCGAAGATCTGCGTATGCCTCACGAGCATTTGATGATTGTTCGAATCAAGCCTGATCAAGAAATTCCTGTTTTTTCAGGCGGGCAATATACAACTTTAGGCTTAGGTTCCTGGGAACCGCGCGTCGATAATGGCGTGTTGGCAGAACTGCCCAAACCTAAATTGATCCGTCGTGCCTATTCGATCTCTTGTCCTATGGTGGACTCGCAAGGCAAAATACTTTCAAATGATCAGATCGATTATCTGGAATTTTATATTACTCTTGTTCTCCGTCCTGATTCAGATGATCCTCCGCTCACACCGCGCCTCTTTCGATTAAAAGTTGGCGATCGTCTGCATCTTGGCAAAAAACCAGTTGGCACCTATACGCTCAAACCTATTCAATCGAATGACAATGTCATTTTTGCGGGCACAGGTACCGGAGAAGCCCCTCATAATTCCATGGCCGTTGAATTGCTCAAGCGAGGTCACTCAGGACAAATTGCCTCGATGACCTGTGTACGTTATCGAGGAGACCTCGGGTATCTTGCACAACAAGAGGAGCTACAAAAACAATACTCGAATTACCGTTATGCCGCTTTCACGACACGAGAGCCGGAAAATATTGACCAGAATCATCCGCAATTCGTTGGTAAGCAATACTTACAGGATATGATCATACCTGAAAAATTCCAGGAAGTCTTCGGCTGGGCTGCAAACCCAGAACAAACCCACATTTTTCTCTGTGGCAATCCATCGATGATCGGCCTGCCTGAAAAAAATGAAACGGGAGAACTCGAATTTCCAGAGTCGAAAGGCATGGTAGAGCTACTCACAAAGCAGGGCTACCAACTCTCAAGTCCCAAAGTTCCAGGAAATATTCATTTCGAAAAATACTGGTAAGCCAATCGTGTCTCAGTATTCAATTTACCAATGACCGGTTCGGAAACCATCAGAACAGCTCGAGTTTTTTACTACCACGAAAAGTACTAAAGACACGAAAAATGAGAATGGTGCCGAAGTCATTGGTGTGAACTTAAAAAGATGACCGCAGCCTAATATCGCCCAGCAAGTATCACACTTGTAGGGGGCGACCCATGTGTCGCCCCGCCTTGCGACATTCCACTATCTCACACTCAACATCGGAACCTCGCAAAACATCCACACGACGCACCACAATCGCACCAACCCTGACGGGCGGACACATGGGTCCCGCCCCTACGTGTAATCAATGATCATTCTGGTTCGTCAGTCAAGTCTGTTTCCAGTGGTCTCCAGTGAACTGTCACTCATGGAATTTCGTGTCTTTCGTGGTAGTATAGATTCCTTTTGTTTAGACGAAAGCGCCGCGATGCGTTTTATGCACTTCCCGATTTTCAGCTAGGGGTAATGGGCGCTATTCGGTATGGTGTGGGTTGTTGCTCGTTGGCTTCTTTCAGCAGGCTCTGGTAGGCGGCTTCCAGTTCTTCGTCGGACATGTTCTGGATGTCGTCCGGGGTCAGATTGAGTTGCCAGACGTTGCCGCGGGATTGGATCGGTTTATCGAGGCCTAACAGTTTATCGATGCGTTCGCGAGCGCGAAGGCGTTCGCGTTGGGTGGACTTGGCATCGTTGATCACACTGACATAGAAGAAAAATGATTCAGCACGTAACTGTTCAATCGGAACTTCCAGACGTTCTACCATTTCGCGGCGGGCACGAGTGATATAACGATCAATCGAACGTGTGGAAAGATTGAATTCCAGATTAACCGCACGTTTGATTTCCAAAGGATGTTTTCCGAGGCTGAGTAAATGTTTTACAAGGTGCACTAATTGAATTTGCTGTTCTCTAGTGAGCTTTGTTTTTCCTTGAGAGGTAAAATTGATCATGTTCGTCATTCCTTTATTTAAACGCGAGCTTTCTTTGTTGAGTGAGTCTCATCATGCCCAACGGCGCACACGGGTCAACAGAAAGATTTGCGCAGTTTTGTCTGAGATGTGGTACAAAATTGCGGTTTGGTTTTACTTGCGGATTCAGAAAGCGTGCTCAAAAGGGGTGACTCGATACGAGACATGGAGAACCAGTTCTGGTGCTTCAGGTGAAAATGTGGAAAAAACGATGCTTTTTCGCATGCACAAACTGAGGTGGTGCGCTGTGAGCAGTGCTCAGAAAAACGTGCCTCGCGCGCGCGACGCAGAATCAGGGAGTTTCGAGAACGGCGCGTTGGTGTCAAGTGCGAAATTGACAACTGGTTTCAGAGCGAATTACTCGGCGGGAAGATTCCCGAGAATGTCAAGAGGATCTTTTTTGAGGAAGAATTTTGGTAATCGTAGCGAACTGATTAAACCTGTTCAGGTCTCGACGTGACAATAAAAAAAGGGCTTAAAAAAAGCCCCTTTAAAATCACGTATCACAATAAATTGAGTGAAAACCTCAAATCACCATCATGGAATTGGCTCATGATTCATTTTAACAAAACAACACGGATTCTAGCCTTTACGATGTCTGATCTTAGCTCGAGCACGTCGTTTTTTACGACCAATTTTTCGGCGACCTTTACCTGTCTTCTTGGTTCCCATTCGAAGAAATGCCTTTCGTATCTGCTTCTAAAAAGATGGATTTTAATTAAAAGTGATTGCTCAATACACAATTGTTTAACAATGAAGTACGTATATGAGCAATATTTGAAAACTAAACTGGTAATTCAAATTATTACTTTAACAGTCTTTGACAAAATCTTCAACCACATATGTTAAAGGAATTTAAGGTCCCTTGAGAATTCGGCCATAAAACCCGAAGATAGAGAGCATCATTTTCAAAGCCAACTTACACCAGAGAATTCAGCAGGATATACAATTATGGAATACCGTAACTTAGGAAAAGCTGGCGTTCGTGTCTCTCCGATTTGCCTGGGCACAATGATGTTTGGAGGCCCCACCAATGAGGCAGATTCTATCTCCATCATGCACAAAGCGATTGACCTCGGGATCAACTTCTTCGATACCGCAAACATGTACAGTACTGGTGGCTCAGAATCTGTTGTCGGAAAAGCTCTGAAAGATCGTCGTGACAAAGTGATTTTAGCCACAAAAGGACGCGCGCCTATGGGAGATGGACCTAACGATGCGGGAGCCAGCAGAGTCCATCTTATGCGGGAACTGGACCGCAGCCTGCAGCGTCTAGGTACTGATTATGTCGACATCTACTATGTGCATACTCCGGACTACCAGACTCCGATCGAAGAAACGCTTCGCACTCTGGACGATATGGTTCGATCTGGTAAGGTGCACTACATTGCTTGCTCCAATTTCCGTGCGTGGCGTTTAATGGAGGCGCTTGGAACCAGTGAGGTTCGAAATCTACATGCTTTCAGTTGCGTACAGCCTTTATACAACATCATGAACCGGGACATCGAGGTAGAGCTGTTACCACTTTGTCAGGAAAAGGGGATTGGCGTTGTCAGCTATAGCCCCCTTGCCAGAGGAATTTTGACAGGCAAGTACCGAAAAGATCAGCCCTTTCCGGAAGGCAGCCGTGCCTCTCGAAATGATAAACGCATGAATGAAGCAGAACTTCGTGATGTCAGTATCGAACTTTCACAGGAAATTGCGACTTACTGTGATCAAAAAGGGGTCTCAATGACAAATTTTGCCCTGGCTTGGTGCCTGGCGAATCCGATTCTGACTTCAATCATCATTGGCCCTCGAACAATGGAACAGTTCGACGATAATCTGGGTTGTCTGGATGTCAAAATTACAGATGAAGACGAGGCCTTTATCGACTCACTTGTCCCTCCGGGCGAACACAGCGGCAAAGGATTTCAGGATCCGCAATATCCGGTAACAGGTCGAGGAAAATAGGATATCTTAATGCGGCAGCCCTCCCATCTGGCGAACGGCTTCATACATGACAGCTGTTGCAGTACTCGCCAGATTCAGACTACGTACCTGCTCCCGCATTGGTAGTTTCAGATTGCTATTGGGTGACTCCTCCAAGATTCGGGGGGGAAGCCCATTGCTTTCGCTTCCAAACAGCAATACATGGCCCGATTCTAGCTTTGCATCCCATACATAGCGGGTGGCGAACTTTGTCAGCTTCCACCATGTCCTGTCAGAGAGTCGTGATTGAACTTCCTCCAGACTATCGACGGCTTCCCAATCCAGATGTTGCCAGTAATCCATACCAGCACGCCGTAGATGCTTTTCATCCAGCTTAAAACCGAGTGGTCTGACTAACCACAATTTGGCACCGATGGCGACGCAGGTACGACCGATATTTCCTGTGTTTTGGGGAATATCTGGTTGGTAAAGTACAATATGCAGTAAAGGTTCAGAAGATGATGACATTCAGACTCTCAATTTGTTAAAATTCTCTTAAAACAGTTATAAATAGGAATTTATAGCTCTCGTAAGCAAGCTCAATCTATGTAATACTTAACGCATTCTGGTTATTATACTTCTCGTAAATACCAGTCAATCAGAGCGTACCATTTCACGAACGGAAACGGTACAGACAGCAAGTCCTGAAGAAGGACTATTTTCTCATTCTTCAAACCATCACGACTCAATAAGAATTACCGATGTTTCAAAAAGTAACTGACGCCAGCTTCATTGAAGGTGAACACGATGTCCTCAAATTCTGGGAAGACAATCGGATTTTTGACCAGCTTCGCCAGAAAAACAAAGGAAAACCCAAATGGAGTTTTATTGATGGTCCCATGACTGCCAATAACCCGATGGGAGTTCACCATGCATGGGGCAGGGCATACAAAGACGCCTATCAACGTTATTACGCGATGACAGGACACGAACTCCGTTTTCAAAATGGATTTGACTGCCAAGGTCTATGGGTGGAAGTGGAAGTGGAAAAAGAGCTTGGCTATGGAACCAAGCAGGAAGTCGTCGAAGACGGTATTGACAAGTTCGTGAATGAGTGTAAAAAGCGGGTGTTGCGTTTTGCAGCCCGACAGACCGAGCAGTCGGTTCGCCTGGGTTACTGGATGGACTGGGATGACCCTGAACAGCTACGAGCGTTAGCCGAATTCGTTGGTACGGACGCAGATTTCAATTTCACAGCTCCCAGTGGTCAACAGGTTACAGATACGGCTGATATGTTGGTCTCACGTCTGGGAAACGCCGAATGGGGTGGAAGTTACTTTACATTCTCCACAGAAAATAATGAAACAATCTGGACTTTTCTCAAAAAGTGTTTTGAACGGGGTAAGGTTTATCGTGGTTATGATGTGATGCCCTGGTCCGGGCGGGGAGGCAGTGCTTACAGCCAGATGGAAGTCGCTGACGGGCGAAAGCTTTCTGTCCACCGCTCAGTTTTTGTCAGGTTCCCGCTGAAAGATCGTGAGAATGAATATCTGCTTATCTGGACGACCACTCCCTGGACTTTGACCAGTAATGTCGCCGCTGCCATTAATCCAGAACTTGATTATGTTAAATTACGCGCCAAGAAAGATGATGCAGTCTATTATTTTGCAAAAGATAACCTGGAATATCAAAGATTAAGCAAAGAATACAAAGAAGGTTTTGGTCGACCGGAATGGTCGTGGCCTAAGGATGTACCCAAGCTGAAAACACTGGCGCAAATCTTCAAAGAGCAGGGGGGTTACGAAATTCTCGACACGATCAAAGGAGCCGAGATGGTGGGTTGGGAATATACAGGGCCCTTTGATGATCTTCCGGCTCAGCAATCGCCGGGTGGCTATCCCAGTGATGAAACACTATTGGACAAAACAGGAATCACCTGTCATCAAGTCGTTGATGGCGGCCGCGATTTTAAGGGTAATCCACATGTGGTTGCAGGTGAGGGAACGGGTATCGTACATACAGCTCCTGGCTGCGGCGATGTCGACCATCAGTTGGGGAAACAACTAGGACTTGTCGCAATCGCTCCTTTAGGCGAGGACGGGCGATTTCAAGAGGGATTCGGCCCATTTACTGGCAAAGAGGCGATTGATCCCACAACACCAGAATTAATCTTTGAATTGTTGAAACAAAAAGAGCTCTTGGTTTCTACAGAACCATATCCACATATTTATCCGCACTGTTGGCGAACGGGAGATGAACTAATTTTCCGACTTGTTGATGAATGGTTCATCAATATGGACTGGCGCGAAGAAATCAAGGATGTGACCCGTCAGATTAACTGGGTCCCCTCAAGTATTGATGGTGAGCAGCATGAACTGGAATGGCTTACCAACATGCGTGACTGGATGGTATCCAAAAAGCGATTCTGGGGCTTAGCCCTACCGATTTGGGTCGATGAAGAAACGGAGGATTTCGAGGTCATTGGATCTCTGGCTGAGTTAAAAGAACGCGCCGTGGAAGGCTGGGAAGCACTCGAAGGGCATACACCCCACCGTCCCTGGATCGACGAAGTAAAACTCCGTAATCCCAAAACCGGCAATCTGATGTCACGCATCCCCGATGTGGGTAATCCCTGGCTGGACGCGGGCATTGTTCCTTTCTCAACCATGCAATACAACACAAATCCAGAAGAGTGGAAAAAATGGTATCCGGCAGATCTTGTTTCTGAGTGCTTCCCCGGTCAATTCCGAAACTGGTTCTATGCTTTGCTCTCGATGGCAACCATGATGGATGGGACACCTCCCTTTAAAACCCTACTAGGCTATCGTCTGGTTTTGAATGAAGAAGGGAAGCCAATGCATAAATCGGATGGAACCGCGATCTGGTTTGAAGAAGCTGCTGAACAGTTGGGTGTCGACACCATGCGTTGGATGTATCTGACACATAATCCGGCATCTGACCTGCGTTTTGGTATGAGACATCCGGATCAGGAAGTGACGCTTGTCACACCGGAAGGCCCAATCAATCAAACAAAAGAAGGTGCGCCCACCTGCCTGGTTGAAAGTAAGCCGGCAGATGAAATTCGCCGTCAGGTGCTCATTCCACTCTGGAATTCTTATGCTTTCTTTGTTAACTATGCACGGCTTGATGAATTTGATCCCTCACAGGAAAGTGTTCCTATCGCAGAACGGCCTGAAATCGATCGCTGGATTTTATCGAACCTGCAGTCATTACTGGCTACTGCGAAAACGGAAATTGCAGCTTATAACTATGCCGCTTTCTTGAAAAAAGCGACTGCGTTTATCGATGATCTATCGAACTGGTATATCAGGCGTAATCGGCGTCGTTTTTGGCGTTCTCAGGATGCAAATGATACAGATAAGCTCGCCGCTTATCAAACATTATTCGAAGTTCTGGTGACACTCTCCAAGGCATTAGCTCCCAGTATTCCGTTCCTGACCGAAAGAATCTACCAGAATCTGGTGACTAGCTGGGACCAGACTGCTCCATCTAGCGTACACCTTTGCGATTATCCACAATGCGATTCGACTCTTTTAGATGAAGAACTCAATTTCCATGCTTCACAAGCACAAATTGTAGTTAAATTAGGCCATAAACTACGAGATGAATCCAATCAACGCGTGCGGCAGCCTCTGGCAGAATTGAGATTCGCCTGCCAGACTCCAAAGCAGATGGACGCAATCGAAAGTCTCGCAAATACGATCGAAGAAGAATTAAATATTAAAAAAGTGACCCGCTGTGAAAACCTGGACGAACTTGTGAGCTATACCTACAAGCCAAATCTGAAAACGCTCGGCCCTAAATATGGGAAACTACTGAGCATGCTGCGTCAACAACTTCCTGAATTAGGCGATGCCGTGCTTGGACCACTCAGACGCGGTGAATCTGTCTCTCTCGAATTATCTGGAAACCAAATCGATCTGCAACCAGAAGATGTTTTGGTCGGAACAGAGCAAGCTGCCGATTGGGTCTGTGCTGACGATCAGGGAATTCAAATCGCCATTTCAACGAAATTGACATCTGAATTAGAAGAGGAAGGGATGGCCCGTGACTTTGTGCGGCAAGTACAACAACTTCGCAAAGAAGCCGATCTGGAAATTGAAGATCGCATCAATATCTATTTTAACTCCAATGGAGCAACAGAAGTCGAAAAATCTGTGACAGGCTGGTCTGAGTACATTCTGGGAGAAACACTGGGTGACACTCTCAATCAATCAGACGACACTGATGACACAAAAGAGGTCACAATTGGTAACTCCAAAGTATCAATTCGAATTGAAAAATCGTAAGAAACTCAATGCGGAACAGCTAATGCGAAATACAATTCCGTTCTGACATGCTTAAGCAATTTATTCATGCTCACAATGAAAAATCACTGTGGCTTCTTGAGATTCGCGGGCGTTTCTTTTTCCTCAATTCTTTCAATCAGTCGTGACACATATGATTGCAATCTTCTATTCAGGTTTGGATTCTTACGAGGTAGCTGTGTAATTTTCTCTTTGACTGGGGCAACCTTTTCGTCCAGTTTTTCGAGTCCATTCAATGCCAAGATAGCAACGTAAAGCCCATCCTGATTCTGATTTGACAGGGAAAATAACGTATTAACAGCGTTCCGCACATCTTTTTTATTACCAAATTTTCCGAGAGCCTCTGCAGCAATACACCGCACTGATTTTGAAGAATCTTTTAATGACTCTCGTAATTCCTGACGACCTTGTTGAACTGCATCTCTACCGCTAATCAAGAGGCCCATCGCAGCCCAATAACGAACTGCTGAATTAGAATCCTTCAATCCTGTTATTAGTTGATCCTGGTTATCAGAATTGTTGGATGATGCCAATTCCGCCATCGCCAGAATTTTGGGCAAAGGGTAAAGCTCTGTATTTTTCCCGATGAGGTAGGGAGCCCCACCATCAGAAAGACTATGAATTTCCGCTTCAGGTAGAAAACCCAAGTCTCGAACTTCTAACAGCTTCTTCTGTTGAACTTCACGAAGCTTGGCTAAAATGTCCTGGTGATCTCGTGAGGACGCTAGATTATTCACTTCGTCTCGATCTGCCTCCAGATCGTACAATTCCTCTGCTGGTTTCGTTTCCCAGAAATAGGTTTGAGGCGGTTTCAGCTGCCCTGCGTCATACATTTTCTTCCAGACCTGAGTTGTCGGGGTCTGAAACATATAGTTTAAATACTGACCATACTTTTTATGAGGCATATAATTTCTGATATAGAGATAACGCTTATTCCTGACAGATCGCACCAGATCATACCGCTCGTCCATGCGACCTCGAAACCCAAATTGATACTGCTGAGCGGGTGCCTCATATTTTCCCATAAACGCATTTCCCTGCATGTGCTCTGGAGGTTTAATCCCAGTCAAGCTTAACAGAGTCGGTGCAAAATCAACAAAGCCAACCAATCGGTCCGACTTACCTTGAGCCTGGTAATCTGCTGGTGCTAAATTTCGAAATTTGGGTGGAATATAAACAACTAACGGAACCTGTAAACCGGAATTGTAAGGCCATCGTTTGCTGCGAGGCATACCTGATCCGTGATCTCCATAATAGAAGACAATCGTATCATCGGCTAATCCTGCGTCTGCCAACTCTTTGAGATTTTTTCCGACCAACGCATCCATTTCAGTAATACGATCATAGTATTGTGCCCAGTCATGGCGTACTTCCGGCGTATCAGGGTGGTAAGCGGGAATTCGGACTTTAGCAAGGTCATGTACCAGCTTGTGTGGCCGATTGCGTATCTTACTTTCATGACTAATCGTATGGTTAAATACAGCAAAGAAGGGTTGTTCTGGCTTTCTATTCTTCCAATGCGCTTTTCTGCTGGATTCATCCCACACAGTACCTGGTTTGGCTACGTTATAATCCTCTTTACTGTTATTCGTGCAATAGTAACCTGCTTGTCTAAGATACTGAGGATACATCAAAACGCCATCAGGGAGTTTCACCATACTCCGCATATGCTCGGCTCCCAGACAAGTAGGATACATGCCTGTAATTAAAGTCGTCCGTGCGGGAGCACAAACTGGAGCAGTCGACCAGCAGTTAAGATAGATCATTCCTTGAGATGCCAGTTTGTCGATGTGAGGGGTATCTGCGTACTGATCCCCATAACATCCAAGATGAGGGCCATTATCTTCGCTGGTAATCCATAGAATATTTGGACGTCCGGCCTCTGAATCCGCTGCAAAAAGCATCAGATTGAAATTCAATATCACAGCAATGATCAAAGCAAACTGAATCCAACCCATATAATTTCTCAAAGAAGTTCTACACTGCATTTTATTTTCTTTCAGTTCTGATCTTTTAAAAGCATTGAGATTTTGTTGTTTTTGAATATGAATATCTGGCGTTTTTTAATTTACACCATTATTTACTACGTAAGTCATAACATAAAAGTGAATCCTGATCACGTAAAAATAATTTCCCATCGGCTACAACAGGATGAGGCCAAGCAGGCTTTCCACTCCGTTGAGGTTGGTTGAACCGCCCTTTTTCTACATATGCTTTGGGACTGAGCTCAACTAAGGCAATCGGGCCTGCTTCACTCCGCATATAGATATGACCATCAGCACAAGTAAGTGCCCCTTTACCAACAGATCGATTCTGCCAAACTGTTTCTCCATTTGATAAATTGATACAAGTAAGCACACCTGGATCACTTGACCCATAAACGAACCCATCTACTACCACCATACCACCATGGTGGTTTTTCATGTCTTGGGTGAAGAACCCTAACTGAGCAGTCGCACGATTTTGTGAAGCAGATAATTTGAGCAGAGCACCACCGGTTCCATAGCCTGAGGCATAAAAAATTGCGTTGTTACGAGCGGAGAAAAGTGGGGCAGAGCAGTTCGCCGTTTTATTTGCTGCACGATTATTTCCCCATAAAGGTGTTCCTGTTTTGGCGTTAACTCCCATGATTCCATCATGAGTGAAGTTGACATATTGTTTGACACCTCCAACATTCACAATGATGGCAGATGAGTAAGCAGCTTTAGGATTACCGGGAACAGCCGCTTTCCAAATCGTAGCACCATTCTGCTTATTTAGTGCCACCATAGCTGCTCCCTGACCGCCGGGAGAACAGATCAATTTTTCGCCATCAATTAACGGAGATTCACTAATACCCCACACGATATTACTCGCATTGAATTCTTGAAGAATATTTTTGGTCCATTCCACGTTCCCGTCTCTGGTTGTCATGCAGGAGAGATCTCCATTTGCGCCTAACGCATATAAAACGTTACCATCAATGGTTGGAGTCGAGCGGGGGCCATTTCCCTGTCCATCTTTAAAAATAGAACCATTTGACTGAGACCAGACTATTTCTCCCGTATTTACGTCAAGGGCAATGACCACTTCTTCATTTGACTTGGTTCCCATAGTAAATAGCAGATTACCACTGAGTGAAACGGAAGAGTATCCTTCTCCCAAACCACGGGCAGTCCACAGTAATTTGGGTGGAGCCTGATTCCAGTCTTTTAACAAGCCTGTCTCTGCCGAAATGTTTGCTCGTCCCGGACCACGAAACTGCGTCCATGCTTGAGGCGCATTCCCTTGATTGGCAGATCCAAACTGATCTTTCATCTGCACTTCTTTTTTGCGTTTACTCACACGTGGCTTCGGTTTTGATTTTGTAGCACTACGATTTGTGCTATTCCTTACTGAAAATCGAGTAATTGTTCCAGAGGCTGAAGTAAAAACTGTCGCTCTTTGCCCCACCTTAAACTGATCAAATTTTGTTTTTTTGCCGTTGAACGTTGTGGGAATTGAATCTGGGATTAAAAAACTTTTTTCTTTACCTTGAGATGATTTGATAACCACTCGTTTTTGGTCCTCAGAAATCGATTGAATAATTCCACTAAAAATAGCAGCATCAATCTGAGACAACCCAAATCCTGAAATCAGACAAAACACCAGACAAAAGAGACGAATCGACCGCATAAGAAGCCCCTCATTTTCGAGATACGAGCCATAATTCCCCAGTATTGCCGCTACCAGGATTGGATTATGTAGACTTGAATTATACTCTAGCACAGACACCGGATGAAGCAGGAAACGTGAATTGATCCATTTTTACGATCTTTTGTAATCTGTTCATTACCCGTTCAGATTTGACAGACGACGAATCAGTTTTGTTTGAACTACTTCAGAAAGACTTCAGTCAACACAGGACGATGGTCAGATACCCAAGTCCATCTATTTTCGCAATGACTGACACCAATCTGATCGTTCACCCAAATACTGTCGAGGTCGAGAACGGGCAGAGGCAAAGGCCAAGTTGCCATATAGCCGTCTCCAGCAACTTCAAAAGAATTTTTTAAAAACCTTCTTAAAGGTTGAAAGTGAACTGAATCACTGGGAGTATTAAAGTCCCCTAGTACGAAAACAGGTTGATCGTTTGTTTCAGAAATTAATTTCGCCAATGCGACTAGTGCTTCCTTTCTTGATTTCAATACATTGCTCTTAATGTCTACAAGATAAACCGATAATTCGGCTTTTGCCCCCTGATCTGGTTTCAAGCTCAGTTGTTCATACTTCCCCATCTCACTAAGTGTGCCTGAACTATGATGTGTAATGGGCACTCTGGATAAGCACACAAAGCCATTCTTTACAACTTGATGAGGATGATCGGGAAATGAATTCAGCCAAAACTGTTTCATTTCAGCTGAACCAGGTCCTGCTTCCACTAGACCGATGAGATCAGCATCCAAATTTCTTAACTCATCTAAAACCGCATCCATGCCCCACAATCGATCTCCAATATTCCAAAAAGCAATCCGTCTTATTGAACGATTTACTTCTTTTGATTCTATCTGTAAGTTGTTGCGCTGAAATTGAGTGTTCGCACACCAAATCCCCGTAATAATAGATAGCATAAGCCAGACGAAAGCAATTCGATGCCAACCAGCGCGCCAGGATAAAACAAAAAGTATCGCCGCTCCAAAACTTAGTAAAATTAGCGGTGTCATATAATAAATTAATGTTGATATTACACCTCCGGAATCACGAATCGTTAACCGAATCATTAACGCCAAAACTAAAAACGTAGAGAGGCTGAGAATGAAAATTCTAGACAGCCAGAATTGTGGCCCCTTCATGAATATTAGTAAATTCTGATCTGAGATTTTCTTCTCAAAGTTTGTCTTATTCTCAGATTTTTGGAGACTCATATTGACCGTTTTCACTTAAATAGATTTCTCTACTCTGAATTAATTTTGGCTAATTCCATATGTCTATATGTGGTAGACCTCTTCTAAGCTATGTTATGATTTAAGAGTTTTAGTATCAAAGCTGAATTTTCGAAACTCTAACTTCTATTATTAAAGGGAATTCAATTCACAATGAGCCAAACTCCGGAAGAACGCATCCAGGAACTGGGACATTCCTTACCATCTCCACCGCAAGCTGTTGGATCATATATTCCGGCTACACAGTTTGGAAATGTGATTGTGACGAGTGGTCAGCTCCCTTTTATTGGTTCCGAACTCATGTTTAAGGGAAAAATTGGTGACCAACTTCATGAAGATGATGGTTCCAACGCAGCCAGCTTGTGCCTTTTGAATGCCTTAGCTCAAGTTAAATCTGTTACCGGCGAACTGTCAAAGATTACTAAACTGATTCGATTAGAGGGATATGTACATTCTGCTCCCGGATTTGATCGACAACCCTATATACTGAATGCTGCATCTCAGCTTTTGACAGACATATTTGGCGATATAGGAAAACACACTCGTGTGGCTTTGGGGATTTCTGAAATGCCATTGAATGCTGCCGTTCAATTAGCCCTCTGGGTCGAAATCAAGGAATAGCTAGAGAATTCCAAGCATTAGAAACGTGAATCACTTCGGTATTTCTTTTTAATGGATTCAGAAAGATGCCTTCTCCAGAAATCTTATTTAACTGGATGTACGTTTTTAGTTCACATGCATTTCAAATAAGAATAACCTGTATTTGCCTTGCCTTAATAATAAACCCGGGCCTTGTAATCGGGCAACTTCCTAAGGTCACTCCTGGTGGTTCTAAATCAAATACAATAATCCCCACGGAAGAACCTGAGGAAAAAGCAACACAGTCTCAACAGAAAGGAACCTGGACTTCCTTTCTTGGGAATCACCGTAATGGAATTTCAGACGAAACCGGGCACAATTTAAACTGGAATCAGCATCGTCCTACCGTTCTCTGGAGGGTCCCCCTGGGAGGCGGTTTTTCTTCGATCGTGGTTGCCGAGGGTCGTATTTGGACTATGGCGACACATCTAAATAATGATTATGTCGTTTGTTTTGATGCACACACAGGAAAAAAACTATGGTCTACCTTGGCCGCTCCGACTTACCTTGATAGACAAAGACAAGCACGTGGACCACGATCAACGCCAACATATCAAGCAGGCAAATTATACTGTCTCTTACCAGCGGGTGATTTACTATGCCTCGACAGCGCTTCTGGAAAAGTCACATGGAGAGTGAATATTTTCCAGATCAGTGGTGCCCAAAGACAAGAACAGAAAACAATTTATTACTGGGGCATGTCAGCTTCACCTCTCATCGAAGGAGATCTAGTGATTCTCCAACCAGGCGGATCCAAAAACAACTCCGTGATTGCCGTTAATAAAAATACCGGAAAATTGGTTTGGGCTGCTGGAAGTGATTCCCCTGGCTATGGCTCTCCGATCGTGATTGAAGCTGAAGATCAAAGACAACTCATCGTCCCTACCGGCCAATCTGTTCTCTCACTTACTCCTGACAAGGGAGATCTGCTCTGGAGAATTGTCTGGGGAAATAAATATAACTGTAACTGCGCCACACCGATCTGGAATGAAGACTCGCTATTTATTTCCTCTGCGTATGGAACTGGTTGTATGCGATTTGCGTTAACTACGCAGAATGAACAAATTCGCCCTATTTCACGCTGGAAAAACCTTGCACTTCAAAATCAATTTGCCACAAGTATTATTAAGGATGGATATATTTATGGTCCACATGGAGACTTGGCTACTGTTACATATCGCTGCCTTGATATGCAACGCGGAAAAGTGCAATGGATCTCCAGGCGAGTAGGAAAGTGCACACAAATCGCTGTGCAAGACCACATAATTTGTCTCACAGAGCAGGGGACACTGATTTTAATTGAAGCGAATCCAACTGAGTATCGTGAAAAAGGAAAACTCACTGGACTACTCAGCTTTAAAGCTTGGGCGCATCCAGCAATTGCAGACAAAAGGCTTTATATTCGAGACGAAAAAAGGCTCATCTGCATTGACCTTAAACAAAAATAGCCGCGGAATGGGACCAACCAAACCACGGCTTATACTAAAAATGCTGATGACTATTATTCAGTGGGAGCGGAAATCAATTCTTTTTCGAGACTTTTCAGTTTTTGTTGTTGCTCTTTAACTAACTTTTTTTGTGCCTCAATCTCTTTCCTTAAAGTCTGTTGATCCTTTTTCTCCTCTACTTTTTTTCGCTGAGGAAACACCCTTCTTGGTGGATTCCTTAACTTTGCCAACGCTTTTTTATTTTCCGCTTTGACACGTGCCAGAATTTGATCAGATTGAAAAATTGTCCTGCGTGCTTCTTGAAGCACAGAACGCTTCTTGCCATCTGAGCCTTTGACTTCCTCGTCTTCGATATCATTTTCGACATCAGAAAGAGCGTCATAAAAAGCACGACCAAGTTTCGTTTTTAAATCATCTCGATCATATTTAGAATAATCCTGCTCTTCTTTTTTAGCTTGTTTCTGAGAAACAAACGTCTCTGACTTGGCTTCTTTTTCTTTTTGTTGAGCAGAACTCATGCTGTTCATAGTGACGTAAAATAAGCCCATCACCACAGCTAATGCCAATAGTCGTTTCATCGATCTGCCTCACTCAATGACTAAAAGTATAATATGCTCTTACGCTACTTATTCTTCGGATCTATTATATTCATACCATTCAACTTATTCCAACCCTTTTAACGCAAAAAGGCAAACCCAGTTTTCTCATAAGCCTTTATTTTGTTTAGAGGCCATCAAAAGCTAAATCGGCTCATCCAGGAATGGTAAAAAAGGTTCTTTTACACAGAAGCAAATAAAAAAGCCTGTGCATAATACACAGGCGATGGAATATCATCAAAAAGTATACATAATATCAATATTTCAGGAATTGATTGCATTGATTGCGTTTGCTAAATCCATTAATTCATTGATCAATGCACTACGCAGTGTAGTGAGACCAGCAATCGCACCAATTCCAATGATAGTAAGCAGCAGCAGATATTCAACAAATACAGCACCGCGGACTTTTTGTTTCCACTTTTGTGATTGTGTCCGGATTTTGTTTAACACAGGTCGCCCTTTCAAGTAGTCCAGATAGAAAATCCTCTCAGCAAGTAATAAGCACAACCTGTACCAATCTATCGAAATTTTAGAGTTATAGAAGTTTCGGGACCATTTACTAGAAAAGGGCAGTTATTTCAGCTGTTATCTAACATCTACGGCACTATATGCCCATAGGTACACTTTCCTATTGGATAAAGGAAAGTAACAAAAACGAGTAAACCGTTAAGCAAAGTGTAAACAATCAGATACATTCTACGTATTATCGAATCCAAGAAGATACATTTCTCAAGAGATGAGGAGAAATAAGAAAGACGTACAGAGTGATGTGATTAAAGCATTTTGTTACGAGTTCAATGCTTTAATGGCTTCATCTCTATTTGCATAGGTTTCCCAGAGCTTATCAAGATGGGTTACCTGCAAAACTTCTGTACAATATTCGCTGAGGCCACAAATACAAAATCGTCCGCCATCTCGGTGATTGAGGCGATTCCACATTCTAAAGATGACTTCAATAAAGGCAGACCCAAAAAACAGTGTATGCGAAAGATCTAGCACTACTACTGGAGGTGATGCGGTTTCAGCAACTTGTAATAGTACCTCTGTCAACGCATCGAGTCTTGGTTCATCCAGATTCTCGTACTCTGGCCCCAAGGCCACTACAGTGACTTGACCCTCTTTGACTATTTCTGGTGGATAATCGGCAGGCATAATAGAACTGTCAACAAGATCGTCGTTTGTAAAGACCCAGCTTATACTAAAAGAAGGGATATCAAAGGAACCTACACATAGTAATCCATATCAACAAAGTGTCAACCAAGAAACCCAATCTCATCTCTAAGATATATCAGCGTAAGTCCATTAAGATCGATTATTTAACGACACTAAGGTTGCTTAAAAACCATCGAGTCTCAAGTCGATTAGCCACAACTAAAGTGTGAGAACTGACTCAAACATAAAAAACAGATGTTATTGTTCGTTTTTCCACTCTTGTAATTTCGTTGACAACTTGATTTTTTGATTATTTCGCAAAACGATTAGAGTCACTTCATCACCGACCTTATGTGATTCTAAGGCATCCAATAAATCATTCGCATCAGAAATTGGCATTTGATCTACTTGCATAATTAAGTCGCCGAGCACCAAATTCCCTTTATTATCTAATCTGATTGCCTCCAGACCAGCTAAATCAGCGGCTCCTCCCGGAATCACATTTCTTACCATGACTCCATGCGAATCTCTCGGTAATAGATTATTTAGCCTAAGTCTTCGAGTCAAAAAATCATCAACCCCGGTAAAGTTCAAACTGGGAATCTGAATTACACCGTAACGTATCAACTGAGGAACAAATCGATTCACCAGATCGACGGGCACTGCGTATCCAATTCCTGCATAAACATGAGAAGAACTATAGATAGCGGTATTCATCCCTATTAAAAGACCGGAACTATCAAGTAACGGGCCACCTGAATTTCCAGGATTGATTGCAGCATCAGTTTGAATGACATTTCTAATAGACCTACCTGTGACTGAGATAATTTCTCGCCCCAAGCCACTAATAATTCCGATTGTTAGTGTTTGATCTAGACCAAAAGGGTTACCGATAGCTAGAACTGTTTGG
Organism: Gimesia aquarii; assembly: GCF_007748175.1. NCBI lineage: Bacteria > Pseudomonadati > Planctomycetota > Planctomycetia > Planctomycetales > Planctomycetaceae > Gimesia > Gimesia aquarii. Next base: position 3,432,166 of record NZ_CP037422.1, read on the forward strand.
CCCACCTGAAGATCTGTGGAAGCCCCTACTTTAATTGGTCTTAATTGCTCACTGGGTGCGTTAATCTTTAAAACCGCCAGATCTTTAGAGGGCGCGAATCCCACATAAGTTGCCTTCCAGGTGCTATTGTCTGCCAACGTAACTGATACTTCATCCGCTTTCTGTATTACGTGGAAGTTCGTTACAATGTGCCCCTTACGATCCCAGATAAACCCACTTCCTGAACCCTGTGGGGTTTTTTGAAGGTTCATGCTGAGTGGACCTGCCTCAAGAGCAATTTCTGAAGTACGAATATGTACAACTGATGGCGAAGACTCACGGAATAACTCAATGGTTCTTAACTCGGATTGAGTCAGATCCGTTCGCTCAGGGATTCGAAAATCAGGCTGCCTCAATTTTCTGCTGACTAATTCATATGTCATTACAGTAATCAGGACAAATAGAATTATTATCAGCCATTTCTGAGAAATCGACGATTTTCTTGCAGGAGAGTCAAACCGAAGTGATTGTTGCTCTGGGGTCATTTCCTAAGAATTTCACAGAAAAAGAAAGGTCGAGGCATCCAGTACGAAATATTTATTTTTAAAACACCTAATTAATAATCGCAATTTTATAAAGGGAAACCGAGTGATTCTAGAAATTACTGAAGTTTTGCTGCGACAGAATTGAGATCACTTACCGCTTTGATAAATCGTTTTTTCAACTTTGGTGAAAGGTCTGAAAATGATGATTGAACTTCTGGAGTCAACATCTTGTAGCTGCGTTCTACTGCAGAGCAAATGCGTTTAATTGCCTGCTCAGGAGAAATTTCCGGTTTTGCAACCACAGACACTTCTGATCCCGAATCTTTTGGAGCGGGGGCAGCTGCACCGGATCGGAACGGACTATAATCATTTCCTGAACCGCCTACGTCGCGAGCATGACCACCAACTGTAGCAGGTGAGTCCGACTGCTCGCGCGAACCAGTACCACTCCGTTCAGATTGTTCATAATCGAGAGGATCTTTTACGGAAATTGGTTCATCGGAAATAAATGTGACTTCAGAATCAACAGAATATTCTTCAAATGGCTCTGAAATTGAAAGATCTTCACCATTCAGAGCACGTCTCCAGGCTTTCAATTCTGCAACAGTTGCCTTGTTTTCTTCAGCCCACTGCAGACATTCCGGTGCATCATCCCAAGTTAGTGCGATATAAAAATGTGACCATTTGAGAGATGCATACTGATCACGCACATCTCCGAATGTCTCCCATACTCTTCTACGCTGGTAAACCTGATCTCCGCTTATTCCAACCATCGCACCAAAATCAGCATCAGTTTTTCCTTTAGCATATTTTTTTGTCCATTGGGCCGCACATTCGCCTATCACCCAACTGCTATCGCTCAATGCTTCCCTGGCACGCTCTATTAATTGATCTTCAGATAGTTTTGATGTCGAATCTGGATGCTTAGTCATATCTTTAATTCTATGAATATAAAAATGGAAAGCTCTCTCTGAATTATCTAACAAAATTCAAATTGAAGGTAAACTTAACCCTCGGTTTGAGAGAGAAGGACGAAAAAAACTGAACCTGTAACACATAAAAAGCCTCAATGATTCAGCAAAGAAGGTACTCAGTTGATGCTACACTGATTGAATTCAGAATTCCACCAACGCAAGGATCTTAGTAATGGAGAAGCTGTTTTCAGTCGCTATGTCTTTCCCAACCTTTTTCACTGGTAGTCTGATGCTAACATTTCGAAACTCAAGTTAATTTAGGGAATTTACAGAATTAATTCTGAAGATGTGCTCTTTGCTTGACCTAACTTCGATCGGTTATTAGGATTCGGTCAAATTCAGACAAAGAAGCGTCGAATAATGACTCTATCGCTTCTGTTGATTAAATGGTTTCAGCACAATAAACTCTTCTAAAATAAGAGCTTATTGTTTTAAGAGAGCTTTAAGGCGCCGTAGCCAAGTGGTCCAAGGCGGCGGATTGCAAATCCGTTATTCCCCGGTTCGAATCCGGGCGGCGCCTCTTCTCCTTAAAAGTGCCTTTCTGATGAGATACTGAACGCTCCTCATGCACAACAATTGAAAAATTGTGTTCTATTTGAATCGTCTTATATAACCAAACACAAAAAAAACCTGACAGCAATTTATGCTGTCAGGGTTTTAACACTAAATCTTCTATGTCGACTATTGAATTAATCGCTAAGTTTTCTTTTATAATCGGATAACTTCTCTGAATTTTTTAAACAATGGACTAGAGAAACATCGCTGTCAAGCCTGCCTCTTCGATCTCTAATTGAGTCGGCAAGGTTCAACATCTGATCTAATCCAATATTTAATTCTTTATCAATTGACTGGGAATCAGCTGTCTTTAAATCTGCTAACTCAGTTCCTGCTGCCTTCCACATCAACCACGACGAAGTAACGTCATGGAGACTAGCCGTTCCGGCAGGATAATACTGATTGGCTCTCAAATTCCAAGCTGCTTTAGCATACTGCATACTCTCTGTAAATAACTCCTGGCTCCTGCCCTTGCGATTATTATTCAGTGAGTACTTTCCTTTTGCATACGATAAATGAGCTTTTGAAAGGTCAAGCAAATCCGCTCTTCCTAGTCCTGCTCCATTTGAAGCCATCCAATTGATATCCGTTTTGATTTCTTCAAGCCTACGTTCATATGTTTCAAAACTCGCCGTGTCGTTTTTTGTATTCTGATAAAATAGATCTAGTTCCTGATTGGCATTATTGACAGAGCTTAGAGCCCTTCGGTATTCAGATAAATCTGCTTCACCAACTTGAGCCTCTATATTTCGAATTGCATAATATTCAGCTGAATTCTTAGAAATCGCTTCTAAAGCAAACTGTTGAGCATCTCTATCCTGATTAACACGAGCGATTTCGTATTGGTTTTGTGCTAAAAGTAACTTTGCGTGGACAAGGTCCCCATACCAACCTTGAGATGCAGGTTGATCAAACTCTTGTAATTGCTCTACAGCTTGTTGTATCAGTTGTTGTTTCTGTTCTAAAAGAAACCCTTTGTTTTGTTTAGATTTTTGAATCTCAGCTACTTCAATTTTTGTATCAAAAGCAATTTTTAATGCAAGATTATAATCAACAAGAGGCATTAATCCTCTCGTAAAGGAATTAGTACTCTGGCGAACTAGGTCATTGGCTCGATTTTCTGTTTGTCGTAAGTGCTTCTTTAATTGTGCAGAGTCCCTCCGTTTTTTTGGGGAAAAAATGATTTTTTTAGCTGAATGAACTTTTTCTGAATGGCTCTTCTGTTTTTGAGTTCCAGTGCGTTCTGGAACCACATTTAAAGGGATGAATTTATTATGATATTCGTGTTCTAAGTTTGAATTGTAGGAAGTAAAAGACTGCTCCATGTCGGTGGCAATTGATTCTCCTTCTGAATTCAAGAAGCGATGAATTGACTGCTGTAAGCCGGGTTCAATATCTCCTGTCATCAAATCCGAATTCGGATGAGACTTAGACCAGTACATGAAACTTATCATTGAGCAGATAATGATAGAGCAAATATAGAAATGAGTTCGATCGTTCATAGAAACACAAAATCGCTTGAAAAAAAGAAACCCAAATTGATAAGAGTAATTGGGATTTTGAAAAAGCGATCCGTGCTATCTATAACTACTTTTTCCTTTAGTTAGGTATCGGCATGATCATTTTTTAAAAATGCAAATTCAAAAAATGGCCATGCAATATGATTGAGAAGCATTTCTGATAGTGGCATAGAATCTGATACGACATGACTAACTATACTGACACGTCTTATCCCTATTTGCATTCTCAACCAAATCCTCTAAAAACATCCTTTTCAACCCAATCATCCCATCCCTTTATTTCATAAGAGATTGTGAGCTTTTTTAGATTACCTCGTCTAATTAAAAAGTTTTCCAAGAAGTGTTTGCAGGGATATATCAAGGAATGAAACGTATCGTTTAACCTTTTATAATTAACATTTGTACACATCAGTGTAAAACATTTCGAATCTGTTACCTATTTCCTCAAAGTTACATGTTTGCTTATAGTGATAACTTTTGTTATCGTAACTCCAACAACACATATAACGTATTTTATCTATTTAACTTATATTTTAATTATTACACCTTTAGCACAAGTCATTGTGCATCTTGAACAAATAACAGATCACCACAGCATATCAACCTCTGACTCCGATCTGTTTTGACGAGAACAAAAGGACTCACGATGCCCTCTCTTGGATTAATTTATTCGCAGGACTCCGATATGGAGTCAGTTCTTAGACCGTGCATTGAAAAAGATATTAATAGATGTCTGAAAAGTGTCGCATCGCTCAGCGAACTAAAAAGTCATCTAATGGAAACATCTCCCACTACTTTATACCTTGATTTGAGGGCAAATGAGTGTTCTCTCTCAAATGATGATCGCATTGAAGTCCTCACATATTTGAGAGAAGCCTGTAATTCACCTCTCAAAGTGGTTTCTGTGATTGATCAATTTTTACCACTTGAATTGACAGAATCTGCTATTTTTTTGACAGATACATTTTTGGAATACCCTCCCGCTCCTGAAGAGTTCCAAACACTTGCTAAAGAATTATTGGAAACTGAAGCAACCATCAAGCCTTCAACCTTACCAAAATCCCGTAAGATTTGTGGTGGTAATACTCATGTTACAACTTATACACCGCCGATGATTCCGATCATTGATCAGCTATCAAAAATTGCCAAACACAATGTTACTTTACTACTTGTCGGGGAAACTGGAACTGGCAAAACAACTTTAGCTTCTATGATCCATGAGCTTTCTCCACGAAGCTCGGAGCCCTTTCAAAATATCGCTTGTGGTGCTTTACCGTCGGATTTAATAGAAAGTGAACTATTTGGTCATATACGTGGAGCTTTTACTGGAGCTGAGCGTAGTAAAATCGGTCGCTTTGAAGCAGCAGGAAAGGGGACCTTGCTTTTAGATGAAATTGATATCCTTTCGGCGAAAGACCAGGCAAAGCTCCTGAAAGTCATTGAAACTGGTCAATTTGAACCAGTCGGTTCTACAGAATCTCGTCTTTCTGAAGCAAGACTTGTAGTAGCATCCAACGTAGAGTTGGAGGAGTTGACACAGAAAAACATATTCCGTTCTGATTTGTATTATCGTTTAAATGTGCTGCAATTTCGGCTACCTGCGTTAAGAGAACGCCCTAATGATATCATTCCACTTTCTATACAATTCATCAAAGAATGTTGTAAACAACATTCTATCAAGATCAGCAAAATACATCGTAAAGTAATTCAGATGCTTCAACAGTATCATTGGCCTGGCAACTTAAGAGAATTGAAAAATCAGATTCAGCGCGCTGTATTATTTTCGGACCAAGGTGAATTGACCACTGATGAATTTTCACCCAATATTCTCCAGGAAAGCCTGTCTTCTGTTAGAAATGGTTTTCAAATAACACAAGAACCAACAACATTAGCAGATCAGGTCGCGATGAGCGAAAAGCATCTGTTACAGAAATCTTTGTCTGAGAATGGTTACCGCAAAACGGCAACCGCGAAAGCATTGGGAATTAGTCGAGTAGGTCTGTACAAAAAAATGAGAAAGTATGGAATGCTTGAAACAAAGAAACCTGCTACTCCTCAAAACCTACTTACTGAAAGTTAATGTTGGTAACAGAATCATCAACGAATGATGCCAACTAACTTCAATTAGTACTATTTGACTGGTTTATTACTGATTGAGATGTAGTGCTAATTGATTCTCCATACGAGTCTGACTCTAAAATTCCACCAGGCTGATGCTCACGAATTATAAAGTTTCGTAGTTCAAGTACCGCTGGTCCAAAGAACAAGATGTAAATTGGAGGAGCCATACAAAAAATTACAGGAAAGAGTAACTTGATACTTGTTTTGCTTGAATTTTCTTCTGCACGTTGTCGGTATTTTCTACGCACACCATCAGCAAAATCAATTAAAGCCGTGGAAACATTTGTCCCTAGTCTTTCTGTCTGCGAAATCATTAACGAAAGTGCGTTTACATCCGGGGCATCAATTCTTTTTGCAAATTGTTTAAGGGCATCAGACATAGAATTCGCATCAGCATGTCGACGGATGATATCAAATTCTACTGCAATGTCTGGATGAGAAAAACGAACTTCTTCTGTAACACGCTGTAGGGCGGTTCTGAGTGGTACACCACCAGTCAAACACATCATCACCAGATCGAGCGCATCTGGCAAACCCTTTTGAATTCGATGAACTCTGCGGTTGGCCTGATTATGTAACACAAAACGGGGAAGACCATACCCTCCACCAGCGACTACAAGACCTACGATTATAATAATCTCTGGAAGACTTGAGCCAGGATCTGCTGCGATACAACCAATTCCTGTAACGATTAAAACTAGAACAACTAACAAATTGCGGGTTGCCAAGTATTCAACCAGTGCTGTCGAGCGATAATAGCCAGCTCTTTTAAGATCAAGCTCAATTTTTTGAATTTCATTCTCCGTTTGTGGAATAACGGCTGCCATTGCACGACGAAACGGACCTACATTTGAAGAAGAGTAGTAATTCGAACTTTGATCATTCAGGTTCAAATTACGTTTTTTTCCTGAGCGGCGTCCAACTGCAATCGCATCTCCAATTAAGAAGAAAACCAAGCATGCTAAAATAAAGGTGCCAATAGTGATAATGTCAAGAAACATAGAACTCTCTTTTATTTGAAGTCTGAATAACTAACTTAAAAAGTTGATTCATTATTCATATAGCAGTAATAGGAATTAATAGTCCGTTCTCAGGAGAGCCGAAACCCAAAGTATACCGATCACTTCAAGGACTATCGCAATGAGCAATAAGATGTTACCTATCGGGTCAGAATATAAATTGGAAACATGATCTGGAAAAACAACTAACAATATTACAAATGCAACGGGTGCAATCACAGTCATCAAGATCGCTGATGCACGACCGGCACCTGTAGAAGCCCTCATCTGACGACGATAATTAATTCTGTCACGAATGACTCCCGACATACGTTCGAGATTAGCTGGAAGATTACCACCTGTTTTACGATACAGCATCAAAGCAGAAGTTAAAATTCTAAGATCAATTAACTGAATACGATTCGAAAGCGATTTCATCACTGCTGGGACAGATAAATTCATATCTAACTGACGAGCACAACGCCTGAACTCAAAACTTAAAGGTCCCTTAGTTTCTTCGCCAACTATTGCGATTGCCTGCTCTAAACTAGCACCAGCGTGTGTTGACCGGGCCAGTAAATCAATCATTTCAGGCAGCTCTTCCTGAATTGTTTGCATTCTTCTTTTTCTTCGAAAATGCAGAATAAAAAGAATGGCAACCATTCCAAAAATCATACCGGCAATACCAGCAAGAGGCTGATCAGAATAAATGAAAATTGTACCACCAATCGCTAGACCACACATGACTAACAAAAGAAAAGTGGTAAACGGTGTCAAATCAGAACCGTTCTCAAGAACCAATCGATCAAAACTTTGATCGATCTTTCCTAAAATGCTGTCGGCAGGCTGTTGATCAAATACATTATAAACTCTTCTTAGGGGAGGCCGTTTTGAAAACCGCTCTGTACTTAATCTGCCTGCACCAGATAAATCGCGAAAAAAAAGATAGATCGCGAGACTCGAAACCGTCACTGCAGCAAAACAAATCAATGCGATAGATGAACTGTCCACTACAGGTTGTCCCCCTAATATTTTAATAATGGATATCACAAATTTGAGTATTTATTGCCAGCATCAAAACTATTTGTTCTCAAAAATTTGATCGCTAAGCTTAATCCCACAGGCTTCCATCCTTTTCAAGCAATTAGGACGATAACCAGTAGAGTAAAATTTCCCTTGCGCATTGCCTTGATCATCAACGCCTGTTTGCTCAAAACCAAAGATGTCTTCTACCTTATAATCTCCTAGGCTATCCAGTGAGACAATTTCAGATACTTTAGTAAGACGACGTTGTCCCCCCTTAAGACGCGAGACATGTAGAACAATTCCAATTCCATTTGCGATATATTGCCTGATCACTGGTAACGGAAGATCAAAGCCACTTATCGTGACCATCATTTCCAATCTAGCTAATGCATCGCGAGTATCATTCGCATGCACTGTCGTTAAAGATCCTTCATGCCCCGTATTCATAGCCTGAAGCATATCTAATGCTTCGGCACCTCTGACCTCACCAATGATAATACGATCTGGACGCATGCGGAGACTGTTTTTAACAAGCTGCCTTTGTGAGATCTCACCCACACCTTCTGTATTTTCTGTTTTCGTCTCGAGTCGTACAACATGTTTATGCTGGAGAATTAATTCAGCGGAATCTTCAATCGTAATCAAACGTTCTTCACGTGGAATGAAGTTGGACAGTGCATTTAGTAGTGTTGTTTTACCACTACCAGTTCCACCAGAAATCAACATACTAATACGGGAATCAACGACTGCTGCCAGAAAATCAACAATCTCAGGAGTCAGTGAGTTGTTCTCAATCAAATCATCTATCTGTAATGGAGTTGCTCCGAATCTCCGGATAGATAATGAAGGCCCATTCAAGGCAAGAGGAGGAATGATAGCATTGATTCGAGATCCGTCGGGGAGCCTAGCATCAACCATAGGATTGACTTCATCAATTCTTCGTCCGACTCGAGAGACAATCCTCTGAATGATTCGCATCAAATGTTGATTATCAGCAAAAATAACATCAGATTCTTCTAGTTGTCCATTACGCTCAATATGAATTTCATAAGCGTGGTTCACGAGGATATCACTAATAGTGGGATCAGCCATAAGCTTATCCAAGGGACCAAGTCCAAATACTTCACTTAACAACTCATTTAATAAACGTTCTCGGTCAATACCTTCCAGAACAGCGACGTGTTCATCACAAATCTCTGTTGCAACAGCACGTACTTCTGCCGAAAGCTCTTTTTCAGAGATCTGGGCCAACATCGACAGATCAAGTGAATCAACTAGTTCTTGATGAATTAAAACTTTTTGTTTTTGAAAGTGGAGTTCAGCTTCGCGCTCTTCAGGAACAAAGCTTTCAGATTCCACAAAAAGTTTTTTTGTGCTTAGCGATTCCATGTGTTGTCCCAAAATCTTAAAATAATGCTTTTAATAAAATTGCCGATTCCAAATCAGTAGAGAAAAACTCTATTTCATTGGATATGACATACCCTCAACGAAATGAGTACATTGAAGACTCAATCACGTTTTAAAACTAAAAGCTACAAATAACTACTCTACAAGAGAGAACCGATATCAAGAATTTCGTAATCTTATAAACCACTAAGGGGTGTAGAAATCTCTGAAGTCCTTTTACGATCGGCTTGCTTCATAGTTGTTGTTGCTTTGTTGGAGGGAAGCACTTCTGATGCAACGGGTGTTTCAATTGCGTCAATCCAATTTTGACTTTTGTAAGCACGATTACCTTTAAAATGAACAGTGTCCAAATTACCTGCTCGGTAGATATCCATGCTGGAAACACGCTGATTAGGGATAAAACCCAAAATGTTTGAGAGAGTAAGTCGGTCGCTTGAACGCCCCGTTGATACAACCTCTGTATTCTCATCGGGGTGTCGCAATGCTAAGCTTAATACACCATGGTCTTCGACGACTTTAAGCACTTTGCCCTGTTCTGGAGAGACTTCAAGTGTCACAGAATACTCTTCTGATTTTTGACTTGCATTGCCAACAAATTTGTGTCCGGGAACAGCAATTTCACCCACAGCGAGTACTCGAACTCTTTCCAGAAGAGTAATCGTTGTTTCTGGAATACCATCCGTTTCTTCAGAACGGAAGAGAACATCAACAATTGCCCCAGGACGTGAGAAGCCCGCTACATTTCCAATTTTATGAATGGCGACAGTCACTGCGCGATTCCCTGGCTGAAGTGTATCTGAAAGCCCGGGGCCCATTCCATTGGCAAATAAATCAACAGTGTGAAAAGGTTGCCCTGCTTTAATAGGCGACTTGAGAACACGACCAGTAATATATTTTGAGTCCATAATCCTCTGTTTACCATCGGATTTATAGCGTTTGTTTACTTGCTCAGGCTTCATCCTCAAAATCGAAATATCATCCAAAGACAAGGTTTGTCCCGGCAACAGATCCCTCGAAGCTATAGGAAGGTATGTCAAGCTAGGCTGGGGAGGATCTTCTGCCAACAGGGCGGGGCCTGGTTGTTCATGCAGAAATTGTCGCACAGTATAAGCTGCACCTAAACCTAGTAAAATTGCGAAAATCGCCGCCGTCATTGTACCTGGACTAATTTTTGCCACGCTAACTTCCCTGAAATCTTTAGAGTTTGAAACTTTTGGAATTCACTTTTTGTCAGTTTAAAGACACCAATGAACCATATTCAACAAAAAAATATATTTCTAACAACGAATACATTATGTTTATTCACCAGTTGCTGGAATCGTTAAATCCAGACCAGCTGGTGCATCTCCTACGGGATCAATTACAGTAGTTGTATCTACATACTCACTAGTAACACCATTAACTGTAAAGCTATAAGATTGATCTAAACTTTCGAGTGCAACGGCAGTATCGCCAAATTTTTGAACGACTTGATCTCTAAAAGTCACAAGCCCCGGGATAATTCCCAGTACGAGCAACGTGACTATCAAAATAGTCGTAACAGGAGAGACGCTGCCACCTTCATCTTTCCAAAACTGTCGAGCAATTGTCATTCCCACTTATCCTGACCAGACTATATGCAGTAGCTAATACTCTCGAACATTCTGATAGCATGCATCTTATGTGCCTAAATGTCCGAACTAAATAAAAAATGTTCATATAAAGCCAGTTCCCGAGTGGGCGTCCTCGGGAACTGAGCTAAAATTTGTGATCACAGCCGCCGGGAAAAAACCCAAAGAAAGCGACTGATTCTTTTTAACCATGCTGAATGCACAGTTTGAAAACCAATAATAAAATTATGGGCCTTCGTTTTCAGCTGCTACCTGAACGCTGATACAAGCAGGTTCAGCGTTAGCTGGATCTACGCTAGTATCACAGAAGTCGAGTTGGTCAGCGAACACTGAACCTGCAGTGCTAGAAGTGTGACCAGTAACTCCTGAAAAACTGTAGCTTTGATTAATGTTTGAAATTGCTAAAGCAAGGTCACCCAATTCTTGAACAACTTGATCACGAACGGTGGCCAATCCCACGACAACACCCAATACAAGGATCGTGCCGATTAACACGAGTTCAGACGAGACAACAAAACCTGCCTCATCATTCCAGAACTTAGTAAGCATGTTCATCCTAACTCCTTATTAAATTTTGTGAGCCGCTCTAAACAGCTCGTTTAAACAGTTTGATACGAAAATTAAACAACCACAGGGGAAAATACCCCTAAATAGTGGTTGACTCCTCCTGATTCAGCTAAACACTGAGTTGAAAGTTAACTATGGACCTTCGTTTTCAGCTGCTATGATAGCGATACAGTGAGGATCCAAGTTTGGAGGATCAACGTTCTGATCACAAAAATCCAGGTTGTCAATAAATACAGAACCAGCTGTACTTGAAGAGTGGCCTGTAATTCCTGTAAAGGAATAGCTTTGGTTGCTGTTTGAGAATGCAGCTGCAACGTCTGCAAGTTCCGCGATTACCTGATCACGAAGTGTTGTAAGCCCGACAACCATACCGAGGACCAACACAGTAGCGATCAGCACTAGTTCTGTTGAAACGACGAAACCACCTTCATCATTCCAAAACTGCTGAAACATCTTCATTCGTACTCCTAACATTAATCAGATGGTTAATGTTCACTGGATGCACTACAAGAACATGTAGTAAACAACATCCAAGTAAATTAACATGCCTGCACACGCCCCGCGCAGACACTACAAATGAGAGAGCAGACAATGTGCCATTTTGCCCCACAATACATATTTTTCGTAATTTCACTCCATAATCCACTTTTTCAAAAAATCAACAGGATGCTTTATGGGTACTTACCCCTAGAATCTGTAACTACCGAGTAATCAAGCTGATTAAAGTCGAAATCCAGCTTCGTTTTTTTCAGAAATAGAATGCCACAAGCACTGTTTCCAAAAGTTAACATTTTGAAACCAGATGTAATCGATAGTGCACATATCAGCTGAGATAAGACACCTACCGTTAAGATTGAAATTCAGCCTCAACCAATCAGGTAGAGCTGTTTCGGATGAAATCGGACCTGATTTAGGCCGCTTAAGAACTCATTAATTTTCTTCTGAAGACAAATCGACTTGGTACGGAAATTTGCCTCTCCAGAGTGCTAGAGCGCGGCCTGCATGAGAAAGAAATGTGTAACTGCTTTTAATTTCAGACGCAGGCATTTTCTTAATCGTACTGACAAGCCAATGACCTGCCTTTTCAATTGTTTCGTCAGGAGGAAGAACCTCTTCGGGTGCCAAAGACCACCATTCCAGTGCATGGCCGGTTGCCAGAACTCTTCTAGCGCGGGGAGTAAATAATTTCTCAGAAGAGAGATCCAGCTTGGTTCCATCCCAGTTTTTATCCCAAAATCCCTCATCCGATTGCGTTTTTACGAGCAAGCTTGTAATGTTTTTCAGATATTGAATAATCCGTTCCCGCCCCTCTTTCGTCAGGATGGGAGTCTGCTCGTTTACCCGTAGTAGCATGACAAGGGCATGTAAACGATGATTTCCATAACAAACACCTTTAGTGGGCTGTTGACGCATAATCCGGTCAGCAATCAGATCAAAGTTGACATATTGACCTTCTGTTGTCATCCAATCCCGTGCTGAATTGAGATACAGGGCAAAGACTAGAGTAGACCACTCATATTCTTTCTGATTCAGACTGAAGGACCTCAATGTTTCTTGGATCATTTCAGAAAGGGTGGTTTCTCCCTTCGAAGTCACTACTGGGAAATCGGCAGGTGTTCCAACTTCAGCCAGAGTTGCTAAAGTATGATCTTCATGACTGGAAGTCGATAATCCCTGCTGGACAAGTGGCTTGACTCCGTATTGATTATGAACTAGTAATGGCTTGGTATCTGTCCCCCAAACTTGAAAAAACCGACGATGGTCTAACAGAATATCGCGCATTTCGATTCCTGAAAGACATTTCGGATCCTCAAAAACCGACTCGATTCCCCAAAATCGCAAGGCATGATCAACGTGATTAATCCGGGGCTCTTTACCCCTGAATTGAGGGCGCAACTTATGAAGCACTTGAACCAGATCCTCATCAGAGACAATTTTCGGCCGGTTATAAAGTGGAACAACTTTGAGTGGATTCAGACGCAACGCCGGTAGTTGTTTTTGTTTCTGCCATTCCTGATAACGAACCGCTCCCCAGCCTATGGCAGCACTCACCAAGAGGATATGAAAGCAAAGGAATCCAGCAACCCTCAATTTTTTTCGAAAGGAAATCTTCTCTCGCATCACTCACTGACCTCGTTTTCGGATTTGGAATTCGTATCTTCCTGTTGCGTTTTTTTATGCTTTGCTGCTTCAATCAATCGTGGTTCACGCGATACAACCAAACCAAGATCATCTTCATAAACAACCTTAAATCCCTTCAATTTCCGAACCTGTTCATCAAGTTTTTCTTGTTTTTCTTTGTGAACAATAAACGTGGTAACATCATACTTTTCAGCAGCAGACTGCCAGCCACGGATCGCACGCGCGATCCCCAGATAGTCCTTCCATACACGGGGAGGTGTCAGATGAACGGCATTTGTGGTCATGAAAACTTTCATATCTGGAGGACCATCCCAAACCAGCCAATCTCCCCACCATTGGGGATTCCAGACTTGTCCCTCGGGAGGATGAGCTTTTAGAAATTCTGTCAATTTTCTAGGTGTTCCCTGGCTATAAATTTTGTCCAGATCTCGAGGTGTTCCTCCAAATAATGGTGTTGCCATGTTAGAAAAAGCAAATCCAAACCAAATCGATAAAACACAAGCCGACGTGATCACAGGCGATTTCTTAGCCCAGAATGATAGTTTTTCTGGATCCCCCTCACGTAACCTTGGAATCACATTCGTCAAATGGGGGACCATGGCGTAGACAAAAATGACCGAAAACCAGCCAATCATTCGCACACCAATAATCACAGCCAGCGACAATAACCCCACACGTAATACATCTGCAGCTCGAATGGCTTCCCGGCTACGTCGATAGAGGAACAACATTAAGACCCAGGCAAAACAAAACCAGATGCCTTCTGCATCTCGAAATTCCAAAGGCTCCCATTCCAAAACATCTTTTAAGTTCGGATTTCGGGGAAATGTAAGGGAGTTAATAAACAGGTCAATGTGATAGGGATTTACGAGCGCCCCACATACTGAAAGTTCTGTCACGACTAACCAACGCCTGACCCATTTGTCGGTACAGACTTGAACCAGGCTGCGTGTTCTCCAAGCCACTTCAAGGACTCTTCCCAGAAACTGTAGCCCCAAAATCGCCAGCCCCACTACAAATGAACCATGTAAGTTGGCCCATCCCAGAAAAACGAGGGGAATTCCAAGATACAATGAAATTAAAAGTGCAATTGGCGTTTTTTGCGCCTGTTTTTCAGAATCTTTAGCATCCAACGAATCTTTTTTCAAAGAATCATATTTTTCGGACCAGGCCATAATTACAAGTAAAATGGCGACACATAACGTCCCAAAAATTTCCGGTCTGATAATCGCAATCCGGCTCGATGCAATTAAGACCAGCAAAAAAGAGGCAAGGGTACTGACGCCGACTCGTCCCGATTTGAGGTAGAATGCAATCCAGAATAAGACGTGAGTCGCAAATACCGTCAAAGCAAAAATATGAGATAAACCACGTACTCCCAACGCTCCATTTACTTTGGCAAAGATCACCTGTGACAGCCATGCGGCATCAATAGACCTGACACCCTCTGCCAACTGAAGAAAGGGGTCATACTGTGGTAACGATTGATATTCAATGATCCAATTACCATAAGAAACATGTCCCCAAATGTCCGAATAAAAAATATGGACATTTCCGAAATAGAAAAACATCAGCGAAAACCAGAGACAGGTTATTAAATGAGGCCAACCTAGCGAAAACATTTCTCGGTATGAACGCTTTTTTTCTAAAAAAGTCATAGACTCTATTCTACTAGGATGGGAATCGATCGACATGATGCCTTCTACTCATGAAACATGACTTAAGTTCTTATTTTACGAGAAAAATCGACCATTTTTTAGATTCTTCTATTTAGATCTACAAAATTAACGCAAACAATGTTCCAAGAACTCCTGCGAAAAGTTAATAAAACCCTACTCATATCGAGAGAGATAAGAAATCTGATCAATTTGTAAATATCAGCGTTGTAAACGAGAAACATCTGTTTTGTATCAGCATAAACTTCATTTCTCTTCACACTTGGATTCCGCGTTGGACCAGTTGTTCAACCAAAGTAGAAGTGTCTATGAAGACTTCTGCCTGAATTCCTAGCTTTTTTGCTTCCTTAATATATTCAGGAATGTCATCTGTATAAAAAGCCTCTTCAGGTGCGCACTGAATCTTTTCCAGTGCATAATCAAAAATAGCAGGTTCTGGTTTGATTGCACCAGCCGCATATGAAGTCACATAATCATCGAATCGTTGCAATACGTCAAACTGTTTCCAGATATAATCGAAATGAGAGACACAAGTATTCGACAACAGAACCAGTCTGTATTCTTGGGCTTTCAGAGAATCCAATACAGGGATGATTGAATGGTTCAGTTCAAAAATATCAGAACCGGCAATCTCGAGCGATTCAAAATCGACAGATTTACCAACTGCTCGTTCAAACCAGTGATGAAATTCCGTGGGAGTCAGATGACCTCGTTCATACTCCCACTGTTTCCCGGATTCAATTAGAAGGGCCTGGATCTCAAGCCGCGATCGTCCACAAAGCAGCCCCATTTGTTCACACATTTTATCGTGTGAAAAAAACGCAAGGACATTCCCCATATCAAATAAAAATGTACGAATCAAAGGACGATCCCCGGCAAATGGCTTAATAATCTCTGACTCTCACATGAATGATCGGTGTTGTATGTTATCATTCCTGGAATCACAAGCGTTTTATTTGGTACAGGCAAATAATAATCTCAGGTCAACCAGTGATAATTTTCGTTTGCAGATACAAGAGAATACACCTCTTATTGACGACATGGGGATATTTCCTTAAATTGCATCAAGATAACAACTTGATGAAAGCCAGTCTCCAGCATGGCTCTTATCGTACCAAGCATTCAGGTTTGATTGATGATTTCTGTGCCGTCAGTCAAACCAGACTTGACCAGTTCATGGAGAGTAAAAAATGGATTTTGAGGATCAGTCTTCTTACCCGTCCGGAGAATCAGGCAAAGAGTGGCCGTGCCTGCGTCAATTTTGTGTTTTTATGGAAAACCGGGTCGGTTATCTCCATCAACTATTACAGCTACTCGAAAAATTCGATCTCCGGATCATCGCCTTAAGTACTGTTGATTCTGTGGATGTGGCAATGAGTCGAATTGTTCTCGATAATTATGAACGAGCACGTGAAATCTTTGAGCTATCGAATTATACGTTTTTTGAAAAAGATCTGATTGGTGTTGAACTTCCAGATGATACCCAGCCTTATATGAGAATTTGCCTCTCGCTACTTCAAGCAGAAGTCAATATTGATTATACCTACCCGCTGCTTTATCGGAGGCATGGAAGAGGGGCTATTGCGTTATGCGTGGATGATCTCGACCTCGGTCTAAAAACACTGACTGAGCAGGGACATCGAATTATTACAGAACAAGACCTGAATGATGATGATGAGTATCTTTGAATTCAAACGAAAAGATCACTCTTGAGAAATTACCTGTGATTTCCCTGTCTTAGCTGCTTCATAAAACGCATAAATTGTTCGAATAATCCTTAAACTCTCCCGACTGGTCAGTAAAGGAGAGTCACTGCCTGTTACCGCTTGAACTGCTTTTCGTACAGCGGGTGTATATCCACGTGGCTCAACAGATTGATCATATTGATATACTTTACCATTGTGGTTGAGCGTCCACTCCAAATGACGATCCTGAAAGGGCAGCATTTCTAGCCAACCCTTGCTACCCCAGATTTTGATCATTGATTGATATCCACGGTTCATAAAATAGCCGGATGTTAAAGTTCCCAAGAAACCGGCATCATAACGGAAAGCCAATGCAGCAGAGTCCTCGATGTGAATCGGCTGGCCACCCACCAATGCTGTGAATCCGGTGACATCAGTGATTGAAGATTCCGTCAGATACATCGAAAGATCGAGCCAATGAATTCCTAACCAGGAAAGAAATCCTCCTCCCGCACGATCCTTATGAGCATACCAACTTTTGTGATAAGCAGGATTAGCTAAGCGTGTCTGATCAGCTAAAAGCGTCATCTCCAACCCATAAATCGTTCCAATGGCTCCATCTTGAATTAACGATTTTGCAAACCGAATTTCCGGGTTTGTGCGATTGGCAAGAGCCAATGATAAATGCAAGTGTTTACTTTCTGCCTTTTGCACTAATGGCTCAAACTGAGGAACACTGAGACAAGCTGGCTTTTCCGCAAAAACATGACAGCCCTGTTCTAAAGCAAGACTGATCGAGCGAGGTGCCTGTCGTGCTTCCATCGTTACCAAAGCCAGATTGGGTTTTTCGTTTTGAAACAGTATTTCTGGTGTTTGATAAACATCCTTCAACTTGGATCCCAGTTGACTTTGTGCTGACTTCACCTGTTGTTGACTTGGATCAGAAAGAAAGACCTCTTTGACTTCATCAATTTCTTTCAGGGCAGAGAAGTAAGCACTTAAATGTGCCCCGGTTTCATTAGTTAAGACAGCAACGGAAATCTGCTTAGCCATGAATGAATACCTCCAGCTATTTTTAGCTTTGCCCAATCAGGATTGAGCCTCAACATTGCATTTTAAACTATTTCGTATATTTTATATAACTATATCAATTCTGCTTCGCCCCTTCCAGAATTCCTTCCTTTCTGGAAAGGTAGAGTCCCATTTGTATCAGGATCAGTTTGTTGTTAGCAAGCCATTTAATCGCACCAGGTAAAATTGACCTTATTGAAGTCTCCGAGCCCGAACTTTCACCAATTTCGTCACTTGGTTCTGGCCGAGGGGAAATTATTTTTCAACCCGAGACAACCTGTCTCTGTGGTTCCGATTTACCTTACTTCATTGGAAGTGATGAATGGGAAATTGAAATAGGTCACTCTTTACACGAGATGATCGGGACAGTCACAGCAACGAATGGGCAGCGCTGGAGGGAAGGTGACCGGGTGCTCGCTGTCCCTGTCATGCAACAAGGATTGCGGGAACGATTTGTGCTCGATGAATTGCGTACGATTCCGATTGCGACGAATATCCCCGAAGAACACGCATTGATGGCCCAGCCTTTGGGAACGGCGATTTTTGCACTGAAAAAACTTCCCAATCTATTAGACCAGACAGTGGCTGTTGTGGGACAGGGGCCCATGGGCCAGTTAATGAATGCCTCATTAAGTAACATGGGGGCCAGAGAAATTATTGGGATCGACCTACTAGAATCCCGATTGCAAGTCAGCCCGCAAATGGGCGCAACCGCCACAATTTGTAATCAAAATTGTAATCTCATCGAAGCACTTCGTGAGATACTAAAAGGAGAATTACCAGATATTGTGATTGAAACAGTCGGTCATGCAGACCAGCAGTTCAATCTGTGTATTGATCTCTGTCGAGAAAATGGTCGTATTCTCGTTTTTGGTGTCCCCCCTGAAACGATTGATCAAGTACGTTGGCGGGACCTGCTCTTCAAAAACATTACCGTTCATACCAGCATTAACCCTGACTTCGAACGCGATTTTCCTTTGGCAATGAAGTGGTTGTCTGAAGGCAGGATCGATGTTGCCCCCATCATCACACACCGATTTCCATTGGCAGAAATTCAGCAGGCATTTGACCTGTTTCAAAATAGAACTGACGGAGTTCTTAAAGTGATTGTTGAATTTCCCTCCCTGCATTGATAATGATAGAGTAGATTCTACTTCAACAGACTGACTTTAAAACAAATGCGAGTCTTTTCATTTCACACACCATGTCAAAGGTAACCAATGAAATTGATACCCCATAATTATTGCCTTTTAACTTGTGTAAGTCCTTGCTTCCTGCTCATTGTGTTGTTGATGAATCAGAGCCAAGCGGCTGAGACTCCTAATATTATTTACATTATGGCAGACGATCTGGGATATGGTGACCTCGGTTGTTATGGGCAGAAAGTGATCAAAACTCCCCATATCGACCAATTGGCAAAAGAGGGCATGCGGTTCACAAATCACTATTCCGGCCATACAGTTTGCCGTCCTTCAAGATTAGTCCTGCTTACGGGCATCCACACTGGTCATACTCCTATCAGTCAAAATGAGCAATATTATTTTCCTGCTGGTGCTACCACTGTAACAACACTCTTAAAAAATTTTGGATATGCAACTGGGGGAGTAGGCAAATGGGCATTAGGACCGCCTGAAACAACAGGGGTCCCCAGTATGCAAGGATTTGATTACTGGTTTGGATATCTAGACCAGGGAAACGCTCATAATTTTTATCCGGAGTTCCTTTGGAGTAATGAACAGGAAATCTCACTTCCTGGAAATAAAGTCGGAAACCAAAAAAGAGTCTCGGTTGAGCGTGAAACATATTCGCACGATCTATTAACACAAGAGGCACTGAACTTTATCAAGGTTAACCAGAAGAAACCTTTTTTCCTTCAGGCACATTACACGATTCCGCATGCGAATAATGAAGGAGGACGCGCAACTGGCGACGGAATGGAAGTTCCCGAGTATGGAGAATATGCTGATCAGGAATGGCCAGCCCCGGAAAAAGGCTTCGCAGCAATGATCACGCGCCTGGATCGAGATGTTGGAAATCTGGTCAGCCTGCTGAAAAAACTGAATCTGGAGCAAAATACAATTATCTTTTTCACTTCAGATAATGGCCCTCACCAGGAAGGCATGCATCTGGTTGATTTCTTTAATTCGAACGGACCATTACGCGGTTACAAGCGAGACCTCTATGAAGGAGGCATTCGCGTTCCCTTAATTGTCAAGTGGCCCGGCAAAATAGAAGCAAATTCGACGACGGATCACATCAGTGCATTCTGGGATTTCCTGCCGACAGCCTGTGAGTTAGCGGGTATTAATCCACCACAAAATATAGATGGGATCTCATATCTTCCTACTCTACTTGGTGAATCCCAGACGGCCCACGATTCCTTATTCTGGAAATATCGAGGAAAAATCGCATTGAGATCAGGCAAATGGAAAGCTGTCCAAACAGGAAAGGAAAAACCTCTGGAACTCTATGATCTCGACAAAGATGAGGGAGAGCACCACAACATCGCAGACAAACATCCTACCGTTACTGCCCATATGAAGCAGATGATCATTGAGAGTCAGTCGCCTCGCTGAGATTACTCCTGGAATGGCTGGTGATTTTTTTTGCAGGTGCTACGTCAGATGATTTCATGGATTGGCTCTGTATGCTCAACTCCTACCAACTTTTGATCCAAACCACCATAAAAATAAGACAAACGATTTGGATTAAGTCCCATCTGATTCAGGATTGTCGCGTGCAATCGTTTAACGTGAAATGGCTTCTCGACCGCTGCCGACCCCAACTCATCTGTTGCACCAACAGTAGTACCGCCTTTTATCCCTCCACCAGCAGTCCACATTGTAAAGCCAAAGGAATTATGATCACGTCCTGTGCCTTTTGCATACTCTGCCGTTGGCTGTCTTCCAAATTCACCGCCCCAGACAATCATAGTTTCATCAAATAATCCGCGAGATTTTAAATCCTTAATTAACGCAGCAATAGGTTGATCAGTATTGCCTGCATGAAAACTATGATTTTTTTCCAAATCTCCATGCGCATCCCAGTTGGAATCATTATGGTTTCCACCAGAATATAACTGAATAAAGCGCACACCTCGCTCAACTAGTCTGCGTGCCAACAGACATCTTCTGCCAAAATCAGCGGTACGGGGATTATTGAGCCCATATAATTCTTGTGTTTGCTTTGTTTCTGAAGAAATATCTGCTGCTTCCGGTGCATGTTTCTGCATCTTGAAAGCCAGTTCGTAACTGGCAATACGAGCAGCCAGTTCCGAGTTACCAGTACGAGTAGCCTGGTGTTTTTCATTTGCTTCTTTTAAAGCATCCAACAGTTCACGTTGAACTGCTTTACTCATCCCTTCAGGACGACGCAAATCAATCAACGGTGCCCCTTCAGAACGCATTGTTGTTCCTTGGTAAGTCGCCGGCATAAATCCACTCGACCAGTTCTTGGCACCACTAATCGGTCCCCCTGTCGGATCAAGCATGACGACATACCCGGGAAGATTTTCATTCTCAGTTCCTAAACCATAATTAAGCCAAGAGCCAAGACTGGGAAATCCACTCAGAATTCTACCCGAGTTCATCATCAACATGGCAGAACCGTGAATGGGAGAGTCGGCCGTCATCGATTTCAAAAACGCAATATCATCAACACAGGTAGCCAAATGGGGAAATAGATCAGAGACCCACTGACCTGATTCACCATATTGTTTGAACTTCCATTTCGGGCCAACGACGCGTCCTTCATTTTTTTCACCGCCGCGGCCTTTCGTTTTGACAGGGATCGTCTTGCCATCCAAACCATAGAGTTTTGGTTTGTGATCAAAAGTATCAACATGACTTGGACCACCATACATAAAAAGGAAGATCACACTTTTCGCCTTGGGCTTAAAATGCGGGTCTTTAGGCGCCAAAGGATTCTGATATTGGCCGACACCATCGGCGGCAACGGCTTGAGAATTCAAAAATCCATCAGCAGACAACATTCCCGTTAAAGCAACCGAAGCAAAACCGCCTCCCGCTTCCCATAAAAACTCCCGACGTGTACGACGGCAGAACTGTGCATGTCCAGCTGATTTCATTTGCTGATCTACCAGATGATTTGATTTTAGTTCTGATGCCATGATTGATCCTTACACAAACTCAGAGACAAATTTTCCCAAGATCACTTAAATTTTCTTTGCATTAATCCAGATAAACAAATTCATTCCGATTCAGAATTGTTAAGCAGAAATATTCCAATGCCTGTTTTTCTTTCAGGGAATGCTTTTTCATCAGAGTATTAATTAATCGTACTCCTTCATCAACTTCATTCATCTTTGGTGGACGCCCATAGGCCAGACGAATTGCGCGTGAAACAAATTCGGAATGCGAATTTCTCACTTCTTCGAAAATTCTATTTGCAAAATGTTCGGCCTGCTGATTCACAAAGTCTCCATTAATCATTCCCAATGCTTGTGCCGGTTGTGTGGTCACAAATCGGACGGCACAGGTACTATCAGTATCTGCAAAGTCAAAATTGAAAAGCAGGGGAGTCACTAACGAACGCTTTACAAAAATGTAAATGCTTCTTCGTGCCCTTTCTTCCTCTGATGACTTACCCCATCCCTCACCGGGTCGCGATTGGCCTTGTAACACTTCTTTCGATATCAAAGGGTAAAATCCGGGGCCGTACATTTTGGGATTCAGACGACCATTTACTTTCAATATGGAATCACGAACTTCTTCTGCACTAAGTCGCCGCATGTTAAACCGCCAGAATAAATCATTGGCCGGATCGATGGCTGCTGCCTGTTCTGAATACTGTGAAGACATCTGATAAGTATTCGACATCATGATCAATTTATGTAAGGATTTGAACTTCTGCCCACGTCCGACGAATTCGAGGGCTAACCAGTCCAGTAGTTCGGGATGTGTGGGTGGCATACCTAATTGACCGAAGTTGTTAGGTGACTGAACGATTGCCCGACCGAAGTGATGCTGCCAGATTCGATTGACGATCACTCGCGAGGTTAGCATGTTATCAGGATTCGCAATCCACTCAGCCAGCACACGCCGCCTGCCGGATGTCTTTTGATCTTTATCAAGAGGTGGTATTTGTATCTCATTATGCCCAAATATCCGCGGAAAACCCGGCTCCACCTTTTTCCCACGAACATGGGGATTTCCTCTTAAAAGCACAAAGGTTTCGCGCGGTGTTTTCAGACTGCGACTGACACTTAGAGCCATTTTTCGAGGAGGAAATTGCTTTCGACTCTTCTCCAGCTTCTGCATTTCATGCTTCATCGCCTGATAGGCTTTGATTTGAGCCGGTTCCAAATACTGCTCCAATTTTTCTTTCAATAATTTTTTACGCTGATGGGTTTCAGATCGCCTTTGATCAACAGCCGACATTTTTTTGACGCCCGTCTGCTCGAGCTGAAACAGCTTTTTCTTAAGCTCTTTTTTCTCCACATCGTACTTCGAATAGAGAGTAGAAATTTCAGGATCGGAAATATCGGTTTGATTAAAGGACCGTTGATCAGACCGTGTTCCATAAGAGTTCAAACCATGAAAAAACGCAAGAAAACTGTAATAATCCTCGTGAGGAATCGGATCGATTTTATGTTCGTGGCAACGGGCACAATTCAAAGTAAGTCCTAAAAAAACCTGACTTGTTGTCGAAACAATATCATCCATTTCATTGTAGTAGCTCAGTAATTTATCAGCGGGTTCATCATCCCAGAGACCAAGACGATAATATCCAGTAGCAATGATTGTCTCACTTGATACATTTTCGAGTTCATCACCCGCCAATTGTTCTTTGACGAATTGATCATAGGGTTTATCACTATTGAAGGAACGAATCACATAGTCGCGAAAACGCCAGGCGTTTGGTTTCGCACCGTCACGCTCAAAACTGTTCGTATCAGCATAACGCACAAGATCAAGCCAATGACGAGCCCAGCGTTCTCCATAACGGGGCGAAGCTAACAGACGATCGATCAATTTTTCGTAAGCATCGGGAGACTGGTCGTTGACAAACTGATCTACTTCTTCAGGAGTAGGTGGTAAACCCGTCAAATTAAAATAGGCCCGCCGAATCAGAGTCACGCGATCCGCAGGTGGCGCAGGGGAGAGTCCTTTCTGCTCTAGTTTTGACAAAATAAATGCATCAATGGGGTTCTTGATCCACTTGCTTTGTCTTGTCTTTGGTGGTGTGCTTTTCTTGGGAGGTAGAAACGCCCAATGCTTTTTCCATTCAGCTCCCTGTTGGATCCATTTCCTGATTAATTCAATTTGTTCCTGTTTAAGACGTTCTCCCTCCGGAGGCATCTGATGATCTTCTTCTTGGGAAATAATACGAGTGAGCAGCTCGCTTTGTTCAGGGTGTTGAGGAACAATAGCGGTGGCTTCAGAATCTAACTGTTTAAAAGCGTGTTCACTCTGATCGAGACGTAAACCACCTTCTTGCACATCAGGTCCATGACATGCATAGCAATGCTTCGCCAATATAGGCTGAATCTGCTGTCTGAATTCAACGGCCGGAACCTTATCTTGCTGAACTGGTTTGGTGTTATTGGTTTCTGTCCATCCGAAAAGTGGCACACTAAGTTCGACAAATAGAACGATAACACAAAAAAGTAGCGTCTTGACTTTCAGGCTGAATTTGAAGGAACTTGTCCGTTTCATACTTAGCCCCTTTAAAAATGTACATTCATCAACTTATTATTTAAACGCCGTAAACTTAATCACAACTATAACGAATTGTCTCGCTCTTGTCTATTCTCAAATGTAACTTGGATAATAGTCAATTCAAGATTAAACCGACCTAAGTTATTTGCCGTAAAGCCCCTCGAGATGATCTCATCCATCCAATGATTTACAGGTTTTCAAAGTAGCCTGTCTGCAAATTAACTGATTGTGCTATAATTACTGACGCGCTGGTTAACTGGCATGTGCTTCTGATTTGAGGAGAATCCACTGGATGAATCGATTATTTCCTCCATTCTCAGGACGATTCTACCTGAGAAATGTTAACATCAGAATTCTTCTATGCGTCTGTATTTTGTTAATTTATCCATGTGCTTATCTACTGTCTAACGATGAGCAAGACGGACATCAGCTCATCGCGTTTTTAGATCCTCCCGCAGACAAAGAAGTTCCAGACCAGACAGAACCTGAAAATGAAGCCTCAAATAATCGTGAGGAGTTGATCCACCGAATCTATCGTAACAGAAGTTTGAGATCACAGTTCGAAAGAGCCGAGCACAAATTTCGGAATCAAGAAATCACCGAAGGCGCGCTACAATTAGAAAAACTTCTTGATCATCAGGAAGACTACTTCTTCTGGCCTGAAGGGCAACCCCGCCCGCTAAACTTCAGACAGCGTACACGTGAACTTTTTTCAGTCGCTTCACCACGAGCACTTTCAGATTATGAGAGGATTTCCGGCCCACAGTCAGACTGGTTTCTGAAGCAAGCGAAACAGAATAATGATCTAACGATGTACGAATACCTGGCGTTACGATTTTTTCCACTCCAGGCTGGTTTTGAAGCGCTAGACTATTTAGCCTCTCACTACCTGGAGCAAGGTAACTTCGATTTTTCAGCGCGCTATTGGGATCAATTATTGAATAGCAGAATTCATAAAAGACGAATGCGACCAACCCACTTTCTTAAAGCGGCAGTTGCATATCAACGATCTGGTCAACCTGAAAAAGTTTCCAAAATACTGACGGTCAGAGGCACACTACCAGTCACAGTATCTGGTGTCAAAAGTAACCTGTCTGAGGCAATCAAGAGGGTAAACGCTTCACTTGAGAAAATGAACTTGAAAGAAAATCCTGGATGGTTTCTCTCGCAAGGAAATCCCCAACGAAACCGATCTATCAATGCCAGCCTGCCATATCTGAATCCTCGCTGGAGTCATCCGATAGCTCGAACCAAAAAATCCAGGCCACTTGATACCTTAAGAAACTGGCAAATCAAACAGAACAGAGAGGACCTCTCAACGGCTGTCGCAAATACTCCGATCGCAGTAGATAATCTGGTCATTTATCGAGATTTTGAAGGTATCAGAGCAGTCAATATAGAAACGGGAACAACATCCTGGTTATTTAAAAGCGATGGCAGTCTCAATAGTCTGATTGACCGTATTGAAAGCCAAACTCCTTCCCACTCAACTTATTCACAAAATTTACCGCTCGATAAATTCTACTACTTCAGTTCCCTATACGGCTCACTTTCCACTAACGGGCAGTATGTGTTTGCCATAGATTATCTACCAAATCCAAGTCCTCAAATTCCACCACAGTTGAATCTGGGAATTCGACGCCGAATTTCTCATTTCCCACTTGTCTCTCAGAGAGGAAACCGGCTCCTGGCTTTACCAGTGAAACTGACAACGGCTCGTTCAATCGATAATGAATCTGTTAAAAATTCATCGACTTCTACCCAAAAAGACTCACTTCAAACAAAACCTGCCTGGAATATTGATGGCTACTATTTTCTAGGCGCACCTCTGCCTGTTGGTAACTCAATTTATGCCGTTGCAGAACATAATAGTCAGATCTCTATACTTTGTATCAACCCGAGAAATGGAAACATCCATTGGAAACAAGGGATTGTCTATGTCAACCAGCCTATTCACTCAGATCGTAACAGAGCTCATAAGCAATGTCCGCTCGCCAGCAGTCAGGGGATTATCGTCTGCCCCACACAAATTGACACACTCGTTGCTATCGACGCAACAAATGGAGATTTACTCTGGAATTACTATTATGGTGAAGGAGACCATTACCGTAGAATTTCACAAAAACGATATTATGCTCCGGTTTCGTTTGGTCATCCAGGTCTGACCAGCGTACCAGTGATTGATAAAAATCGAATTTACTATTTACCCAGTGGATCACCGTTCATTCATTGTATCGATTTGAAATCGGGCGTTCCACTGTGGGATGAAGTTCCTCGAGAAGATGGCGAATTCGTTGCTGCAGTCGTTGATCAAACAGTTCTCATCGTTGGCTCTGATTACTGCCGTGGACGACATATTGAAGATGGTCGAGAACTCTGGCATCTACATGTCGGCCCCGTCACTGGCAAGGGAATTTTGTCGCGTAATAATTATCTCCTGCCAATTAAATCGGGAAGTCTACTCAGTATTCACATCCCTTCAGGAAAAGAATCCGGCTTCACTCTTAGTAACGCAACCCAAATTTCTGATATCCTGAACCGCGAGTTTAAACAAAAATTGCGACGCGAGGCCGACTATGCCTTCCAGGATACATCTAAAGCTACACGGTCTCAGAGTAAAAGTAGAACACAACACAATTGGTATCCTGGAAATATCATCGCACATCAGGGTCACATTATTTCTCTAGGTCTTTGGCAAATCGATTCGTTTGCCCAGGCTGAAGCAATGCTTGCCAGTTTGCCGCAAGACCAAGAAAGATCGCTCATTTCTGCAAAGGCTCAGAGTAATCAATTAATCAAAGCTGAATTGGAACTTTCACTCGGAAATCTGGAAAATGCACAACGAAAACTCGAGGCCTTAATTTCTGTGCAGTCCGCTTCCCTGGTGAAAGAACGCTCGGAGTCACTGTTACGAGAATTACTCTACGCAGAATTAAACGAATCCAACCAAAACGAATTCCAGATATTGGCGAAAATTGAAGATCTAGCTTCCACACCTCTGGAGCGAGGTCGTTTCTTATCACGAAAGTCAAAGTATCTACTTGAACAACAAGACTATCAGGGCTTGATGGAGATTGCTGAGGAATTTAAAAAGATCGATGTAGAGCAACCTTTAGCTATGGCGGGCGATACGAATCATCTAGTGACGGTAAAGAGCCTCATTAGCGGACTGATGGAAAAAGTAACACAAAAAGCGTCCCCAGATGCACGCGAAGCAGTTGACTTGATTATTTCTAATGACCAGCAAATAGCTCTCAACGATGGATCTGTTATCGCTCTACAATCATTCCTCGACACCTATGGTAGTTGGCCTCAAGCAGTAGCAGTACGTAGTGCTTTGGCTGATCAATTGATACAACAGGGAGAAAACCAAAGGGCGGAATTTTTGCTTTTGGAAAATCACTCTAACCCCAATCCTGAAATAGCTGCTACTGCGACACGTCAACTGCTGGAATTATGGGAACTGGTTGGTTTACCTCATGAAGCGGCTTCATTGTTACAAAATCTTAACGACCGATTTGCAAACGTGACACTCGATTCCGGAATCACAGGTTCTCAGTACGTCAAACGCTTTAACCGTGCTTCGCAAGTGTGGACTATTTTTCAAGCCATGCAACCTTTAAAACATTCTGTCTCACATGTTTCAATCAAACAAAGCCACATAGGCCCTGTACCACCGGCAACCAAAGTAATCTATAAAAATTACGAACGTAAATTTCTCCCTCCACCAGAAATTTCTCAACTCTTGCTGAAGGCAGGCACAACTCTTAATATCGTCAACAAGCATGCTGGACAAAACATTGGGAAAGTCAAAATATCTGACCGGGTCTCCTATCCATATCAATCTCGCACTTCATTTGTAGGGCATTTCATTCCTCTTGGTAGTAATCGAAAAATCCAGGGAGTTTCTCTGCTGCATCTTCAAGATGAATTGTCTAAACCACTGTGGACTGCAGAATTTGATAATTTGAGTAGTTCACAATCAGTGTTTTATGTAGGTCCATCCGGTCCGCGTGTCTGTATTTTTCAGTGGGATAATCAGTTATTTGGATTGAATCCTGCTACAGGCAAAGTTTTATGGGAACGCAGAAACATTCCCACTAAATCAGGTTATTTAAGTGATTCCAGCAAGGGTTTGATCGGTGATCAAAAAGCAATTGTCGCTTTCAACATCAATCGAACAAATTACGATGTTTATAATTCGATCACGGGAGAATTGATTCGAAAAGGGGAACTGGAACTGAATAGCCGCTCGCGCCATGCATTCGGACGAAAGCTCTTTTATCAAACAACATCCACTACCGAAAAAAGAGTACGTTTGTGGGATCCGTTATCCGACCGATTATTACTTGATGAGCCAGTATTGAATTCAGGATTTTCAACACAGGTCTCCGCTAATGAACTGGCTATTCTACTGCCTCCTAATCGACTCAGAGTATTGAATGTAGAGACGGGTGATACCGTTGTCGAATCGATTATCCCTGATAACTTACTTGAAAACTTAAACAAATTTGTCGGTTTTTCTGATAAGAAACGATACTACTTTAATTTCTCTTATACAACACCTCGCAGACGGTCTCCTCATCGTGACTTTTATGTGAGTGATTCTTTTTTAAATGTAGTGCATGTCGACAACGATTTAATTTGCATCGACAAAAAATCTGGAAGTATGCTTTGGAGCCGCAACCTTCCCAAACGATCTTGGATTGATACTTCTCAATACCAACTTCCGTTTTTGATATTCATAAGTAAAATTCGGACTGAATCAAAAACCACAAGCTATTCTTTTCTCTTCGAGATCATGGACGCAAAAACGGGGAACACGATCGGTTTTAAAGAGAACATTATTAAAGAC
The DNA here is from genome assembly GCF_007748175.1 of Gimesia aquarii. Taxonomy (NCBI): domain Bacteria; kingdom Pseudomonadati; phylum Planctomycetota; class Planctomycetia; order Planctomycetales; family Planctomycetaceae; genus Gimesia; species Gimesia aquarii. The sequence continues at coordinate 3,461,577 of NZ_CP037422.1, forward strand.
ACACTTCTACAAATGCATATCGAACCACGATTGAATAAAATACTCCTACAAGGAATGAATAGTGCCATCGAAATTGATTTTCGAGATTTCCAGAAACCTCTGAAAAATATCTTTGATACGCCTCTCTAACAATTCATTAATTTGCTTGACCTGAACCTTTCGCATACATAGGCTGTCTCATAGAGAAATCAGCGGCTGTGGTATAATGGTATTACTCCAGCTTCCCAAGCTGGTGACGAGGGTTCGATTCCCTTCAGCCGCTCTCTTTCCTGTATCTGTGAAATCACACACACTCCAATGTTAATTTGGAAGTTGCGTGATTAAGCCAGAGTATAATCAAACTCGATAAAAAGTATGATCTGTGCTAGCTCTTCACTTGCCTCGTATCCGCCGAGCGAATTTGTTCGAGTTGTTTTGCCACTGTAGAGAAGGGGACCTCATGAGGCAGTTTCTGCGTTGTAGCAGCAAGTGCTGAAGCCACGCCTGCTGCTTCCCCCATCGCTACGGCATTTCCAGTAACTCGGTAACTGCTATGTGCAATAAAATCACCGCTGATACACCGGCCCGCCATCATCAGCCCAGTCACATCACGGGCAATTAAAGCCCGTAGAGGAATATCATAAGGTCGCGACTTAAACGGTTTCTTTTCAATCGCCTTAGTCTTATCGGGATTAGTAGAATGGACATCAATTCCAAAACGCACACGACAAATCCCATCCTCAAACCGGGCGCCCTTCTTTAAATCATCACTTATGACATGATATCTTCCTCTGATCCGCCGACCTTCGCGCGTACCAATGTGTTCTGCTGTGGCAACGATCTCTAAGTTTGTCCAGGGACTACCTAACTTTTTCAAACTATTGATCAACTTATGGACTTCACGACGTGCTTGCAAGGTGGCATCGGTCACATGCGCTGCATCAATCGCCAGTGTTCCATATTCATGATTCGCCATCATGGCATATAGCCCTTCACGCACTCGAAAAATCGTCGGACCGCCATAGGAAGGATCGACGCCCGCTCGTTGAAATTCTGCCAGAAGATTTTTCTTTGGATTTCCTAGCTTGCGAGGTTCTGCATCTCCTCGAATGAATGGGGCGATTCCATCAGTGGTCACCCCTGTCAGCAATACCATTAGACTCATCGGTTGAGTAAGTCCTGTTCCCGGTTGACCAAATTCATAGCCACAGCCTGCCTGTGCCGCTAAATCGCCATCACCCGAACAATCAATAAAAGACTTCGCTCTCCACGCCTGCCTGCCGGATTTGGATTCTGTCACAATCACTGAAAGTCGATTATTAATATCCGTCACAGCACCCACAACTCGGGTATGCAACTGAATTTTGACGCCTGCCTCTAATAACAAATCTTCCAACAGCAATTTTGTTTTCTCAGTATCGTAAGCCACCGATCCATTCTGCAATGGATTACTGGCACCTCTCTCTTCCAGTTTTTGTAAAATTTCACGCATCACACCCGGTTTGTTTTGAGCATCTATAATTAATGTCAGAGCTCCCGCAGTCCAGACTCCACCTACACAACCATTTACTTCGAGCAACCTGGTTTTGGCACCGCTCCTTGCAGATGCCAAGGCGGCCGCGACTCCGGCCGGGCCACCTCCACATACAATCACATCGTCCTCTTCAACAATGGGAATGTTCCGAGCCGCCTCATGAAAAACTTTTCCATCGGGAGAAATCCAACCACTGGTCCGAACATGTTGTGCTGAAGAATTCCATACGGATTGTCCTCCTCCATCAATAATCATCGTATTCGATGGTCGCGTAATACCATCCAGGATAGGCTCTTTAGCAGAGGATGCAGTAGTTCCTGTAACAAAAGCCGCTGTGCCACCGGCAAGGTATTTCCCAAAATCTCGACGGTCTATTTTCTTGTTGGTCATGGCACATACCTCTTTTATTTTACTTTGAATTATCAACAGACTCTAAATTCATTTAGCCATTGAGTCGTTTTTGAACTTCGGTCACGACGTCATCAATGTAAACACGCACCTGTTCCAGTGTATCACGATCACGCAAGGTAACACAGTTATCTTGTTCGGTATCACCATCCACAGTCAAGCAGAAAGGTGTTCCAATTTCATCCTGACGCCGATAACGGCGTCCAATCGCTCCTTGCTGATCATAAACGGCCTGAACCCCTGCAGATTTCAAACGTTGATAGATTGACGACGCCACTTCCGGCATACCAGCTTTTTTGATTAAAGGAAACACCGCTGCTTTCACGGGAGCTAACTTGGGATGGAACCGCATCACCGTTCGAGTCTGCATGTTGCCTTTTTCATCGGGTTGCTCATCTTCGTAGTATGCTTCACAAAGAAACGCGAGTGTGGCGCGATCTGCACCTGCGGCGGGCTCAATCACATGCGGTGTAAATCGTTCTCGTGTCTGGTCATCAAAGTAAGTCAAATCCTTACCACTTCCTTTGTATTTGGGCTGACCATGTTCATTCTGTTCGACCACCAATTGATCTCCTTCACGAACTAGTTTACCCTCCATATGTGAACGCAAATCGAAATCGCCGCGATGGGCTACCCCTTCAAGTTCACCATATTCATTCTCCTCCATGAAAGGAAACGCATACTCAACATCGGCTGTACCGACAGAGTAGTGAGCGAGTTCCTCTTGTGTATGATCACGGAGAATCAAATTGTCTTCTGCTATGCCATGTTTGATATACCAGTTATAACGACGATCTCGCCAATACTTGTACCACTCAAATGACTCATCCGGATGACAGAAGAACTCCATTTCCATCTGCTCAAATTCACGAGAACGAAAGGTGTAGTTGCGCGGCGTAATTTCATTGCGAAAACTTTTTCCGATCTGAGCAATTCCAAATGGAATTTTCACTCGCCCGCTATCAACCACATTTTTGAAATTCACGAACATTCCTTGCGCTGTCTCCGGACGCAGAAAGGCGGTTCCTTCTTCACCAGACAATGCACCAATGATTGTTTTAAACATTAAGTTAAACTCACGTGGTTCAGTCAGTTCTCCACCAGTTTCGGGACAACGCGCCTCCAGTTTTCCAGTTGCTGGAATATCGGCATCCCTGAGCATCTTGCTGTATTCCATAAGGTTACAGACAGATATTTGATGAGTTTCACTGACAGCAATCCCTTGCTCTTTTTCATACTCCGTAATTGCCTTTTCCAAACGTTTACGTTTCGTTTTTGAAAGACCTTCTTCTCCAATATCTGCCATATAAGTCTCACAGGCAACGGGAGAACTATCGGACGCATATGCAACGGCAACAGAAACATGATCGACACGGAAACGCGCCTTGGATTCTTTCGAGTCGACCATAAAATCATGAAACAAATCAAAATGGCCGGAGCTTTTCCAGACACTGGGATGCATAATAATCGTCGTTTCGACACCGGTCATAGCAAAGGGCTTCGGAGCACCTTCGGGAGCAACCAATTCATTGTGCGTTGTAATCATGTCAGACCACCAGGCTTCTCTGACATTCCGTTTGAGTTCAACTCCTAAGGGACCATAATCCCAGAAACCTTGAAGGCCACCATAAATTTCTGAAGACTGAAAAATGAATCCTCGCCGTTTACACAACGCAACAATTTTCTCCATCTCTTTTTTCATTGAATTGGTCTTTCAATCTTATCTTTCAAAGATACTCTATAGTGAGAATTAATCTTTAGTAGAAGCATAATAGTACTCATACATTCAACTACAATGTAATTTCTCCTGATGCCTGCTTAAATTCAGGGACAGCAGAAATGAGACCACGTTGCGAACATAGTTGAATATCCGTTTCAAAGCCACGTTGAATCAAGTTTTGGCCTCCGATACTGGCACGCATCGCTGATAAAATCCCATCTTCCTTTGATGTCTGTAAGCGATAGTAGTCTGCCACAATGCGAGTCGAATCATCCAAAGCCAATGCCTGGCCAGAGAGATTCTGAAGTTCCACGGCAATCGCCCCTGCGCATAAACAATCCTCTCCTGTCACACTGCCATCAGTCCCAGCACAAACAAGACAGATAATACCATCTAAGATACTCAGCTCTTTAACAAGGGCATCCAGGTTTAGAAATGAACCGATCAAGATCCGCTTTGCCTGAAAAGCTCGTTTCAGAGCTCTTGTTCCATTACTGGTCGTAAAAACAATACTTTTCCCATCAACAACTTCAGCTGGATAACGGGCAGGGGAGTTATCCAGATCAAATCCCTCGATCATCACTCCCAATCGCTCTCCCCCCAGTAAAACCTGAGCTCCTTCTGATTTCTTCAGTTTTTCAGCAACCAGATGCGCTTCTTCAACTTCCTGGCAGGGAACCACTGATTTTGCACCTGAATTTAAGGCATATGCGATCGTGGAAGAAGCACGCAAGATATCCAAAATCACCGCAACACTTCCTGAGAACTCATCAGGTTGTGACAATAATGGTAATAAACAGGTTCGAATCTCAGTTGGCATGGCTTGTTAACAACGGCAATCAATTATGAGTTGAGGAGTAAAGAATTCAACGTGCTTTGTCTGAAATATCTTTTCGACACCAGGCACCATCCCATCTGATACATTTGACCGCCTGATAGGCTTTCAGTTTCGCCTCGCCGATGGTTTCTCCAATGGCAGTCACCCCCAAAACTCGGCCACCATCTGTAACGACCTGACCTTCTTGCATTGTTGTTCCTGCATGAAAAACTTTGGTATCCGATAACTGTGCTGCCTCATCCAAACCCCGAATCACTTTTCCTTTTTCGTAGTCACCAGGATAACCTTCTGAAGCCATAACCACGCAGACTGTCGGACGTTCATCCCATTCCAGCGGATCGATACTTTCCAACCGCTCTTCTGCTGCAGCTAGTAAAAGTTCTCCCAGATCGGTTTTGAGTCGCATCAGCACGGGCTGCGCTTCTGGATCACCAAAGCGAACATTAAATTCGAGAACTTTCGGTCCTTGATTTGTAATCATCAAACCCGCATAGAGTATCCCGTTAAAAGCACGGTCTTCAATTTTCATTACGTTAACCATAGGAACCAGAATCTTTTCAATGATCTCGTCCATCATTGTTTCTGTCACCAATGGCGCTGGACTATAGGCTCCCATTCCACCGGTATTCGGACCTTTATCACCATCATGAGCCGCCTTGTGATCTTGTGATGTCTCTAAAGGGATAATGGTGGAACCACTCACAATTGCCAGAATACTGACTTCCTGGCCAATCAATTTTTCTTCAATAATGATTGTACTACCAGCATCTCCAAATTCCTTGATTCTCATCAAAGACTTGATCGCATCAAGGGCTTCCTGTTTAGTATCGCAAAGTATAACTCCCTTACCGGCTGCCAAACCATCTGCCTTGATCACTAATGGCTGCTCTTCACGATCTTCCAGATAAGCCTCGGCTGCTTCAAAGTTGAAAAAAGTTTCTGACTTTGCCGTCGGAACATTGGCTTTCCACATCATCTGCTTCGCAAATGACTTGCTGCCTTCAAGTTCTGCTGCTGCTTTCGAGGGACCAAAAACAGCAACTCCCGCCTCACGTAATGCATCGGCCATGCCTTCCACTAGAGGTACCTCAGGTCCAACAACAGCCAACCGAATCGACTCTTCTTTAGCAAACGATACCATCCTGGGAATATCCGAGACATTAATCGCAACGTTTGTCGCTTCTGACTGTGTTCCGGCATTTCCCGGCGCACAAAAAACCTGACTGACACTCTCAGACTGAGCCAGTTTCCAAGCCAGAGCATGCTCACGGCCCCCCTGACCAATCACTAAAACTTTCATTGTTTATGTTACCTACACGCAATTAATCTTTGAAAAAATAGGAACATTTCAATTCAAAGAATTGTTCATTCCGACTGAAGTGGAGTATATCAGCACTGTTTTCCACCTAGTAGCATGGCTCACTGAATTTTGTATTTTGATGCTAAAAAGCTGATTTATCGCTATAGATGAGAACGATAGAACATGAATTCAGATCCAGATTCGATCAACCATCAACTAATATAAACGGAATCCGCTCAACGATTGGACGAAACCAACATTAGACCATATAATACTCCGTTCAAAGAACGTTCATGGCAAAGATGGCATGAATTTCAAAATCTACACAGTCTGAACCATACTTCTCTTCCGGCTGTCGTACAAAATAAGCACAGGCTGTAATCGTTGGCTCTGAATAATCATTTTCATCGTAACATCCGCTTGTAGCAGTTGACTTAAAATCAATCTCTTAAAAGACTTTTATCCTTTTAGCTGTCTGGAGAATTTAAAGTGTTTGATACTGTCGCCATTCTTGGTGCTACGGGTGCCGTTGGGCATATTATGCGAAAACTGCTGGAAGATCGTAAATTTCAAGCAAATCAATTTCGGTTCCTGGCATCAGCGCGATCTGCCGGTAAAACTCTAGAATTCCAAGGGAAAACCTATACCCTTGAAGAATTAACTAAAGATTCCTTTGAGGGAGTTGAACTGGTGATTTCGTCTACTCCCGACGACACTGCAGCTGAGTTCCTACCATCGGCAATTGAAGCGGGCGCGATTGTGATTGACGAGTCAGGCTACTGGCGAATGAAACCTGAAGTGGCGCTTGTCATTCCTGAAATCAACCCAGAAGCAGCTTTGGAAGCAAAAGGCATCATTGCCAGCCCGAACTGTTCAACAACTCAGATGGTCATGGCCTTAAAACCTCTCCACGACGCGTCTCCCGTTCGACGGGTGATTGTGAGCACTTATCAAGCGACCAGTGGAGCAGGAGTCGTTGGCACCAGCGATCTTATGGAAGGTTCGCGCGCATTCTTAGACGGTGAAGACCATGAGTATCAAGCCTTTCAACACCCGATCGCCTTTAACGCCATTCCTCAAATCGGTAGTGAAAAAGAAGCGGGATACACCAGCGAAGAAATGAAAATGGTGTATGAAACCCGTAAAATTCTCGGAGATGACACAATACAAATCAATCCGACCTGCGTTCGCATTCCAGTTGCTAACTGTCACAGTGAAACAATCACGGTCGAAACAGAGCGTCCTATTTCTCCTGAAGAAGCGCACCAGCTATTCGAAGCATTCCCTGGAATTACGGTGGTAGATGACCTGAAGAATTTCTCGTATCCGCTTCCCTCCACCTGTGATGGCAGTGATGAAGTCTTCATTGGTCGCATCCGCCGTGATATCTCTTCTCCGAATGGACTCAGTTTCTGGTGTGTAAGTGACAATCTGCGTAAAGGTGCTGCCACAAATGCTGTCCAAATTGCAGAGTTGCTCGCAAAACATCGAGCCTGCACTTAAGGAACGAGAACGCCACTTCACGTTCCCAACAGGTACAGTCCTTTTCTGACTTCTTTTGCTCTGCTTCGTTTTTTAAGTTAACTCCCTAAAGGCAACACAATGAATACGTTTCATTATCAGAACGGTGAACTCTTCTGCGAAAATGTTCCCGTCACCAGATTGGCCGAAGAATTTGGTACACCGCTTTGGATCTATTCAAAATCAGCGTTTCTCGGCCGTCTGAAGGAAATTCAGGATGCTTTTGCAGAGGTCGATCCTGTCATCTGTTATTCCGTCAAGGCTAACGGAAATCTGAGCATTCTAAAAACGATGAACGATGCCGGCAGTAGTTTCGATGTGGTTTCAGGAGGGGAACTGTTCCGAGTCCAGCAAGCAGGTGCCGATACATCACGTGTTGTGTTCGCAGGCGTTGGAAAGACCGATGAAGAAATCCGCCAGGCTTTACAAGCCGATATTCTGATGTTTGATGTAGAAAGTGAGGCCGAACTCGACGCCATTGCCACAATAGCAGAGGAACTCGGCTGCATCGGTCGGGTCGCCTTACGTCTGAACCCTGATATTGATGCTAAAACTCACCGTAAAACTACCACTGGGAAAAAGGGCAATAAATTTGGGATGGACATCGAACGAGCCACACAGCTGGCCGACAAAGTCTTGAATGATGACCGACTGGAACTTACAGGAATTCATATGCATCTTGGATCTCCGATTCTTTCAACAGATCCTTACGCCAAAGCGGTCAAGAAAGGCGCTGAAGTCATTGCCCAGCTCCGTGAAAAGGGACATAAAACCAACTGGTTGAATCTGGGAGGCGGATTTGGAATCAGCTATAAAACCAATGAAGGACCTTCGGCTCAGACATATGCTGATGTCATCGTTCCAACAATCAAAGAAATCGGATGCCGCCTGGCTTTGGAACCTGGACGTTTTATTGCAGGAAACTCGGGCGTTTTAATCAGCCAAATTGTCTTCACCAAACGGGAAGGGGGGAAACTCTTTTACATCCAGGATGGGGGCATGACGGATTTGATTCGTCCCGCTATGTACGACTCTTATCATCGGGTCTGGCCAGTGAAGTCTGCGATTCCCATGCCTCTCGACTGTGAAGGAGAAATTGCAGGCTGTGAACCCGCTGACGTTGTTGGTCCGGTCTGTGAATCTTGTGATTATTTCGCGAAAGACCGTTATCTTCCTCCGATGCAACGCGCTGACTATCTTTGCACATTCAGCGCAGGAGCCTATGGATCTGTAATGAGTAGTAATTACAACGCTCGGCCCCGCAGTGTTGAAGTATTGGTCGATGGGAGTGACTACCAGGTGATTCGCCGACGGGAAACATACGAGGAACTCATCGCTTTAGAGCAAGTATAGCTCGGAAATCAATGAATTCAGACTGCTTGACATTGTGTTCATAAGACCAGTTCCCGACGGTCGGGTTGTATCAATTATCGGGTTCCTGCGATCTCTAATGTGATGGCAACAGGAAAGATACGGTTACTCGCTATCTTCGATTGAACCGTTATCGCCGTTAGAAACGATGATAATTGATACAGAAGCTACTACAGAGAGTATGTCCATTCGGATACCCTGGATTGTAATTCTAAAAAGACTTGAACTGAAATAACCGAATTGTGTTGTTTTGGGAAAGGTAGTAAGAATAGTATATACAATCTGTTTACATCAATTTTCATTGAATGATCCCCTATCTGTCAGGTAGATGAGATATAAGTCTGGTCCACCTTCAGTTAGTCCGAAATGAATAGCCGGCAACCAAGACGACACGGAGTCGACTGAATGTCTTTAAAAAATCGGATCCTGGCAACTTTTGCTCTGGCGTTCCTCTGCGCCTTGAGTGCATTAACGCGTGCCTGGACACAAGATAAAGTACCTCCCCAAAATCAGGATCCGGTTTCCAATTTCAACTTAACCGCTGATGACTTGCTGCTTACTAAACCCGAAACCCCCGAGCAACTCATGCAGGCCGTCGTTCAACTCACAGACCTCGGTCAAGCAACTTCTGCGAAGCCGTATCTTAAACAGTTGATGAAAGCAGACATCGATAATGAAACTGTGTTGATGTTACGAGATAAATATGGCCCGGCTGCATTCATTGCTTTGGCGAACAATAAAACATTACAACCTGAATCAACTGAGCTGCTCAAAAAAATGGAAGTGGCTTTTCGTGCTTATGCCACTGATCCTGCCCGTATTGATGGGTTAATCAATGATCTCACAGGCTCACCAACAGATCGCGCCATTGCGATCATTGAATTGAAATCTGCTGGTGCTATTGTTGCGTCTCCGATCTTGAAGCGATTGGGAAAAAGCGAAGATCCGACCACCAAGGATGAATTGGCATTTGCGCTGTCGCAATTAGGTTCACCCGTAGTTCAACCATTAATCGCCGCTGTGCGTTCTCCCAACCTCAATATCCGCAAGGTAGCCGCTGATGTGCTTGGAGATATTGGTGATCCAGCTGCAATTCTTTATCTCTGGAATCCGGCTTTTTCGCAAAGTCAGCCTAAAAGTATTCAAATCTCCGCCCGCATTGCATTGGCAAAACTACTTGGAAAAGATACTCGTAAGACAGAAGAGCTAAACCGACACGGTGCACAACTGGAGTTAAAAAAAGCAGCCATTCGCTTGTACCAAACCTATAATGATCAGTCAGAGAATCAAAAAATCTGGGTCTGGGATACCAAACAAGAGACGGTCATACAAAAAGAGATTCCTGCAGAAGAAACAAATTTAACTCTAGGTCTGCGTTTTGCCAAAGAAGCTTTGGAAATGTCTCCCGACCGCGAAGATGTGCAGACACTCTATTTAGCAATGGCGCTCGCGATGGACGCCTATCGTGTTGGTTGGAATAACCCGCTTCCACAAGGCAAGGGGACTGCATTCAATTTAGCCCTGCTATCGGGATCGAAAGCTGTCAGCCAGGTCCTTGCTTTAGCCATGAAAAACGGACACACTCCCAGTGCCATTGCCGCTCTGAAAGCGTTAGGGCAGATCGGTTCACGCACTCTTCTTTATGAAAAACTGGATAAGCATTCTTCGGTCATTGCTGCATTGAACTATCCTGATCGTCGAGTCCAATTTGCCGCTGCAACAGCAATCATGCAACTTGATCCAACCAAAACGTTTCCAGGCGCTACACGAGTGATCGCCATTCTCACTCGAGCCTTACGCGGAGAAGGTTCACAATCAGCAATTGTAATTGACTCCAGCGTACCACGCGCTCAATCGATGGCTGGTACCTTTAATGAACTTGGATATAACACTCAACCTTATCAGACAGGAAAAGCAGGATTTAAAGCAGCCACAAGTCGCATGGATATCGAATTCATTGCTCTGGAAGCCAATATCGCACGTTGGGGACTTTCTCAAACGATTGCCAATCTGCGAGCTGATTCCCGAACAGCAAATATACCGATCATCATCTACGGCCCACTTCGCCTGAAGAACAAAATAGAATATTCAATCCGACGTTATCCTTTGGTTCATTACATTGTCGAATCGAATGATTCTAAAAATGTAGGAAATCAAATCAGACCTTTCCTGAGCAGCTTGAAAACTCCAGAATTGACCGGAGACATCCGGACTGAATACCGAAAGGCTGCGCTGTATTGGCTATCTCACATCGCATCCAGTCAACGCACCAAGATTTATGATCTGGAATCAGCTGAAAAACCCTTATTGCAACTGGTCCCTGATCGAGATTTGGCGTCGAATGCACTCATCACCCTTGGGGGCATCCCTACACGCTCTGCTCAGGCAGACCTGGTGAAAGTCATTGTAAATAATGTATTCAAAGCCGATGTCAAAGAAATTGCCGCTCTGCAACTTGCTTTTCATATTCAGAAATACGGATTGTTGATTGATTCCATGCAGGTTGCTGAGATTCAAAAAGCATATCAGGCAGCACAAGATCCAGATTTGAACACCGCACTGGCTTCGGTTTTAGGCACACTTCAGCCTGATAATAAAATCGTTGGAGAACGACTACAAAAGTTTCAACCAGAGACAAACACTCCTTAATCGGTTGCTGATTGAGGACTTTCATTTGTCTCAGGAATTGCCTTTGCAGGTTTAATCAACGCTGCAATCACCAACCCTCCAATCATCCAGGTCAAAAGTAAGTCCAGCATCATCGCTCGGGTAAAATCGGCTGGATAATACATCCAGTTCTTCAAATTGAGAAAAGAAACAATCGCCGCAAAGACTCCAATTAAAGCGATAAATCGAAATCTCTGAAAGTAAGTCATCCTGGCCCCGTTTTTAATCGCCATTGATAATAAAGTCGCTGCAATAAAACTGGACAGCATATTGATCAAAAGTCCCGCGATCATCATTTGCGGTGGCATCGGAGGCATGCCCTCCACTTTATAAATCACTGAAAAAATGGGCCCCGCCTGATGTTTCTTCTCGAACTCCTGCATCATCGCATCCATTTCAGGTCCGGGTCCGGAAGGACTCTCCGGATATGCAGGATACAGGTAATAGCCATCTTCCAGATTCTGCTTCTTGAGCACATCGATCACAGCTTGTGAATCGGGTAAGGGTCTTAATGTTCCATCGTGAATGGGTAAAACCATCCAGGACAACATGCCCCAAACAAATAGAATAATTCCGGACAGTATAGAAGCTAAAATGATTCTACCCATTAGATTGTCCCTTTGCAGAAGTAACTGAGCTCAATGAAACGTGAACTGATAACACCATAATAAAAAACTCCGAAGATAAATTGCAAACCTTCGGAGTTTTAATGTGATATCAGTTATCAAAGCATCATTTATTGATTCGCGTTTGCTGCGGTCTTCTTTCGCAACAGAGCACGTAATGGTTCTTCCAGTTCACTTGCTTTGGAAGTCACAAGATCTGTGATACCTGTATGATCCACCAAAATCATCGTTGGTACTCTGCGAACACCGTAATAGACTGCAGAGGGATTATTCCATCCTCGCTTATCTCGGGCGGAATAAAATATTTGTCTCCAGTCGAGAGACGTTTTCTCTTGAAATGCATCAATGGCAGGCTCTTCGTCATCCAGGTTCACACCCATGATTTCAAAACCATACTTACGGTATTTTTTTGATAAAGCCTGAATCTGTGGTAATTGCTCAATAAATGGTTTCGCAGTCGTCGACCAGAATACGACAAGCACAACGCTCCCCTTATAGTCATCGACAGAAACATAGCCGCCCTCAATCGTCTCTCCAGCGAGTTGCAGAGGTTGCCCCTTTAAACGCAAACGCCTCAACAATCCAGCAACCTGTGCTGTTTCATTACTTTTGGGAAACTTTCGTTCCAGATCAATACAGCAATCCATTGCCTGCTTGTTTAAGCCATACAATTGACTGGTTTCTGCCGCGGCTCTCAATAATTGCGGAGCACGTACAGATTCTTTGGGAAATCGGGAAGCAAATAAACGTGCTTGTTTTACAAACTCCTCAATCCAGCGCGGTTCATCGATCGCAAACCGTTGTGCGCTTGTATTAGCAAATTTGGCAACAGTAAACCCGGCCTCAGCAGCGGATGAGGAATTTGGATCACGCTTAAACAATGACTCCGAATGATCATACAACGCATCGATACTGTCCTGGTCTCCTTCTAACGCTAATTGGAGATGCGCATCTAACAGATGACGAATACAAACCGTAAAAAGACGTTGTTTTTCTTTATCAGCGTGGCATTGTTTTACCGCTTCCATCGCCAGCTGTATAATTTTCTGATTGCGGTCCACACGCGCTTTTTTTAGTTCATCCACATTTCCAGTCTTAGGTAATGCAGTGACTTTGAGACGGGTAATCTCACGCACATTCCACTCTGGAGTTCCCTCTTCCAATTCCTGAATTTTGGTCACTTCATTTTTGAGAGAGGTATCATCATTGTCCAGGTCTTGCATATCACGCTGATCACGACTCAAGCTGGCCGTTCGAATCACGTTGGTGTTCGGCTTCAATGCAGGCCCCGTCTGAGAAACCGGCGAAATGGAAGTAGTAGGTAATGGTTTTGGTTGTGGATTGGTGGGTGCACCATCCAATTTTCCATCGATATTATTGCCTGCTGCTTGAGGTGTCGCAGAGTCCTCACTACCACAACCGAACTGACTTACTAATAGCATACACGCTACGATCGAGATGAAATCGTGTCGATGCCTCATGGCCTATTGCTCTCCTTCCATTGAGAGTCTGTAATTATCAGAAGAACCGAGGAAGTGAAATCGTTTAGAATGAATCCTGTCATTCCCTCAGCAAACTTATCATCAAAACTCTTGATAGGACGTGTTTTATGAAAAAACCCACATTCAGAGCAAGACGAAGCTGGAAAAAATTACAATCTGTTCTGCGATTTCGCCATGTTTTTTAATTGGAAACCAATTGGTCACAAAAACAGCCAGTGTTCAGGAAGAATACCCAATCTACTTAAATCTCGCCATGATACTGTTTGAAAGCCTCAATGGCAAAATACTCTGGCAAACCAAGCTGATTGTAAACCTTTGCAGTGTTTCGGGTTCGATCTTCTGCTCGTACCCAGAACTCACGCTTATCACTGCCCGGATAAAATGCGCTGTCCTTTTGCGATTCGTGCTTGAAAATTGCTTCTCGTTTTTTGAGCACCACTTCCGGACTCAATGGCACCGCTCGTTCAATTTCGTGTGGTTCATACTCTTCCCAAGCACCTCGATACATCCAGAATTCAGGTGAAATCCCCTCATTGGCGACAACATTGACCGCATTGATGATTGCCTCCGCACAAACGCGATGAGTTCCATGTGGGTCGGAGAGGTCTCCTGCCACGTATATCTGATCAGGACCAACCTCACGTAACAGATCCGCAACGATTTCGATATCTTCCTCACCAATCGGCTTTTTCGAAACTTGTCCTGTTCGATAGAAGGGAAGATCCAGAAAACGTAGAAACTCTTCAGAAACTCCCGCGACTTCTGCACCGGCTGTTGCCTCGGTTTTCCGAATCAAACCTTTGATTCCTAACATTTCCTGAGTATCCAGATCTCCTGCATGTTTACTCTCTATGCTTTCCTTAAGATCTTCCAAGTGCTGTAGGAAGCCCTGATCATCAGGATGAAACAGTTTGTGGAATTCATGCACAAAATCAATGTGTCGAAGTGCATCATGGTCGAACACCGCAATATTCCCACTCGTCATATAGGCGATATAAACTTCATGCCCCTGATCGGCCAAAGTAATCAGTGTCCCTCCCATCGAAATCACATCATCGTCGGGGTGAGGGCTAAAGACGATTACTTTTTTACGGTCTGTTCCTGCGGGTCTTGTAGAAATTCCATCCAATAATGAATCGAATACGCGCTGTCGTATCTGTGAAATCGACTCGTATTTCTGAATCAACTGATGTAAATGATGATGCAGAAAATCTTCCGTTTCCAGCTTAAGGAGTGGTTTTCCGACTTGCAGAGAGAGCCAGATAACCGCTTTTTTCTCCAGTAGAGGCGTCCATTCGATATTCCCTACAATCCAAGGGGTTTTGACAGCCGTCAGCTCAGCGGCAGCTGCATGATCAACGACAAACTGAGACTGTGTATGAGTCTGCAAAAAGCTCGCCGAAACTTCATCGGTGACTTCCTGTTCGGCAGCACGTTTTACCACAGGAGCTTTATGCTCCCCCAAAGCCATGATAATAATTTTTTTTGCCGACAGAATGCTGCCAACCCCCATCGTGATCGCGTGGTGAGGAACATTATCTTCCCCAAAGAAACCACTGGCTGCATCACGACGAGTTACCGGATCAAGATTCACCAGACGCGTCAAACTATTTCGCGCACTGCCTGGCTCATTAAAACCGATATGCCCCGAACGCCCAATGCCTAATAACTGTAAATCCAGCCCTCCAAATTTCTCGATCGTTCGTTCATACTCTTCACAGAAAGTATCGACATCATCCGCGGCAATATCGCCCCGGGGAATGTGAATATTTTCCGGTTTGACGTTCACGTGATCGAAAAAATTCTCTCGCATAAATGTGTGATAACTATGAATCGAATCCGGATCCATGGGCCAATATTCATCCAGATTGAACGTAACCACATTTGAAAAATCGAGCTGCTCTTCGCGATGCATTCGAATGAGTTCACGGTAGACGCCCAGCGGCGTTGATCCCGTTGGTAATCCAAGAATCGCGGGAACATCCTCTTTGATTTTGGATCGAATTAAATCCGCAACGATGTTAGCGACATGTTTCGCTAACTCGGAAGACGTTTCAAAAATCAATGTAGGGATTTTTGTGTGTCTTACAAATTTGGATTTGGGAGTGACATGAACAGATCGTGCAGTATCAATAGCCATCAGACGTATTTTCACCTACCAAGCAACAAGGAAACTGACTGTCTTTATGAGAGGTACCATGATCTCATGTTTTGATTCAAACGAGTTGAGCCAGCCAATTAAAGTAATCACGCGAACAGTAGACCCGGTGTGCGTGTTTTTTTTATGAATGTTTATTATAACTACACACACGAAACGCTAACCAGTATTTGTTTGACCTAAATGTACAGAGAGAGAAACTTTCATGGTAAAACAGGCAGAATCACTACGAATTCTCGCGATTCACGCCCATCCGGATGATATTGAAATTCAATGTGCGGGTACTTTAGCCCGCTTAAAAAACCTGGGATGCCACATCACTGTTGCCACAATGACGGCCGGTGACTGCGGAAGTGCGGAAATGGGGCCGGTGGAAATCGCCAATGTTCGCCGAGCCGAAGCCCAAAAAGCAGCCGATTTATTAGGTGCCGATTGCATGTGTCTCGAGTTCCGGGACCTTTCAATCACCATAGATCAAGATTCCCGTCAACGCGTCACTGAAGCAGTCCGCAAAGCGCGGCCCGATATTGTAATTACAGCTCCTCCCGTTGATTATATGAGTGATCACGAAATGACCAGTCGACTGGTCAGAGATGCCTGCTTTGGAGCATCTGCTCCCAATTACACAACGCATCAGTTTCAACCGGCACCTCCCACTGAAAAAATTCCACATCTCTATTATGTTGATCCGATCGAAGGTGTCGATTATTTTGGTAATCCGATTAAACCACAATTTATTATTGATGTGACAGAAACGTTTGAACTCAAGATGAAAATGTTAGCCTGCCACGAAAGTCAACGTGCCTGGTTAAGAAAACAGCATGGTCTGGACGAATACATGGAAGGGGCCGAACGCTGGTCTGCGGCCCGGGGAAAAGAAATCGGTGTTGCCTACGGTGAAGCATACGTACAACATTGCGGACATCCTTATCCTTCCAGTAATCTGTTACGTGAACTCCTGGAGAATTAATCACAACTTAATAAACTCACTTTAAATCAAAGATAGCACCATGCACGAATCTCCCTCATCAGATACATCCACTCAACAGTCAGATCCGTCGCTGCCGTATTCAGAAGCAGAAATTGAATCGATGGCCACTGATGACGCCCATGCGGGTCGTTTTCTCACGTTAATGCTTGTCTGTACGTTTTGCTATACGATCGTTGTCGGAGGTTATGTGATTTATTGGAGTATGAATTAAGAAACAGTTCACTCAGTTATTCAAAACTTTCAATTTTACTCCGATTACGTTTGTCAATCGGAGTTTTCTTTTTAAACTGCCTCAGACGATTTCACGTCATCAAAAACAGTTCCATTCGGATTCAGAAAGGCCCAACAAAGCGCGGCAGAGAGATAAATCCCTGTAATCAGAATTAAAACAGGATCATAAATTTTCGCATCGAATAAAGCACCGACGATCACAGGCAATAATGCAGCACCTAAGTTTCCTGCCATATTCATCATCCCGAAGATGGGGGCGACATGCTGTCCTCCTTTATCAATCGTGACAGTATAACCACAGGAACCACTCAATCCCGCAAAAAAAGTCCCCATCGAAATCAGTGTCATTGCTAATTTCATATCTTTGACGAAATAAGCATACAGAGTGCATCCAGCACTTCCCAGCATGGCAAAAATCGCCACACCCTGTCGGCTCCAACGACGACTTTGAGTCCTCTGTAACACCCAGTCCACAGTTGCCCCTCCCAAAGCGTTCCCCACGACATAAGACATCAAAGGCAAACTCGCCCAAATGCCTGAGGAAGCCATCGTGATCCCGCGTGCCTGCTGTAGATAAACGGGAAACCAGGTCACATAAAAGATATAACCTGCCGCGCGAAAAAACTGCTGACCGCAAATCATCCACATGGAAAAACTCGTCAGAATTTGTCCCCAGGGAGTCGGCTCACCTTTTTCAATCTTTGAATCGTCCTGTTCCAGCTGCTGAGTTTGAGTAATCAATGCTAACTCTGCTGCATTCACTCCCGAGTGATCTGCCGGTCGATCTCGAAACCAATAATAAAACCAGAGAGCCCACAGAATTCCCGGAACGGCGAAAATAAACATACACATCCGCCAGCTAACTGCTGGCACAGTAATCCCAAAACAATCAAACCCAACTAATAGCACCCCAATAATAAAACTACCAATGGCACTTCCAATTGACATAAAACTTCCCAGTAACCCACTGGCGATACCACGTCTTGACTCAGGTAGCCATTTAGAAATCGAATTTGCAGAGCAGGGGAAGATACCCGCCTGCGAAATACCAAACAGCAAACGTGCTACCACGAGCGTCCAGAATCCAATGACGACACCTGTGAAGGCAGTCGCAATCGACCACAAAATCGCAAATAAAGTCAAAGCACGTCGTGTTCCCCAAATATGTCCCACCCAGCCGCTGGGAATTTGTGATAACGCATAACTCCAAAAAAAGGCGCTCATCACCCAACCCATCTGGGTCAGGCTGATTCCGAGCTCTTCCTGAATCAATTTTGCAGGCACCGAAATCGCATTTCGGCTGATGTAGGCAATCGCTGCGATCAAACACAATAATGTCAGCACCAGATAACGCGCATGTGAAGGGGGGCGTTCTGTAGTATTCACCTTGAATGGCTCAGCGTCTGCATGATTTTCCGATTCTGGCACCTAAAAGCTCCGTCCTATAAGGCCTGAATTAATAAATCAAACAGTCGGTCTACTTCGGCCTGGGTCTCGTGATCCAGATCCCAGGCATTGGGTTGACAGCGCTGCTCTGAAGGAAACAGGCCTCGTTTCACTAACAGATATTTCTCAATCGCCAGAAAACCATCGAGCCCTGCCTGTAACTGCAGAGCAACGATTGCACAGATCGGAAAATAAATACGATAAATCGTTTCATCATCATCGGCTTGAAGTGCACGCCATAATCCCATGATGCCATCCAGCAAATCGACTCCCGGCATTGTTCCACAAATGCCCCGACGATACGCGTCTACTAATAAGATCCCACCCGAACCATCAAAAATCTGAGCCTGACCATTCGTCGCATCGCGTAACGCCGACAAGTTCGGTCCAATCGGTGAGGCTTCCGGTTTGAAAAATATTTTCTTAGGCCCATACTCATCCAATAGTTTTCGATAAAAATCGATGGAGAGCGCCTGACCGACATAAGAAGAGGCATCCTGCACAACCAACGGCAAATGGCATTGTTCAGCGAGTGCAGAAAAGTAATTCCATAACGCCTGTTCGGGGAGCGCTGTTGTGACAGGGGGAATTGCCATAATCGCATCACAGCCTGTTTCTTCGGCTTGCCGTGCATATTCTAATGCCTGACTTGTACTCTCTGCGCCCACGCTGGCTATCACAGCCCCTCGCCCATCTGAAATCTCCGACATCAGCCGTGTGAGTTCCAGACGCTCGGCATACGTCAAACGCAAGACTTCGGAAACCATCGCACCGCAGATGCCATCCACACCCAATTCATAACACCAGTCGATTTCCCTCTGTAATACATCGCGGTCAATTGTTTCATCGACCTGCAACGGAGTATGCAATACCGGCAATACACCTTGAATGATTGACGACATAAAATCACTCTTTCTGCTTGATTAAACTGTATTCAATATGCGATGTTTTATGAATCAATAAGTTGTTGAATCGCATCAGCCATACCCTCGATTAAAATCTCAAGACTGCCGCGCTCGAAAGGAGTCTGCCAGACCTGATACAGATCGAGATCATAGAATTCTTGAGGTACCAAATAGCCGGTAGTGCCATTGATCAGATTCAAACAGACAATGGTTCGATCATCAAACCGCTGTCGTAGTTCGCGTTGCAAAATTGAATATGCTTCCGTCGGGCTACCAACCAGAATCGTTTCTCCTATCCTCCAGACCCAAATCGGTAGCGCCAAAGTTGATCCATCACCGATGCCACGCCGAATATTTCTACGACGTCGCAAACGTTCTTCCAATGCCCGATCATTACATGCTTGTCGCTGTGACTCTAATTCTTCAGCTGATGGCCAGTCTTTGATGGGCAGTTCCACTGTTGCCTGAATTGCTTGTAAGCAGGAAACAGGAGTGATGGGAGTCTGCTTCCAGACAGCAAGAGGTGCCCCCGATTCGACGACTCCCTGATATTCCAGCGATGTCGCGGAAGACTCCATATCTTCTAACGTCGCCAAAGCGGCAAACGCCAACTGGCGTCCATGTCGATCTGCAACTTCAGTATCACCTACATATTGATAACGGGGAGATAATTCCCCAGAAGCCCCCTGCATAAACAGAGCAGGGACTCCCAATATTTCGCTAATGGTATCGCGCATCGCTCCCGGAAAATCGGGAGAGATCGCCGTATTCTCCCAGGCGAGTGTTGTCGGATGGCAGGCGTAATTGACAATCACTGCTTTGAGCGTACCAGAAACATCCGTGATGCGGCCGAGAACCAGAGTGTCATCGGCAGGCTCGTTCGGATTCCACCCACAAACAATTCGATCAGCTTCCGGTGAGGGATCAGGTAGATCACGCATTGACGCCAAAGCACAATGTCCCGTATTCCATTCCAGAACAGCCTCTGTTGCATTCTGAATCGCTTCGCGCACCGCCACGATGGAAGCCTGATAAACGGTTTCCAGATATTCTGCCAAAGATTCACTGGCCGGTAAATCCGGATCGGGATCGGTTAACGGCGGCGATGCATGCGTATGACTTAATCCAAAAATCAAAGCCGCTTCTTCAATATCTAATTCCTGCAAGAGTCGTGTTTGAAATCGTTTGAACGTAATCAATGAACGCCACCAGCCCAGGTCAGCATCGATAAAAACCAACGGTTTTTCAGAGCCAGTCGCATACAGGACCAGCGCATTCAAAGTCAAACGACGATGCAGAGATTCCGCCACATCGTGCTTCGCCGCGCCCCAATTCCGCGCATAGATTCCTACTGGCGGGGTAATATCAACGGTCGCGACACCAATCCGCCCCTGAAACGCGGTCTGAGTTTTCGTCTCTAATGCTTGTCCGCTCATGATGATGTCCGTTAAACGAATAATTCGCTCTCTCTGTTGAGTTGTTAGAAAGAAGATTGAGATGACAAGCCAACTGGAACCAGCTTACCAATCTCCAATCGCACCATCTTCATAAAAGACGCGTTGTACTGTTTCCTGTTGAAACGGATGTTTTTTGACTTCAGCTTCATTGATCGAGATCCCCAGTCCCGGTTTTCCATTCGGTTTGACGGTTCGTGTCACAGGGTCGATGACAAACCCTTCTTCAATCACATCCTGTCGCCAGGGAACATCATCCAATACCGATTCACAGATGATGTAGCTTGGTTGAGAAAATCCAAATTCCAGAGAAGCCGCTGTACTGATTGGCCCTTGTGGATTATGGGGGGCAAGTGCAATTCGATGAGCATCCGCCAAAGCGGCAATCCGCCGTGCTTCAGTAAATCCACCACAGTGAGTCAAATCAAGCTGACAAATTTCACAGCCTCGTTTTTCAAATAGATCACGGAACGCCGCCAAATGAGTCAATCGCTCACCCGTCGCAATGGGAGTCGTTGTCGCAGTATTGATTCGTGCCAGACCATCCAGCGACTCCGGCCAGCATGGCTCTTCAAAGAAATACAAACCATAAGGATCCAGCGCTTGTGCAAACTGTAAGCCCATGGCGGGAGAAGGGCGGGCATGACCGTCCACCATGATATCAACCTCGTCTCCGACCGCTTCACGCATCGCAGAGACACAATCTTCCGCAGCTTTGATCGGTTTCAGACCCTCAATCGGCATCGTGGGAGGCACCGCCATCGATTTGAACGCCGTGAACCCGTCTGCTACCGCCTTTTGCGCCAATTCAGCAAATTGCGACGCGTTATCCGTCGATGTCTGGTAAAAAGATTCCATATTGCCACCACCCAAATGACAATAGAGACGAATGTAGTCCCGCACAGGACCGCCCCAGAGTTGATGGCAGGGAACACCGTGAACTTTCCCCAGAATATCCCACAGTGCCAGGTCTATACCGGCAATGGCAGTCGAACGTGTGACACCGCTTCCATGCCAGAAATGCTGGCGCCACATCATCTGCCAAAGATATTCAACACGTCTGGGATCTTCGCCGATCAATAACTGCGATAGATCTTCAATTGTTCCAGCAATTCCGCGTGTATGCCACTCCAAAGTGGCTTCGCCCCATCCAATCAAACCAGGCTGATCTGTGATCACTTTCACGAACACCCAATTTCGCATGCGGGCATAACACACCAGTGTTTCGATGCGTTCAATTTTCATTAAGAACAGTATCCAATCTGCTTTAGTTTTTATTTTGGTGTCAAAATAACAACATAACCCTAAAGCAGATGGGAAGCAAGTTATTTTGAGAAAGAACTGCGCAACATCTGAGTAAGAATTATATGGAGAGGCGCGGCTGACAAAAGAGGAATATCAATCGTACAGTTACTGACTTTTATGGAAACTGCTGTTCCAATTCTTCAGTGTCGTATTCCTGCAAACGCTGGCGGGCTAAATCCGCCCACGGCCCCATTTCATCGAATTCCAGATACACTTTCCAGTGGGGAACCGCTTCCTCAACCCGATTCAGTTGATTGAGCATTTCAGCAATATGCAAATGGGCGTCCGGGTAATCCGGATGAACGGAGAGTGCAATTTCAAATGCATGCAGAGCAGACTCTCGCTCGCCTAATTCATTATGCAGACAACCGAGTTGTGTCCAGGCTTCGATATAATCGTGATCCCATTCCACAGCTGCATAGTAACGTTCAAGAGCACCTTCCGTATTACCGTTCAAGTACAGCGCCTCAGCCAGATGCAAATGTGCTTCGGGCATATCCGGATGTCCCAGCAAAGCCATTCGATACGCTTCAATCGCTGACTTGGCATCGCCTGCATCGAGAAAACGACAGCCTTCCTGAAACCATTCATCCGCGCTCCGATCCTGAAACTCGGGAGTTTTAAGATGCTCTGTGAATTCAATCGTTCCCTCATATGACTCTTCACCGGCCAGTTCTTCCTCAGTCAATTCATTGAGTTGAGTTTCTTCCGTGCCGAAGTCAAAAACCCTCTGGCCCCGCCTGGGATCAATCAACCCATGCTCATCTTTCAATAATAGCTGTGCATCCTGTGATAATAGCGTCAACTGAGATAAGGGCTGATCGATCTCGTTAAAAAATTTACCCAGATGCTGCAGGCTGTTTTCCAGATCTCGTGGATTGACTCCCGATTCGAGTAGTGCGGAAAGCCGACGGACACTGGCCACTTCCTGAAACGAAAAGTAAGGCAAACGAAAGATCTTGCGTACTGGCTTGATCAAACCCTGTCGTTCCCAGCGACGAATTGTGGTCACAGGAACATTCAGCATCTGCGTCAGCATCGCAGGTGTATAAAGCTGATCGACATTCACTCCCGGATCTTTGAGTTCAATCAGTGCGAGCCAATCTGACTCTTTGATGATCTGAATCGAAACTCCTTCCGCGATCAACTCTTGTGCCTGACTCAAGTTCACCGAGGGAGAGCCATCTGCCTCCAGCGGCCAGCCTTCCTCTCCCACAACCAGTAACGTCGTCTGCCGACTGACATGCTGTGCTGCCTGACCGCCGTGCAGTTCAACGAACTCCCAGGCTTTCTGATGTGTCATGCAGGCAAGGGTCCCCGTAAAAACGACACGTTCCCCTTGCAAAGCAGGAGATCCCTCTAGCAACTGATCAGATTGTTCTTGAGTCTCGGTCATAAGCTTAAGTCATAACGTTTTTATACAAGAATTTCGAGTAAAAACTGGTCTCTCAGGCGGGAGTCCCAATAATATCAATATACGGAGCGGTAAACTTTCTCTGAGGATACTGATACACGAATCAGTTGGGTAGCTTTCAGAGCAAACCTTCATTATAAGAGAGCAAATTAAGTTTGATCCCCTCCAGGTACCGTTTGTACCCTGAATTTTGACTATATATCCATGGGAGTTTATGAGAATGTCCTCGCTTGAGTCGTGTGATCCTGAAATTTGGAACTGTATTCAGTCTGAAGCAAAACGACAGAAAAACGGTCTGGAGCTGATCGCTTCTGAAAATTATACCAGTGCGGCCATCATGGAAGCGGCAGGCTCAATCCTCACGAATAAATATGCCGAAGGACTCCCCGGTCGCCGTTATTATGGCGGCTGCGAATACGTGGACGTCGTCGAAGACCTGGCCCGTGACCGTGCCTGTGAACTCTTTGGAGCAGAATATGCCAACGTGCAACCTCACTCCGGGTCACAAGCGAATATGGCGGTTTACCTCACAGTCATGAAACCGGGCGACACCTTTCTCGCGATGGACCTCGCCCACGGTGGTCACTTAACTCACGGCATGAACCTGAACTTCTCCGGCCAACTCTATAATCCCATTCATTATGGAGTCCGCGAAGATAACCACCAAATCGACTTCGATCAAATTGCCAAGCTCGCCCGTGAACACAAACCGAAAATGATCATCGCCGGCGCCTCTGCGTATCCCCGGGAAATCGATCATCCGAAATTCGCTGAAATCGCTGAGGAAGTCGGTGCTGCATTGATGGTCGATATGGCCCACTACTCAGGACTTGTCGCAGGCGGGGTTCACAATAATCCCGTCGAAGTGGCTGACTTCGTCACGTCGACCACACACAAAACTCTGCGAGGTCCTCGCTCCGGATTCATCTTGACTAAGAAAGCAAATGCCAAAGATGTAAACCGCGTGGTATTCCCTGGTATCCAGGGGGGACCGCTCGAACACGTCATTGCCGGCAAGGCGATCTGCTTCAAAGAAGCAAACACGGAATCCTTTAAAACTTATGCACAACAAGTCATCTCCAATGCACGCACCTTAGCGGGTGTTCTGCTGGAAGGCGGCATTAAGCTTGCTTCTGGTGGAACCGACAACCACCTGATGCTCTGCGATGTCACTGCCATCGGGCTGTCTGGAAAGATTGCAGAAGAGGCCCTCGATAAAGCGGGGATCACCGTCAACAAAAACATGATTCCTTATGACCAACGCAAGCCCCTCGACCCCAGTGGAATTCGCATCGGTACCGCAGCCTTAACCACACGTGGTATGCAGGAAGACGAGATGAAAAAAGTGGGAGCCTGGATTCTCCGTACTCTGGGTGCCCCTGATGACGATGCCAATATCGAATCGGTGAAGGGAGAAATCGAGGAATTCGCCCAGAGCTATCCCGTACCCGGAATTGAGTAACAGGCAGACACCAGCCCCCATGACACAACATAGCGATCTTGACATCACGACTATCGACTGTACCCGCAGCGATGCAACTTCATTGTTCGCCGAATTACGTAATAAACTGAGTCCGAGCGGAAACGTTGTCTCGGAAGCCGGGCGTCAACGTACGATCGAACTCTTCGGAGAACCTCTGACTCCGCAGCAAGTCGTCGAACGTATCTGCAATGACGTCCGTGACACAGGCCGCGATGCACTACTTGACTATTCTGCAAAGCTGGATCAAAAAAAACTCACCCCCGAAACCATGCGTGTCTCGGCGGAAGAACTGAAAGCCGCTCATACAAAAGCGGATCCAGAATATCTTAAAACACTCCGCGCGATTCGTGAAAATATTATCGAATTCCAAAGGGCACTCTTGCCCGACGATGTCAAAATCCTCCGCGAGGCAGGGGAGTCGAAAATCGAATTACGCCAGCGTTATTTACCTTTAAAACGTGTTGGAGTTTGTATTCCCGGCGGTGCTGCCGCTTATCCTTCCACACTGTTAATGACCGCTGTCCCCGCACAAACAGCAGGCGTCAAAGAAATCGTTGTCGTTGTGCCTCCTACTGACTTTGGTGGC
The DNA here is from genome assembly GCF_007748175.1 of Gimesia aquarii. Taxonomy (NCBI): domain Bacteria; kingdom Pseudomonadati; phylum Planctomycetota; class Planctomycetia; order Planctomycetales; family Planctomycetaceae; genus Gimesia; species Gimesia aquarii. Next base: position 3,487,016 of record NZ_CP037422.1, read on the forward strand.
TACAACACAGATATTCTCGCCGCCTGTTATGAGTTGGGGATCACAGAAATCTATCGTGTCGGCGGTGCCCAGGCTGTCGCCGCACTCGCCTATGGTGTGGAAGGCATTGAACGCGTTGACAAAATTGTTGGTCCCGGAAACCTGTTCGTTGCGCTCGCTAAACGTCATGTGTTCGGCGAAGTTGACATCGACAGCATCGCCGGCCCTAGTGAAGTCATCGTCCTCGCCGATGAAACTGCGAACCCCGAATTCATCGCCAGCGATTTAATATCGCAAGCAGAACACAGCCCCGGTTCTGGTGTGCTCATCACTTGGCACGAACCATTAATCGAAGCCGTCAGAGCCGCCCTCATCAAACAGCTTAACGAACTTCCTCGTGGCGATCTCGCACGACAAAGCCTGCTTGACTACGGCGCCCTGATTCTCTCTCGCGATGCCGATGAAGCAGCCCGCTTAACCGATTTGCTCGCGACCGAACACTTACACATTTCCACATCAGACCCCGAACAGATGCTGTCAAAAGTCCAAAACGCCGGCGCGATCTTCATGGGCCATTATACCCCCGTCGCCACTGGCGACTATTACGCCGGTCCTTCGCATGTTCTCCCCACTGGTGGCACAGCCCGCTTTGCCAATGGTCTCTGTTCGATTGATTTTCTAAAACGTTCATCGGTCATTTCCTACAATCAGAAAGGATTGGCCCAGGACGCCCCGGGCATCTGCCTGCTCGCCGAAAAGGAAGGCCTCACCGCCCACGCCGCGAGTGTCACCATCCGCCTGAAAAATGAATCCCAGTGACCATTTCGAGAAGCCTCGTACTGAACTTGCTTCTGATTTTCAGTAGATATTTTCGCACTTGACACCCACGCGCCGTTCTCGAAACTCCCTGTTTCTGTCTCGCGCGCGCGAGGCGGCTTTTTCTGGTAACTACACACGACGCATAACTTCGGTTTGTGCATGCGAAAATGACCCATTTTTTCCAACTTTTCACCTGATAAACGATAACCGGTTCCCGCTGTCTCGTATGGAATCACTCCTTTTGAACACGCTTTCTCAAGCCACAAGGGAAACCAAACCGCAATTTCGTACCACACCTGAGACATTAAGGCGCATAAATTTTTCTTGACTGCTGTGTGCCACTTAGCATGATATGACCATCTCAACAACACGGTCCCTCGTTCAATCACAGGAAATTCAAACATAATAACTCTTACCTCTCAAAACAGAATCAAAGCATCAATGACAGGCTGTTAACGACATACTAAGTCTAAGCGCACTTTCAGATATCAAACGAACCGTCACTTGGGAATTCGACAGCGCATGCGCGGAATGAATAATACAACATAGCGCCTGCCAGCCCTAACTGAAAATCTGGAGGTGCACAAAGCGAATCAAAGGGCGGCACCAAACACGATTGAATCGATCCGTTTTTATTGGCTCTCGTCTTAATATAAAAAATCAGTACTACCACGAAAGACACGAAACTCACGAAATTATTTTTGATAAGCTAATAAGATCATCTCCAGGAGAGTGTGGGGCATGGTCTCTATCACTTTGAGTATTATTGCGAACAGAGAATTCTCGTGTCGTTGGTGCCGTTCGTGGTCTGGAGATTGATCACTCTGCACACCATGTGCCCGGTCTAAATACTCGTCCGACAGTAAATATGAAAGACAATCCTCACACCATTTCCACTCACAACAAGTGGGTAAGCCCGAATACAATTCGGGCCGAGCGCAGCGAGCAGGAGGTTGTAGGAAACAAAACCATTATAAAAACAGCAATACTCCATCGGGATCAGTGAGACCATTGATATCAAAACACCAACAGGTTTCGTGAATTTCGTGCTTTTCGTGGTAGTCCAAACCAGGTTATGGCAGTTTCCGATCCTGCTATTCGAAGTCACCGAGTGCTTTGTAGATTCTATTCCAGGCTCTTGTATAACTCACCGGCCAGTTTGCGTAATGCTTCGTCCGCTTTTTTTCCGCCGATATTGGTAAGCGTCACGATGGCGATATCACGTTTTTTGTCTAACCAGGCATGGGCCAGATTCAGTCCATTTGAACCACCGTGATAAATAACAGGGTAGGGAGCCCATTCGACTTCAACTTCTCCCCAGCCCATTGCATACTTTCCAGGGGGTGGTGTCCCCGGTTTGGCGTCTTTTCTCTGAGCCACAGTAAATACTGGTGTATGCAGCTTTGCTACGTTTTCCGGTTTGACGAGACAACAAGGTGGCCGCATTCCATTGGCAGCATTCCATCCCGCCCACTGCGCAAAATCCAGAACGGACATATGCACGGTTCCTGCAGGACCAACCAGTGGTGGACTATCACCATTGGGTCCCGCCAGATACCCTTTTGCTTTTCCATCTTTAATCGAATGTCCCAGAGGGGCATCGATTTTGCCAGGTGTGGACTGACAGCCGAAACCTGCTGTTTCCAAGCCGAAGGGTTCAAAAATACGCTCCGTTACTAACTCCTCCCAGGTTTTACCACTGACGCGTTCCAGCATCGAACCGATAATCGTATAACCCATGTTGGAATAAGCAAACTTTGTCCCCGATTTAGTCACCAAAGGTCGCTTACACCATTCATCTACCATCCAATAACGCAAGTCATCCAGATTCCCCTCCTGATCGAACGATTCCTTGAGTAGGTTCATAAAGTCCTGGTTATCAGCGGGCATGCCACTGGTATGTGAGAGCAATTGCTTGAGAGTCACTTTTCGCACTTGAGGATCCATTTTGTCGGCCAGTTTCGGGAACATCTCTTCGATCGTGGAATTCCAATTGACTTTTCCTTCTTCGACCGTCATGGCTACTAAAAGCGCGGTCATCGCTTTTGTATCAGAGCCTAAATGAAAACGATCATTCACTGTGACGGGAATATCCGAATCTGCTTTGCGCGTTCCGACAGCACCGTAAGAAACAATCTGGCCGCGCACAACAACGGCTGCGGCAATGGCAGGTAAATCATATTCACTGAGGTAAGGTTCAAGCGTGGAATCAAGAGAAATTTGGCTGTTTGCAATCTGTGGATTCAAAAAAACAAAGATCAACAACAAGCAGGCAGGAACATAGCATCTGGTAGTTTTCATCATCGCATCCATCTATCTAAAAACTGTTTTTTTGTGTCTGTAAAACATTTTGTAAGCGTCTCATCTGATATCGGTCTTTACAACTTCTTTTAGAATGAAGATTGACAGCAACGGCCTCCTTTGATTTGCTGTTACTATGATTTTTAGTCCCGACACAATTGGTTAGAACCACGAAGCGAACGAACTTCTCCTTTGTCAGGATAAGCGTGAAACGAACCAGGTACCATGTGTGAAAACATTACTGGATGTAGTATTCCCATGTCAACATGAACCATTGCTAATGCCTCTTACTATTGAGAAGAACCATACGAGAACAACGATACAAGCTGTAGGTTGTTGACTGCTCCAAACTTTTGAGCGAGTAATGCAGAACGCCCCATAACCGAAGTGTAGATCATGTGAGTGACACTCCAGCTATGGGGATCGTCCCGGCATCAATGGATTAAGAACTGCTTATTCTATCAAGTAACTGATTCAAATTTTAATTTGGTTCAGGTAGTCTGTTCGACGTGAATTCCTTCAGCAAATTCTTCCACCATCTTCTCACAAAAAACGGGAAGATCATCTGGATTTCGACTGGTCACCAGACCGCTATCACAGACACATTCCTCATCAACCCACTCCGCACCTGCATTAATCAAATCTGTTTTGAGGCTCGGCCATGAAGTGACCTTACGATTAGCGACCACATCGGCCTCGATGAGAGTCCATGGACCATGACATATAGCAGCTACAGGTTTTCCTTGGACAAAGAAATCGCGGACAAAATTGACGGCTCCTTCATGCACACGTAAGGCATCGGGATTGAACACACCGCCGGGTAGGACCAGCCCATCATAATCTGCCGCTATGACATCATCGATTGTTTTATCAACAGAGAATGTATCTCCCTTTTTATCGTGGTGTACTCCCTGAATGTCATCCGCTTTTAAAGAAATCAGATGCAACTCGGCACCGACTTCCCGGGCTGCCTCCCAAGGCTTTGTTAATTCCACTTGCTCAAAACCATCAGTGGCCAAAAAAGCAATCTTTTTGCCCTTTAAATTATAGTTCGTCATTTTGTTCTCTCCTGATTAAATTGGCCTCAATGAAGCCTAGTAACAGGCTGCAACAGCCCCACATTCCTGAGTACACTGCCGACAGGCTTCTGCACATGCCTGACAATAATAATGATCATGAACTTCACATTGCGCAGCGCACCATTCACAAATGTCTGCACAAAGACGACAGATTTGATCGGTAAACTTACCATTTCGTGCGATTGAGTGTGCACATAACAAACAAATATCAATACATTCTCGACAACATCGCGGACAGTCATTTCCGCTTTGCTGATTGATCATCGCATCCAAACAGACTTCACAAGCCGCGGCACATTTTTGACAAGCCTCAATACAAGATAGATTAGAATTCATTTTGTTTTCTCTTGCTTTAATCAAACTGGTATCACCTAAAATAAGAATTGCTTATTGTCACGAGACATCTGGGTTTATGGAATTTGATTAATTCTTCCAGCTGATGCCTGTCATCTATTCTGTATTAACTAGTTAAGCAAATCACATGCCATCCGATGATGATTGATCAGTTAAGACATTTGCTGGTGCAAAATATGCTGTAATCGCAAATATAAAGACAGTCCGAACTCTCATGCTGATCGCTGGACAAACACCTTGATCGGTGAAAGACCAATCGAAATCAGCTATCGAAACGGGAATGTTCTACTGGGTCAATCGTTTAAGATATCGTTCAAGAAAGCTGGATTCTCATGAACCTGGCACATGGGCGCGTAGTGGTAGAGGCAGACCTGCCGTGTTGTGACCTGGAGTATAAAAACAATACCCCGATCCACATCATTAAGACTATTACAGTACTATTTAAAGACTGCTCACTTTTTCGTGAATTTCGTGCTTTTCGTGGTAGACTACTGAATCACAAACGGGCGATCTATTCTTCAGCTTTTGTTGTCTTCACATTCCCACTAAACATCAATTTACGACGCCCATCCGGGGATTCGCCAATCACATAATCGTCAGGTTTGATGCCTTCTTTTGCCATCAGGGGGAGATCGACTCCCCATTTCATCTTATATCCGGCCACTTGCACCACTTTAATAGCCTCTAAAGCTTCTTTTTTTGTCTTCTCACCAACCTCAGCAACTTGTGCTTTTAAATCCTCCCAGCCGGTCGGTCCCTTCTTATGATAAGTGGCATAGAACCCATAGAGATTCCCCACAACCTGCAAGGCTGCCTCTTCCGCATCAGCAGGGTTAGTCAAAGTGGATTCCGAGTCCGCAGGAGTCGTTTTTCTACATCCATCGCAGAAAAAAAATGCAATGATGCAGACGCAGGCAACGAAAAAACGTGTCATTGTAATCGTTCTTTTTTATCGAAAACGGAAGCGCTGATAATATTCGTTTCAATAACGAAGAGGTGTTCTAAAATGAACAACAAAATGTCTCTGCGTTATGATCTAGTAAGCTTCTAATATACAAAGGCAAAGTCACCGCTGCAACGATACTGTGTATCATCCACACCGTGTGCCACTGTCGGCTCGTCCGACAGTGATCTTGAAAGACTGGCGCACATCATTTCCACTCATATCAATTGGGAAAGTCTGACTTAATCAAATAATGTATCAAAGGGCAGGAAACGTAAGAAAATTTCATTCGAGCAGAAACATACTGCTATGTAAGCCCTAATTAAAACACATAATGATATCGCTAGATCGATTCACATTTTTACGCACGACGTTCCTGTTGTCGCAAAAAAGCCAGTACGTCCTTACAGCCTTGTTGAATGTGAGCACTCATCAATTCGCGCGCCAGAGACGCATTACCATCACGCAGCGCGGCAAGCAACTGCTCTTTTCTTTCACAGGTTTTTTCAGCCAGTTCCTGAGTCAGTAGCTTAGAGCTATTGCGTTGTGATTCAAACACCGTCGCAATCGCACGATGTTCTCGAATGACTTTGGAAATCAAACGATTACGTGAGGCATCGATGACGATTTCATGGAAGGCTTCTTCACAATCAAGCCAGCGGTGAAACTGGGAGGGCGTCGCATGCCCATCACTTCGCTTCTGAATCGATTCGGCAATTTGATGAAACTCCGACATGATCGATTCGAGGTCATCCAGTTGATGGGGAGTAATATACCGTGCGGCTTCTGCCGCTCCGCAACTTTCCAAAGCATCACGCAAGACATACAGTTCTTCAAGATCTTCGCGATTCGGTTTCCGCACAAACGCACCAGCACCGGGAACATGCTCGACCAGTCCTTCTGTGACCAGGCGATGAATGGCCTCTCGCACGGGAATCACGCTCACGCCAATTTCCGATGCCAGCTTACGATTCACCAGTTGCACGCCAGGCACTAACGCTCCTTGCTGCATTTCCTGCTTAATAAAGCGATAAGCACGGTCCGACAGATTTTCGGTAACTTCGTACATTTTTCATTTTCTGGTTGACAAGCAAATTGAAACTAAAGAGAATATGTAATATTGTGTTATAACACGTTATCACACAGTGTCAATCTTTTTTCATCGAAATCAAACTTCTCAGGTCTTCCATCTGATTCAGGTAGGATTTTGATTCAATTTCGACAGATTCACATTCTCAGCGGCAATGCAAACGCACCTCCTGTTCAAAACAGGTACTTAGTTCCTTATGGATAGAAGATAGATTCATGAAGCCTTTCTTTTCATTCCCTACTGTTTTGGTTTTCCTATCAACCATCACTTGCAGTAATCTGTCTCTGTATGCCGACGACAAATTGCCACTTATTGATATTTCAAACCAGACAGAACGTCAAACGGTGATTGCCGCCGGAACCAAAGACGTCTATCAGGGACACCCCACGACATTACTGATGCCGGATCAGAAAACGATGTTTGCCGTCTGGTGTATCAATCATGGTGGTTCAGCGGGCCCGATGGCCAAGAGCATGGATGGTGGAAAAACCTGGCAACGGCTTGATGACCAATTACCAAAGGGCTATGCCACGCATCAAAATTGCCCCAGCATTTATCGCATGGTGGACCCGTCAGGCAAAGCACGGCTGTGGGTGTTTTCAGCCGCTAAAGGCACGCGCAGCGGGCCGGGTATGCCCAGTATTATGAGCGAGGATGCAGGAAAAACCTGGAAAGAGATGCCCCCTCTGGGTTTTCCCTGCGTGATGACGTTCAGCAGTATGGTCAAGTTAAAAGATGGTCGCTACCTGGGACTGTATCATAAAGGACCTGAGGGCAAAGACCGATCTCCTCTGGTGGTCCTGCAAACTATTTCCGATGATGGTGGTTTCAGTTGGTCGGAACCACAAATCGTAGCCGAAGTCAAAGGTAAAAACCCATGCGAACCCTGTGTGTTCCGCAGTCCTGATGGAAAACAACTCTGCTGCCTGATGCGAGAAAACACGCACAAAGGACGCAGCCTGATGATGTTCAGCAATGATGAAGGCACCACCTGGTCCACTCCCGTTGATACCCCCTGGGGACTAACCGGAGACCGACACAAAGAAGTCTTTACCAAAGAGGGCCAACTGGTGGTCTGTTTTCGTGACCAAGCACCCGGCAGTTCCACGCGCGGCCACTTTGTAGCCTGGGTCGGAACCTACGACGACATTATTAACGGGCGAGACGGCAAGTATCGTATTAAGCTGTTACACCATTATGGACGATCCGGAGACTGTGGTTATCCGGGAGTCGAACTGCTCCCCGATGGCACAATCGTCGCGACAACCTATGTGAAATATCGCAACGACAAAGCAAAAAATTCGGTCGTTTCCGTTCGTTTTCGCCTCAATGATCTGGCTCAGTCATCTGACCCATAAATTAATCTACTCACAGGAAAGGGATTCGTTTTTTGAAACCCTTTTCAACCTTAGTCAATTTTGCTCATGACATAACCTAAAAATAGAGCACCACCTTCCAGGCAAGCAAACAAGATCACCAACCATAAGCGATGCTGAAAATTAAAAGCGATGACGGAAAATACATTCGGAATCTGGCGAATGGCATTCCAAATGAAATCCCTCAAAGAGGACTTTGATTCTCGTCTTATATTACCGGCGTCTTTAAACCGCTCGTCTGAACTGAGTCCATCTGGATCAGCTTCACTGGATTCAGCCTGCCGCCAACCTTCTTCCGAATGTGAATAAGCGGCTGCAGCAAACGCCCATCCAAACAGAGCAATCGCCACCATTAACATCGCAATTACTTTAAATGTTGATGTATCATCTCCTTGTTTTGCCGGCATACTAATTTCGTCTTTCTACTGACCTTATTGTTCAAACATGTTGTAAGTATTGGTTTGGATTTAATTTTGAATCGACAATGCTAAGTCTATCGCGTTCTGTGCCTTTTCGACTCGTCTGATTTGATATCAAGTGTAATCAAACTGTTATTATTAAAACACCTCTCTAAGCCATCAATAATCATGAAAATATCTTTTGCTCATAATAAAATAATATTCGTTCTCATCATCTTATCTAGATCTATGCATCTATTTTAATCAATAACATTTGAATCTGATGAAGATTCGAAATCATTTGCACTTCACATCATAATATGCTTGTAGTTTTCATTTTTCTCTCTACGATGAAACGCATTACAAGATATCTGTAATCGCGATGTTTTTTGATATGAATCAGAACCGACTGGGCCGTCTAATCTATAATCTTTGAATCGGGCTTCACCATCAGATGAGGAGAAAGAGATGTCAGTAGACGAACAAAAGAGTATGTCGCGCAGCATTCTAGAATTGTGGGGCAGCCATAATACAATTCAGACAGAGGACCTTGTGACTGCAAATTATGTCAGCCATCAGCAACCCAGCCCCGATAGTTCTGGTGTATCAACATTGAAACGAGAAGAATGGGAGCAGTTACTCAAGGACTTTCATGAGGCCTTTAGTGAGGGTTCTGTGCAAATACTTTCGCAGATTGCCGAAAACGATCTCGTCGCGAGCCGCTGGGAGTTCACAGCAACCCAGGCAGGAGACTTCAGAGGGAGTTCGTCCAGCGGCAAGACAACAACATGGACGGGAGTCCAAATAGATCGATATGAAGGTGGCAAGATTGCAGAAAGCTGGGTCAACTGGGACAAGTCCAGCTTCCTGGAAGGCCTTGCATAATTGAGATACAAAAATCGTTCAGCCACTTCGTTAGAACCTGACAAAACGAAGTGGCTGTTACTTTTGATTAGTCACTTGTTTCAACATTATCTGACAAATCATTAAGGTAGTTCCGCAAGCGGATTGATAAATCAAGATACTGTTTTGCCTGATCTTCAGTGAATGTATAACCCTCGGCGTGCACAATTTTGTTTCTCAACTGGCGTAGATCATTGAAGATTTTACAGTGGCGTTCATCCATGAGATTCTGTTGATCCAACGTATCCTGAATTAGTTTGTAGGGAGTCGGCACATCATAGTTCAATCTGTGCCCCTTCGCGTGAATCAGTGTCTTGGCCGCGGTTTCAATGGACTTCCAGGCTTCCACCACAGCTGCCGTGGGAGAAATGCTGGCGAGTTCATAAAGGTCAATCTCGATACTTTCCAACTTCCGCTCCGGCGGTGGTGCACTCAGTGAGACTTCTTGAGCTTCGGCCTGAATTTTTTGAATGCTCTCGCGGAAACTGACCTCCAGGTCTTTATACTTGAGCTTCTTGGTGGTTTGCACCAGTTTTCCCAGTGGCTGCCGCAGGATGACCACAACAATAATCACTGTCACGGGCCAGACCAGGATTTCAATCAATTCGTTCATGTTGCCTCTGTGGATTAATTCTCATGCAAAAGATTGTTTAGCCTGCATGCCGCACGTTGCTATTATCTTGTTTGGAAAACAGTTCATTCCTCGCTAATTTAACAGACTATTGATCTCCATAATAACAAACCACAAAAATAGAATTGCAATGAGAGTAACCCGAAACCACATATTCTGAGGAACTGGTTTTGAAGCTGGCATTAAACATCACTTTCTACCAGACTCATTTTTTTGCTCATTAGTTTAAAGATCAACAAACTGCTGCAGGTGTTGTTCAAGTTCGTTCCATTCTTTGATGACATGTTGATGAATTTCCGGATCGGAATAATAAGGATGTCCGCTGGCGACATAAGCATCGATCGATTCCTTCACCTGAGCAATCAACGTCAACACGCGTGGCGTAAGCTGCAACAACTCTGGTAGACTCTGTTCGGTAAACTGAAACTGGATTGCAGATCCCAGCCCCAGAATCTGACACCACTCACTTCCATTCTCTTTGCCCCAGACGGGAGTGACCAGCAGATAACGTTCGAGCACCGGGAAATAATAGACAAACGCCTTGTCCCCCATCCACATGAAATCTTCTGAGTATGTACCGGGATTCTCCAAAAATTTCTGGTATGCCTCCGACAGGCTCAAGCCACCAAAATTTTTCCAGGCAGACTGCGCGTCCAGGTCACCTTCATAAGGATCAAAGTCCCGTTCGCCGGGCAGGGGACCGGATTGATTTTGAAATTGATTTTGTGTCATACTGGTACGTTTTTCTCTTAAACCTAACTCACCCCTTGATCGACAGCGCTCGTCAGGGGTTTGGTCTTTGACTGTCATAATCTTACTTTTCAAGAAACCAAAATTCTCTTCAACCAGATCACCCAATCATCAACAGCGCCAAATAGGGAACCAGGCTGAACGCAATAAAGACAAGCTTAAACAATCCGAGCAATGAGTAGATCACTACATCGAAGGTTTCTCGAGGCAGGGGAAACCATTTGCTCTGGACCCGATACACAAAGTCGGGAGCGAACATGCAAAAAAACGTCCACAGAATCAGTACACCCCCATTGAAAATTGTGCACCACATAAAGAATGTTGTCAGAGTCTGCGTGTCCATTTTGTACTTCCTTTGTTATTCAATGACAAAACGCTAATCATTCCATCATGAGTCTACAAAATCAATCAAACTCAAATCAGAAATAAATCAAATCTGCAATCGTGAAACACTTGGTTCGTCAATATCTTTGGAATGCTCGAGCGCGGCCTGAATGCCTGCTTTGACTCCGGCCGTCGACGTTTTGACTGACATACTGGGCGCCCCCAGGTTCTCGTCCATTGCCGCCACGCTTGGTAAGTGGGGCAGATGAATCCACCCCGCACGAATGGGGAGTTGCTCCTGGGCGATATGGTGCAGAACGCCATACATCAGATGATTACAGCAGAACGTTCCCGCTGCATCTGAAATATCAGAGGGAATCCCAGCGGCACGCATCGCTTTGACCATCGCACGTAATGGGAGCGTGGTGTAGTAAGCCGCTGGCCCTTCGGCTACCGTCGGTTGTCCCTGCAGCACATTGCCTGCATTATCTGCTAAGTGATACCGGGTCCCGTCATTAAAGTTCTGCGCGAGCCGTTCGACTGTGATCATCGCGCGACCGCCATATTCTCCCAGCATAATCACCAGTTCCGGCTGCACTTCGGCAATGGCAGCACAAACAAAGTCGATGCATTCAAAGAACACGTTCGGAACAATGCGAGAGACAATTTCTGCATCACCAACCAAAGTACCATCAAGGGCCCTCGCTACAGACTCTGCCGGATTGGTGGGCGTATTTCCGTATGGTTCGAAACCGGTCAGTAACACTTTCCTCATTGAGATCATTCCTGGAACTGAATCGCGTTATCTCTCTGGTACGTATGAACCCTCATTACCTTGCAGTATCGATTACGAGGCCAAACCGTCTCAGTTTATTTTAAATCATTGAGTACAAGAAGGTAAGAGCAGAGAGCCGGGGCAATGGGAATTCACTTTTGTGAAATGGTTGTTGGGGTTTGCTCATCTACCTGCAACGCAGCTTTCGCTATATTTCGTAGCATGCCTGAAAAGACAAAATGATGCAGCGGGCAAACCGCATACCAGTACAGACGCCCAAGCAGACCGATGGGATCATAAATCGCTGTTTGCGTGATCGTCGAAGATTGATCGTTACCCGTTACCTGGAATTCGAGCCAGGCGCGTCCGGGGAGTTTCATCTCGGCAACCAGTCGTAGACGATGCTCAGGCTCATAGGCTTCCACGCGCCAGAAGTCGACGGTATCGCCAACCCGCAAATGTTCCGCATGTAAACGACCACGACGCATGCCGACGCCACCTACCAGTAAATCCATAAACCCTCGTAGATGCCATAACCAGTTGCAGGCATACCAGCCAGTATCGCCACCAATTCGTTGAATTGGCTGAAATGCAATCGAGGGAGGACGGGCAACTTGTGTCGTTCGTGAATCGACAAGTCGCGTACCAAATCGCACTCCCACCCAGGTCGGAAGTGCGCCTGAAGAAGAAAGCGCATCGGACCACCGTGTCTCCGCGAAGGCTTTGTCTTCATTCGCCAAGGCACGACGAATCGCCTGTTCGATGCCCATCGGTTGAATATCAAATACGTTCAAGGCGGCTTCATCGCGAACCACCGTGGAATGCACAATGCTTTCAATCAGTTTACGCCCAATGCGCGCGTATAAGGGTGTGACTAACCCCAACCACAGACTCGAAAGATAGGGTGTTAACACAGGTACCGGTATCATGTGAATTCGTAAATTACGACACTTGGCATACACACGCATGATGTCGGCGTAAGAATCTTGATCAGCACCGCCGATCTCATAGACGCGATAGTCTGAGAGCGGCAAATTCATGGCTGCCGTTAGATAGCCAATCAAATCTTCAATGGCGATCGGTTGCGCGTTACGCATCACCCACTTGGGTGTAATCATGATCGGCAGACGTTCCACCAGCGAACGAATCATCTCAAAGGAGAGGCTGCCCGAACCGATGACAATCGACGCACGAAACTCAAGCACAGGCACACCTGACTCGCGCAAAATTTCTCCCACTTCCTGGCGACTCCGTAGATGAGGCGAGAGTTCTTCATGCTCATCTCCCAGTCCCCCCAGATAGATAATGCGCTCCACTCCTGCCACGCGCGCCGCTTCTGCAAAATTCCGTGCGGCCAGACGATCATTTTCCTCAAACGAACCTTTGACCCCCATCGAGTGAATCAGATAGTAGGCTACTTTCACTCCCGCAAGCACGGCATCGAGTGTTTCACGTTCGAGTACATCGCCGGCCACCACTTCCGTCGAAGCGGCCACCTTAGGTTGCAGGATTTCAGGACGTCGTGCCAGGCAACGCACTCGATAACCGCTCTGTTCCAGCACAGGCAGCAACCGCCCGCCCACATAACCCGTGGCCCCAGTCAGGAGAATCAACCCCGGATCAAAGTTTAAGTCTTTCTGTTCGAGAGACATGGTCGAATTTCTATCAATTGACGTCTTACGGATATCACCGATCTGAAAGAAACCGGTCGGGAGAATTAGCTGCTTTTAAGATTATAGCCCTCAGGCTCCCAATGATGAGGGGGCGTTTTGGGATAATATTGCGGAATAACGACAAATGTCACACACTATTTCAGGAAGCGAAAATTACCATCACCTCAATCTAAAATCTCAATCAGCTCAGCTTGATCCCAAGCATGGATTTGGGAATCTACTGAGATTTTAGCAACCATGATGTCAATTTCATGATCATTCAGTTGAAGCATCACGCGACCAGGACGCAGGGTAATATCTTGAAATGTCATTTTTATTCCCGACATCTCATCTGCTTCATCGGGTAACTTGAATGTCCCCGACTTAATCACATCAGTACCAATATCTTTAAATAAAATCCGGCGACTCAGGTGATCAGATTCAGTTCCCGCTCGTCGAATTGTCAGAATCACGCCAGGTCCTTTGCTGTCAACTTCCGCTTCCCAATACCCCTTACTGGCATTGTACGAAAGGAACCACAGAAAAAAGAGAATCACCAAAACAAAACATACACCAATAACGTAAAGCAGATCCCGTTTCTCAGACTTTTTCATTTTCGCGCTCTCAGCTTTGTTTCAAAATGTTTCGAATCCTGGCTTTAACAGACGCTGCTTCATTCTGCATCGCCTCATCCAGAAGCTGATCGACCTCTGCTTGATATTCCGGGTATTGTTTAGCAAGCACATAAAATCCGTTATAGGTCCAGGCTCTCACGAACTTATTCTGGTCAGCCAGACAATCCCTCAGGAAAGATTCAACGACTTTGACGTTCGACTTACGAATGGGCATGAATGGCATACATTGCAAAATATGTAACTTCGATTCCCAATGTTCCAATTTGGGCAGCGTTCTGTAAATACTTCCTATCTCTTGAAGAGTCAAATGCCCCTCATCCTCCAAATGCTTCTTTAATAGCCAGGTCGCGCCTTTTTGATAAGGTACCTGTTTGATCAAAGAAAGGACCTTAGAAATAAAGGCAGGGGCATGATAATAACGGCTGTAAGTCAAGTGAATGTCATCGGCAGACTTACCATTCCAATCTGCAATTTCCTGCTGCATGCTCATGATTCAGATACTTCACCACTTGATTCTTGTACTTCAATTTGAAGTTTAGAGGCTTCAGGTTTCTTTTCCTGCTCTTTTTTCACCGTCGTTACTTCAGATTCCACTTTTTTCTCGACTGTCTTATTTCCCCTTAGTAGTTCACTGCAAGTTATTATCCAGGCGAACACATGCAGTAACACCATCACCGTACCTGCGATCAGAAACAGCCATAAGCCGACTGGCAAAAGCCATGAATAAGGATCACCGCTAAATATTTCATATCCCAGAAAATTAAACCTCAGATCATTCCAAAGCAAATGTAGGCCTAGAAAAAAAGCGGACAGAACAATCGGAATGTCAGCAAGGGTCAATAATCCGAGTTTCTTCCGTATATCCCATTTTTTGCAACTCCCTTTAGGATCGTCTTTAGAAATATCGCTAATTTTCTGAATCGCCATCAGTCTGATGGCAGAAAGATAAGCAGATAACGCAATCGCAATTCCCAAAATCGTCAGTAAATTGCTTGTATCCATGATCATGAAGCACCTCCTCTCAATTTGAAAAATCCATGACTTAACAACCAAACTGGTTTTAGTTGAAGTTCTATTTTCGTAGATGAAAGTGCCTGCTTGATTATTTTAAGTATGATTCAACACGCTATAGTAATTCATCCGCAATCGTGCGTTTGATTAATTGATTCGAGGGAACCGAATTGCGATCAAGCATCTTATGCGCTGCTTCCGCGCCAGAAACCGGAAGCGTTTCAGGATCGAGCAACCCCGCTTGTACCAGTGCCGAAGCCTGATCCCAGTGAATGTGTTCTTCGCTCATCTTTCCCTCTTCAAACGAAATAATCACAATCAGAACCAGTTCTAACCGACGCCCTGTGGGTGGAACGCCCGGCAATAACCAATCCATTTGCACTGTGTGCGTACAACGAAACACAAATTCATCCACGATGCGATTCTGTCCGACAGTCCGTGAGATTAACTCTGTCTCTACATCGGCCGGCATATGTGGGATGAAATATTTGTCATAAAAGTGCTCCAACTGCTTCCATCCCACGCCACCAGTCAGCGTCGGTATGTGATTCACATACGGCTCTTTGGTCATCGTCCCACAAGATGCGGAAGCACTCTTGGTTTCAAACTCCGCCTCTAAATGTGCTTCCCATAACTCAACCATCGCCCGCTGCTCTGAGGTCAGTGTGTTCATATCAAGCGTAAACATTTTGAGATTTCCCCGCGAAAGGCTGAAAGTCAGCTTCAGTAGTCCAAAGTGTAAGCGGATTACAAACCGATCTTCGAGTCACGATGAGGTACATAGCAACGATCAGATTCGATTCTGTCTTTTATTTATATCATAACGTAAAGATAAGGTTACGAAACTACTTTACATTTGAGAAATAGAAAACCGGGCTCTGTCGATAGTTTTTGATAAGATTCCGGAGACGATTCCTGCATGTGCGAAGCAGGTTCTCCCTCAGTTAATGTGATGACATACATCCCCGCATCGACAATGGCTTGAATAATCGATGTGAGAGGGCGTCGATAATATTCCACCCGTACCGGACGCCCCACCGTATCCCATTCATCCACAATTTTCTCAGTTAAAAAGTAATTGCCGGAGGGCGAGAGTTGATAATCGACAAAGGGATGATGTGTAGAAAAGATGAAAATGCCATCCGGTTTTAAGATTCGCTTGATATCAGTAAACAGTTTCGTGAAATCTTCAAGGTAATGAATCATCAAAGGACAAACAGCCACATCAAAGGTCTGATCCTGTTCATTGGGTAATCCATCAGCAAGATTCTGCACATAGCAATCAATCTGATCACCTAATTTTTCCTTTACAATTTGAATCATTTCTTGAGAACCATCAACGGCAGTGACTTTGGCACCGTTCTCAACCAGAAATTTAGAATAAAGCCCCGGCCCACAACCTAAATCAATCACTGTTTTCTCATTCACTTCAGGGAGCAATGAGAGTAATGATGGCCGTTCATAATGGGCATTATAAGAATTATTTTGAATCGCCGAGTCATATTCTCTGGCGAATTCGTCATACATAGGATTGTTCATTTAGTTCTCAATTAAGCGAAAGTATAAAACCTAGCCAGTTATAGCTTCGACTGATCGTTTTTTCTGCATGAATCGGTTGCCATCCATTTTCCAGTCTTCCCAACCCAGATGGCGGAAAAATCCGACTGCGCGAACCTTCTCATTGGGGTCGGTCGTCAGCCAAATCTCTAACCAGCCTCGTGCCCAGAGCGAATCTTCAACCATTGTCAACAGTCTCTTACCGATACCATTCCCTTCATACTCCCGCAGTACGGCGATCACCCACATCTCTCCCGTTTCTCTATTGCCAATCGCAAACCCAACTACCTGATTCTCAATCTCACAAAGCCAACCTTGATGCGTATGTTTCAGCATCTGTTTCACTACATTATAAGTATACCCCAAAGATTCCAGCTCTTCCGCACCGTTTGAATTTTCCCAGGTCGCAATCCGCACCTCAAAAAGTGCTGAGATATCTTCTATTTGAATTTCTCTGTATTTTGCGTTTGCTTGGTAGATCCTCCCGATCAACTCTTCAATATCATTGTTTTCTTCCCATGAAAGAATATCCTCTCCGGCTGGCCAGAAACGAACTTCAGTGCCCAGCTCATTGTCTTGACGAAAATTCATTATTACAGTCGGGCGCCTACTCCTCTTAGTGCCATAGCTTATATGCTTGATGTCCCCAAGATTAACTCTAATTTCCTTTCCTGAATTTCTGAGCAATAATGAGTCCCCATCATCATATACCTCATCAAGCACTTTTAATTCTTTGGATTTCAAAATGCTCCACAGAGCGATAATTATGATTGGGGTGAAATAAATAGCGAAAATCGGATTTCCTCGTACTCCAAATACAAGCATGGTCATAACATAGAATAAAGCACACAGAAAAATAATTGGGGAAAGCTTTTTATGAAAGAAAGTGACTCTACAAGATATTTTTTTCATGACCATTTTGCAATCTATTTGATTAATCGTAATAAAAACAGAAAGAGTAGATTCCGAAACAAAACAAACCAAATATCTTGTTATTTTTTCATTGGCTCAAAGATACACTCTCTGATGCGACATTCTGCCAGACACCAAATCGTATCAAACCGGCAACGACGCACAGCATTACAATCAACCCAATTGTACCAATCACGAATGAAACAAAACCCAAAGTGTAAACAGGAATTTGTTCGCAACCACACAATTGATACCTTGCATAAATCGTTTGTGGATAATCAGCCAAAGCAGCCACTCCATCTTCTACAATTATCGTCGCCGTATAATTCCCTGTTCTAAACGTAGGAATGTCGGCCAATATAATATCTTCAGCGACATTCCGTATGATCCGACCATTCTGAGGATGAACTCCTAAATGAACCAGTTCTCTGCTATCAACCTCATTTCCTTCCGCATCGGTGAATGTAATCGAAGCCGATAAACCAGTCAGTAGTCCGTCAGGTACATTTCCCGCTTCATCTTTAATATTACAGTCCAAAACTATAAGCTCACCGTGCGAGATACTACAGGTCTGATGAAAAGGAACACTGACTTTTCCCGGCTGAGACAAATCGATGGTTGTCTCCATCGGTCGGGCTACTATCCATTCTTGGAAATTTTCTTTGAAGCGAAAAGCAGATACTCCGAAGGAATATGCGATAGAAATCAAGACCAAAGCAATAATCAATCCAATGATCCTACCAATGGCCAGCTTTCGCATCGTCAATATGATCCAATTTGCAAGAATTGTTATTGGGATTTGTCGACATCTTCAACGATTGCAGTACCTTTCGTATCGATGCCAATGATTCGCTTGGTCGGTATCTGATCGGGCCGATAAAGCTGTGGCCGATACTGAAAATCTGGATTCTGTAGTTTCTTCACAATGATGTTCCCCAGTTCGTGATGGAGTTTTGCGGCAGTCGCCAAGTCCATCTGCGCTGTAAGGGCGGTGAAGTTATGATTGGGATCATGCAAGCGCAGCATCACACGCGTATCGGGAAGGTTTTTGCCGTTTAAGTCGATTCCTCTCCAGCTCGTCTCGACACTCCATCGATAACGTGCTGGAATGGCAACCACTCCGGAATCATCAACATGCAGGGCACTGGTATACATGTTATAGGAATTGCCGTGCGTTTTAGTTTTATTTGTAGTAGGTGGCGCGGCATAAAGCACAGTAAACAAGGCGCAGACAACAAGTGGACCAAATAATGAGGACCGGAAAAAACGTTTCATTCTGAGACTCCCTTCATTGAGTATGTAAACTGAACTGCTAAATAACTCCATTATGCGATGTGAATGCTGTTTACGAACATAATCAGCCCCCAGATATACCATGCCAGTATTCCAAGTAAAACAAAAATAGAATATTGAAAGCGTTGTGAGCGAAAAATCTTAAAAATGGCAGCTACGAATGCGATATCCACTATGAGCGAAAAAACACATAACCAATATTCTGAGATAGAGCTCAATAGCAAGTCGAAGGGGCCAATTCGGGAGATTACCCAGAAACCAAGATACTCCGAGTCCCCCAGAGAGAAAAGAAACAAGCCCCAGGATATGAGAAGTGGGAACACCCAAATGCCTATGGCGATCCCCAAAAATACTGTATTCGAGTTGGGTTCTGTCGCCAAGCATGCTGGTTGCGCTGATTCTTGTGTTAGCTCTGATGACTGATTCGCTTGTTCCAAAAGTAGAACCTCTAATCTGATAAACTTGTTTTTCAGTAGAAACAATCCACGTTACTTAATATCCAGACTCGTTTCTGTAAAAATGAGTATACACAATCGCCCTTTCGATGGCATTAAAAATTTGAGAAGTCAGCCTGCCTTTGTGGTTGATTCTGCCTGGAAAATGTTGGATAACAGTAATAAGAAGAAATCGTCCTCACTCCAAGTTGATACTCACTCCATCGATTCCAGTCGATTAACAATTCATTAAGAAAGTTCATTCGTGATGCGCAATAAATTATGTTTGATGCTGACGTTGATTCCAGCAAGCCTTTCTCTTGTCGTGGCTACCGCTGGTGCCGATGATTCATTAAATCGCCTCTCGAAAGCTGAACAACGTAGCGGCTGGAAACTGCTCTTTGATGGAAAGACAACCAACGGCTGGCGTAATTATAAAAAAGACAATGTCAGTGATGGCTGGACGATTAAAGACGGTGTTCTTTCCCGTTCCGCAAAAGGGGCTGGCGACATTATCACGAAAGATCAGTTTGAATTCTTCGAAATCTCGCTTGAGTATCGCATTTCCAAAGAGGGAAACAGCGGCCTGATGTTTCACGTCACGGAAGAAGAAAAGACCCCCTGGCGCACCGGGCCGGAAATTCAGATTCAAGATAACGTCGATGGACACGATCCCCAAAAAGCAGGTTGGCTGTACCAACTTTACAAACCAGCAACACCCAAATGGATGATCGAAGCAGAAAAGGCAGGCAAAAAAGTAACACCCGCCGTCGTGGATGCCACACGTCCCGCCGGTAAGTGGAATCACCTCTTTCTCAGAGTCGGGCCTGACCGATCCGAAGTCGTTATGAATGGGGTGAAATATTTCCGTTTCAATAAAGGGAGCGCCGACTGGGATAAACGGGTCGCCGCCAGCAAGTTCTCGAAGTTCCCTAAATTCGGAAAACCGACCAAAGGACATATCTGTCTGCAGGATCATAACGACCTGGTTTCATTCCGAAATATCAAAATCAGAGAGATCCCCGCAGATGGTTCGGTACAGGATCCCAGTGATGGGAAACTGGCACTCAAAGGCGTTCCCGCATTCCCCAATTTAAAATGGGAAGGTTGGGAAGCCGTCAATGAAGAAACAGGAAAAGTCGTTCCATTGCGACCGATGATTGTGACTCACGCCAATGATGATAGCGGTCGTATTTTTATCGCGACGCAGAACGGCATGATTCATGTCATCGATAAGAAGTCGCCAAAGAAAACCAAGCTGTTTCTCGACATCCGACCTAAGGTCGCCCCCTGGAAGAAGAACAATGAAGAAGGCATGTTAGGCCTGGCCTTTCATCCTGACTTCAAAGAAAATGGCCAGTTCTTCGTTTACTATTCCGCAGCGGAAGGCCCCCGTCGATCGATAGTTTCCAAGTTTCAAGTTTCAAAAGACGATCCCAATCGCGCTGATGCCAACAGTGAGCAAGTCGTAATGGAAATCGACCAGCCCTATGGTAACCATAACGGTGGATCAATTGCCTTTGGTCCGGACGGGTATCTGTATATCGGACTGGGAGACGGCGGTTCCGGCAATGATCCACTCGGCAACGGTCAGGATCTGGAAACCTTACTCGGTTCCATTTTACGTATCGATGTAGACCACAAACAAAACGGCAAGAACTATGCGATTCCCGCAGACAACCCGTTTGTCGATCGCGCCAAAGCCAAACCTGAAATTTACGCATACGGCGTTCGCAATGTCTGGCGGTTGAGCTTTGATCCTCAAACCGGCACTTTGTATGCAGGAGAAGTCGGCCAGGATCTCTGGGAAGAAGTCAACATTATTAAAAAAGGTGGCAACTACGGCTGGAGCGTTCGCGAAGGCACACGCAACTTTGGTAATCGTCCCGAGACTGCAAAAGACGCGCCCATCGATCCAATCTGGGAATACGATCACGGTGTTGGTCGTTCCATCACCGGTGGCATCGTCTACAGGGGCAAGCGGCTGCCTGAACTGCAAGGCATGTATGTCTACGCCGACTTTGTCTCCGGAAAAATCTGGGCGCTCGAATACGATGAAGAGTCTGGTAAAGTCATTCGCAATCTGCAAATCAGCTCAGGTGGGATTCCCGTCATGGCATTTGGAACCGATCAAGACGGAGAGCTGTATTACACAGTTCAAACCGTCAAAGGCGGCGAAGGAATTTTCCGGTTTGAAAAAGAGTAGACGGTAAGGACAGATCTATTTTTCGATTTGCGAGAGGTGATTCCAATGAGCAAATTCATCTGCCGAAGTTGGTGTTTTTTGATCGTGATCACTCTAATCGGTACACAAACTGGTTTGGCAAAGGAAAAAACAAAACCAAGTGCCCGCAATCGAGTTCGTTTAGCGCTGATGCGAGCAGTTCCGGAAAAATGGAAACTGGAGTCAAACTACCAACTTTTTGAGAAAGCAGTTTCCCAGGCTGCCCAAAAAAAAGCCGACGTGTTGATCACCCCAGAGTGCTGGCTCGATGGTTATGCGAGTACTGCCAAAGATTCTACTCCGGAGAAAATTCATACGGTTGCTCAACCACTCGACCAAAGCAAGTACCTTAAAAACGTAGCTCGCCTGGCAAAGAAACACCATATGTTTCTTTGTTTTGGTTTTACGTCGCTGGAAAAAGGGCGGGCTTTTAACGCCTCTGGCTTGTGGAGTGATCAGGGAAAACTAATTGGCGTGTATCATAAAACGCACCTGCAAGCTCATGACTTGCAGTATGCACCAGGGCGGGCCTTGCCCGTTTGGAACACTCCCTGGGGCAAAGTGGGTATGATGATTTGCGCCGATCGCCGTTGGCCCGAAACAGCTAGGACGTTAAGGCTCCAAGGGGCGCGTCTGATTCTCAATCCAACTTACGGTTTTCATAACGATTTGAACGAAGCCATGATGCGAACTCGATCTTACGAGAACCAATGCTTCATTGCATTTACTCACCCCAGGCAAAGCCTTGTCACCGGGCCACGAGGACAAGTGCTCGCAAAGCAGGATCACAAGAACGACAAAGAGGATGCGCCCCAAATTTTGATTTGTGACATCAACCTTTCACAGGCAAAAGAGAATAATCACCTTCAGGATCGCCGGCCGGAAATTTATGGCCCGCTTAATCGTTAACCGCCGCGCTGAGAGTGTGCCGCATTAGCTGCTGTGTCTTTGTCAATAAGAGCACGTAACTGCGAGGCCAGCGGCACGGCGTCCGTATATTGTTTTCCGTAATCCAAATTGAACGCGTAATCAAAACCTTTAGGGTTCCGACCTTGATTGTGTTGTATGAGGGTTTCAATCTTATCGAGTGCTTTGGCGATCTGTGCTTCATTGGATTCAATGTTTTCGTACTCGTCCCACAGAGACAAGAACTCAGACTTCAGGTGTGCGGGCAACGTCGACAGCAGAGATTCAAAGTCGGCTCGTTCCTTATCAGATTTGGGAGCTGCGCCTGTTTGAAAGGGAGCAGGTATGTCACCATTAATCGCCTCACCCAAATCATGCAGAACGCAAATCTTTAAAAGTCGAAGCAAGTCAACATTTGGTAATAAATCTGAAAACGTAATGACTAACAGCGTTAAACGCCATGTGTGGTCAGCCACACTCTCGGTTCTACCTTCGGTAGTATGACCACTGCGAAGGGTGTCTTTCAAACGCTCGGCGCGGCGAAGAAACTCCAGGCGATCTTGAAGTTGTGAATTGTCCATAAAAAACATTTTCTATATTCAGGAACTAGAGACGAAGTACTTGCGGACCCAAAGCATGTACCCCACGAACACGACAAAGCTCAGGCTGAACATCAAGGGCAGATTCATCCGATCGACTATTCCGGATTGCTCAATGATTTTTAACTGTTCCTTGGGCATATCCATTTCTTTATAAAGGTCCATCATGTCGATGCGTGAAAAAGTGATTATGCCTGATATGCCGAAAGTCACGTATGCAATCAGCATCGTCCACCAGGCTACAATTTTCAAGTGATATGTTGCCCAGGCCAGATAAACGGCAAGTAAAGAAAAGGCCAACATCACCAAACCACCTGAGAGTCCCTTCAATATGATTCCAAAGAACGGTGTCACAAAACCGTAGCTCGCCGAATAGAAGATCGATAAGGAGCTATAACCCAGCATCAGACTCATTGCCAGCACCGGCAGCGGACACTTGTCAGTCCAGCGAACATGAGGGTCTTTCATCTCGCACGTCGCTTTCACATGCTTACTTTGATAGAACAGAACGAAGATTCCAGGCAGGAAGAGATACATGCAACCGATGGTGCCCGTCATCACCACCTGCATAAACAGGAGCATCTCCGGTGGAATCTTCTGATCCTGACCTATCATGTTGAACAGGTTCGGCATCCAAACGGCGATCATGATCATCGCCATAATGCCGATGACAAGCCATATCCACGCCAGCACTAATGTCAGCGCTCTCGCCCAACGGCGGGCAAGAAATGAACCGACTCCCAACCAGATTAACAGCACCGCCAACAGGGTATAAATTCCAATTGCTGGAACCAGCGTCTGTGTATCCAGTTGGGGATTGACATCAGGGGCGACAGCCAGCGATAGCAACATCAATGGAATCATCAAGGCACAGCAGCCCCCCATGAAAATTTGCAGCAACCCAAAAATGATCAGCCCGGTACTTCGGTCCTTGAACGCTGGACGATCAGCCGACTGACTCTCGGCACTTGAGGAGCCTCCAGCACTGGTTGATTGCGCTGACTGTGCGGGAAGTTCGCCACTGACAGAGTCAGGCTTTGTCGGCTCACCCGACTGCGAAGAATCATTTTTTTCGTTGTCATTCATGGCGATTCCAATTCTGCAGTAACTGATTAATCATTTGAAGAACAACTATCACAGATAATACTGCATCAGTTTCTTACATGTCAGGGTACTCATCAGCGTAACAAATAAATGCAGTGTATCAAGAAAATAACAAAAGGCCCCAGTAAAGCATCACGAAAACTAACCAGTCATTGTAAACCATCTGATTTTCTATCAACGAGTGATAATTCAGAATCTCGTGCTAACCATTGGTCAATGAATTTAACGGCATTGGCAACACCATCTTCGCTTCGAATCCTCTGACCGATTTGATCGGCTTTCTCAATCATGGCAGTATCTGTGGTGACTTGACGAATCGCGGCGCTTAATTTTTCGACCGTCAGTTTCTTTTGGGGCAGGGGAGTCGGCCCCACGCCCAGATTTTCGATAATGCTACCCCAGAAAGGTTGATCGCCAAAGAAAGGACAAAGGATCGAAGGCCGCCCGGCACGCAGACCCGCGGCTGTCGTTCCACATCCCCCATGATGCACCACGGCTGCCACTTGAGGAAACAACCAGTCGTGCGGCGCAAAATCGAGCTTAAAAATGGTCTCCGGTAATTCGATTTGATCCAGATCAAGGCCCCCCCAGCCACGGGCCAGAATCGCACGGACTCCCGTTGCTTTCACAGCTTCGACAATTATTTTCGTCAAACGCAGAGGGTCCTGCCCAAAGATACTGCCAAATCCAAAGTAGATCGGCGGCTCACCGTTGGATAAAAATTCCTGAAGTTCAGCCGGAGGCTTCCAATCGTCGATCTGGTCCAGAAACCAGTATCCGGACACCCTTGCGTTTTCAGGCCAGTCTGTCGGTCGGGGAATCACAGATTCGCTAAACGCGTACAGTGCGGGTGCTGGTTGACCGTCTGACTGGTTCAAAAAATCAATTCCCTGCTTGCGCGGCAAGTCATTCTCTTTCCGCCACGCCGAAATATGCTTTCTCATTCCCCACCAGGTTGCTTTGTTAATCAACCCATGCGTCAACCGGTTATACCAACGCCCCAGCTTCCACTGCGGCAATCCCATCGCGGGGAAGTCGCCGGTGACAGCAAACAGAGGCAAATAGAATCCAATGATACTGAGCACACCCAATCTTTCAGCAAAATCGGGAGCACACAGTGCTTTGGGATGATAGAGAATGAGATCAGGCTGAACGGCTTGCGTTGCTTGCCAGGAATCATCAATCTGGCGACGCTGCATAGGGCCGACGGTGGGAATGATTTTGATCGCCGTACGAATTGCTTCCCACAGGTTCCCCGTATTTTCCATCGCAATCTTACCGTCATCTGAATGCATGAACTTAATCAGGTCATCATTCATAAACGCATAATCTAATCCATGTGCAGTGACAAAGGACTCAAAATAGGCACAGGTGCAAACGGTAACAGAATGGCCGGCGGCCTTGAGCCCTTTACCCAGGGCGACATAAGGCTGCACATCCCCCTGGGTACCGACGGTGATGATCAATATATTCATATCAACTAATGGATGTATAAGATTGATTAATAGTTAATCACTGAGCGATCCGTAAAATCGTGTATTGTAGAATGATAGACATTCAAATACATCCATCAACCTGCTGAATCACCAATACTTGCTGAACTGCTTTCAGAAAGTATTTTTTCCATGTGACTGCTTTTCGACTCTCAGGATCTTCAAACAGCGCATACCCTTTTTTGACATGGCCCTTTGGAAAATATTTGAGCGGCTTCGCCTTACCTTTAGCAATCAGCGATTCTGCTTTTTGCTCCGGTAACTTAAAAGCCAGCCCCTGAGGCGACCATGAAGCACAAATCGTTCCATCGGCATACAGGGCAGCACCACTGAAGAAGTCTTTGACTTCTAACGAATATGGAACTTCGTCTTCGATCCTCAACTTAGTTATTGGGTCAGATATTTCTTGAAATATTCTTTCGCCATATTTTTAGGAATTTGTGATTCGACCTGAGATTCCTTTTCTTTCCGGCAAATATCGATTAAAACTGTTTCCACTTGATTTTCTCAATTGGCTGACCAGGAAAATATCTGTTTAAGCCATAACCTCAATGTTTGTTTTTTGGACATGAGAATTCTAACCTGAGTCGCATGTTGAGCCAACCACGCTAAGCGTAATTCATTGATTCCAGAATTATAATAGAAGAGATCCTGCCAATCATTTCCCGGTTGAGCATAACTTCGTTTTGTGAACTCAGCAAAGATTGTAGAGCCTCTTTCTTTGGCAGCTTTCCGCATGAAACTGGCACATTCAACTTCATGAGCTGCGAGTATTTCGCGAAGCAATTCAAGCGCTTCCCGCTGTGGCCGTGCCCCGATTAATTCATACCCATCCGCGGCAATCTCTACCATTCGCGGCCATGTCCCATAGCAATTCCACAAAAATTGAGACCAGCCACCGTTATCTATATTATATTCGATTGCTTGAAATACCGGAATCATCTTTAGCTCGAGTGGTTCATCTGTAAAACAGTGGAAGTTCGTATTTTGCCAGTCCGGTTCTTCAGGGTAATGCTGGCGTAACCATTCAATGATGGATTTTTCAACTTCCTCACCCGTCATTTCCCCTCGCCTTTCTTAAGAACTCTCATTCAATAATATAATACAACCATGATTTGACAACATATTGTGTCTCATATTATTGGAAGGCAAAGCTATAAATTCAAAAAGCTCGGGCGAAACGTCTTCCACACATTTGCGACAATAGACACGATCATCCCACAACGTCACTGCTTCGCCAGAGACGGGGTCAGCACAATACGGACAGTAGGCGGGTTTGTTCAAACGAACGCCTCCTGACATGCTGTTCTTTACTGAAGTCATTGCTATTTACGATAATAGAAATATCTTAATGCAAAACATTACTTTCCATAAAAACTAATCGCCGCCTATTTCCTCTTCCTGCCTTTCAACCTCTTTCGCTTCCGTCACGTGCTCGCTTAAGGGATTCACGATACGGTCCATTTCCACCATCATCCCGATGATCCCACCAGAACCTGATCCAGTGCTCCCTTTATGCCGAGATAAGTCTTTCACACACCGCACAAGAATCAGGGACATCAACAATAAAAACAGGACGAGTACAACAATCATTATCAAATCGAATGGCTGCATGTGTTGACTCCTTGGGCTTAGCCCGTTTCACCAGACAATGCCGCTTTGAATTGCCGCAGTTGGGAGCGTAACTGAAATAGCGCGATGACGAATAAAATCTTGCCAGCGACCGAGAGGCAATTTAACAAAAAAGAGAATGACAGGATTTGTTTATAACGATCAGGCCCCATCATCATATTATTTGAGTCATTGAGAAACAGTTGCAGTAAATGGGTTAATAATTCAACACTCAAAACCACCAATAACGATACCACCAAACATGATTTTCCTTTGACTGTCGGCCAGGTCAGAGTGAAATAGAGCGCAACACATCCGAGCAGAAACAACAGCCACCACATAACTTGCCACACCATTCCAGAAGATCCCATGAAGCTTTGTCCCACATAAAAATGATAATAATTGAGTGACAGATCTGTATTCGAGTGGTGAAATCGATCAGTGACTGACTTCTGTCTTGCGAATTTCCTGCTGTTTCCGGTTACAATATCGAATGGCAACGGGCAAACCAATTCCGTACGGGATCCAGAGCAAGTGCTTGTAAGGCACTGGCAAGAGAAACATTAGCGCAAGAAACGTTAAGATGATCGTCCACAAGATCACAGACATCTGGATCATCAACGATTTTTCCCGCGGACCATTCGTATTCTTAATACTGAACCAGGTGCCGATTGCACCGCCCATAAAGCCAATGACCGTGCCACCAATACCGCCAATCAAGCCAATTGTTGCAGGATCCATTGTGTGTGTGTCCTCCACTGAATATCATTTGAAATTCTCAAACAACCGAATCGCGATCCAAATCCGAATAGGGATAATGGCCCGCCTTTTTTAATCGTTTAATCAAGCTGTTACCACCTTTTTGTCGAGCATAGTTCATCTCTCTCCGAAATACCTCAATCACGACCATCATACCAAAAGAATTCAGCTCACTATCAGAAAACGAACCATAGCGATCAAAGATCAAACATTTTCCCCCGATTTCTTCCATATCCTCTGGAAATTCGCAGGTTTCAGCAGGATTTAACGTCGCCTGTGCACCGTAGGGGGCAACCACATTCAGGATAGCCTTGAGATGATGATGTATTTGCCCGAAACTGGTGCTCTTATCAAGCGCCTCTTCAAAAGAAAATTTCTCTCTAGTAAACATCACAAGTTCATAACAGTCAAAAAAATCATTATTGGAACCTTTTCTAGGCAGAGTTGACAAATCTTTGGTAGCAATCCCCACTCCTTCAATTCCATTTGGATAATAATACCCATGGAGCGCACCTCCCACCGCATAGGGAATCAAAGAATGCATCACCATGTCATGCTCTTTGCCCAATACATGTTCCATCAGATTGCTTTTCTCTTCATACCACTGCTCAGCAGCAGCTTCATCATATGTTTCGCGTGAGAAAATTCTCTTAATCCAGTTCCACATCGTTATATTTCCAATGCTGGCTAAACTGACTCGTTCTCTTTCGATGACATTTTCTGATCGAACTGTTTTGGTCGTGTCACGCGTTGATAAACATAGATAAAGCCTAAAGCACAATAATTGGCAAGATGAATTTCAGAGCGTCCCTGTGGCGCGGAGTTTTTCTTAACAACACAAGTCCCTGCAAAACGGTCGGTCAGCGTCTGGCGATCTTCATCAACAGCAGACCACATTAGATCGTAGATGTAATTAAACGACATAAAAGTGCTGAGTAAAAGACGATATGTCATTCGAAATACAGAAGGCTTATTTCCTCTAAGATTGACAATCTTCGAATTGGTCACCCAATAACCAACTGTCCGAATTCTTGAAGCTCTGACAACAGTCAGATAGCCCCAAACACAAAATAACCAGATCCAAATGGGAGTCTCACTCACATAGTCACCTGTCAGCAAGTCATGGACTATCGTGATCAATGCCTGTAATAAAATTAACACAGTTACATCAACCATAAAAATGATAATCCGGCGCATGATCCCAATATAATCATCGGAGGTAAAGTAGACACCTTCACCCAAAGATCGATCATGTTGATATTCGGGCATGCAAATTGATCCTCTAAAAAGCAAATTATCTATCAAAACCAGATCACTTCGACCAGAAACATACATCTCAATAGAGTACATGCCATCAGGCTAATATGCAAACTCATAATAAGCCTCTGATTACCGTTCCTACTTGACTTCACACTCATACCGGCTTCTAATAAATTTTTGCTTGAGCACTATATGCATACGAAAGAAGGACCGACGAAATGGAACAGCAAACCTATTCTTCTATAAAAAATTACTTCTTGGGGATTGCCTCCTTTTTATTCTATTTCATCAGCCCACTCATTTCAGAAGCCGTCGAGAATCAGTCGACAGAAGTAAAAGCAAAACAAAACGCCAGTGTCTTACTTACACAAAGCCTCGATCGCGCGAAACAACTCGCACAGAAAACGACTATCTACCGAGACACGTACGGCGTGCCACATGTCACAGGACCAACCGATGCCAGTGTGGTCTTTGGTTTTACCTATGCACGTGCAGAAGATGAATTTCAAAAAATCCAAAAAAGCCTGCTTAGCGGAATGGGACGTTCCGCAGAATTAATCGGACCAGGCGGTTTTCCGATGGACCGTCTGATGCGCATCAACGAAGTTCCGAAGCACGCAAAGGCCGAATTTGCAGCCACTGACGATGATTTCAAAACCATTCTGATCGCCTATGCGGATGCGCTCAATTATTACGTCGCGAATCACCCCGAAGAGCAACCTGTACTCATAAGGCGGTTCGAACCGTGGCATCTGCTGGCAGCCAGTCGAACCATGAATCTCGCTTTATTGACCAAGAGTCCAGAATACCGGCATCTGTTAAAAGTGATGAAACAGCAGGCAGACTCCAAAAAGAACAAAACCAAATTGCCAGAACCAAAACCAAAGGAGGAACAAGATGGCTCAAACATGTGGGCCATCGGCCCCAGTCGCAGTGCCACCGGAAACGCAATGCTGCTGATCAATCCTCATATCCCGCTCAACGAAGTCTATGAAGGGCATCTGAACAGCGAAACCGGTTTAAATATTTCAGGTGGTTTCGCATACGGTAGCTTCCTGTTTCCCTTTGCTGGGCACAACGAAAAACTGGGATGGAGTCTGACGGTCAACTATCCGGATATCGTGGATGTCTATGTGGAATCATTTAATCATCCATATGATCCTTTAAAGTATCGTTTTAACGACCAGTGGCTGACAGCGGAAACCTGGAAAGAGACGATTAAAATCAAGCAAACCAATGGAAAATTGATCGAACAAGAGATCACCTGTTTAAAAACTCATCACGGCCCTGTCTTGATTCTGTTTAACAAGAAAGGCTATGCGATTCGCACGGCAATGATTCGTGAGGGAGGCATGCCGCAGCAATTCTATCAAATGGCAAAAGCCAAAAACCGCAATGAATTCCAGGCAGCAGTTTCAAAACGCGCGCTGGTCTTTCACAACATCATGTATGCCGACGTTGAAGGAAACACGTGGTATGTTTACAACTCAGCAACACCCCGACGCGATCCAACGATCGATTGGACCAAACCGGTCCCCGGTAACACATCTGCAACAGAATGGGCGGGCTACCACACACTGCATGAACTACCACAGGTTCTGAACCCGGCATGTGGCTGGATGCAGAACTGTAATTCATCTCCGTTCACGACATGTACAATGAAAGAAAGTCCGCAGCGTAAGAAATACCCTCGCTATTTAGGCCATCGAGACCAGGACAATAACCGAGTCAAAATATCAAAGAAGATCTTGTCCGGGAATGACAAATTTACTTTTAACACTTGGTCTGACGCCGCCTGGGATACTCACGTGAATGAAGCCAACACTTGGATTTCAGGCATGTCGAAAGCTCTCTCATCCATTGAAAGTGAAACCACAAACCAGCGACATGCTCGACTGGCAGAATCCGTTAAGCCATTAGTCAACGAACTCAAATCCTGGGACCAGCAATGCAAACAAGACTCTGTAGCGTCGACACTGTTTCATTTATGGTATGAAAAAATGGGACGAAGAATTCAACAAGTCAAACCAAACGACATCGAAACGCTCGAACTGCTATCTGTAGTAAAACAAGATTTAGAAAACAGGTTTGGTGATTGGCGTATTGAATATGGCGAAGTGTTTCGGCATCAGCGCCCCGGCAGAGCAGGGCAGTTAGCTGGTGACAAAGGAAAGAGCTTTCCTCTTGCCGGAGGTCACCCTCGTGTCGGAATGGTTTTTACACATCTGTCGCGTGAAGTTCCCGGCTCAAAAAAGAGATATGGTTTTCACGGCCATTCCTACGTCAGCGTCATCGAATTCGATCCGAAGGGAATTCGTGCGAAATCGATTGTCCCCTATGGACAAAGCACAAATCCAAAATCACCTCATTACCTGGATCAGGCACCGCTCTATGCAAACGGTCAATTCAAACCGGCCTGGTTTACGATGGATGAAATTCGCAAGAACACCAGCCGATCGTATCATCCGGGAGAATAGCCGGTTCAGCCATGCGTCTCTATTTAAAATATGACTCATCATCCTAACAACCATTGCATCGCATCAGAAAATTCGGCTTCCCAACACTTTGGATCGTGCCCTCCTGCAAAGAGATGATAATGCACACTCTCTCCTTGCGCCTTTAGTGCATCTGCAAATCGCCTGACCGCCGATATCTGATCGACATCTTGTACTAAGTCAGTCGGAGGATGAACGATTCCCGAATCTGTTTCCTGATCACCCACACTAATCCAAAATTTATCTCCGTTACCAGAATAACTTCGTAAGTAACTCGTGAGCCATTCCTGATTCCACCACAGAGATCCAGACTGACAAAGTGTGAATGAAAAGACCTTAGGTGTAGTTAGAGCAGTAAAAGCCACTTGAAGTCCACTCAAACTCAGCCCACCGATCAAGCAATCTTGCTTGGAAATTCCTGCATTCTGACTTCGAATCCACTCAATCAGGTCTTCGGTAATGAAACGCGCATAACGATCATTGCAGGTAAAGTCGTAGTGACGCGTTTCTCCATTTTCATAAGAAACAAACAGACATGCGATCGGAGGAATCAGTCCTTCGCGTTGTAACGCGACCAATTGCGCAGGGGCATCCATTTGATTGATGTAATATTCACCATCGAGAAAAATCCCGATTCTCACAGGTGGGTCCTCGGCAGGTAAGTACCACACTCGGCGTCTGTATTCACCGCAAGAACTAGTCAGAGTGTGTTTTTCTAAATTCATCATTAAGTGCATCTCTTATTCACTGAAGATGTATTAGTCGGTCCGATCTTCAAAACCTGACAGCCTCTAGACTTCACGCCTGACAAACTCTTCGCGAAGGCACAGGATCTTAAGTTCCACCAATCGCGATCACAACGACGACTTTCACAAAATTTGATTTTCGTTCCAAAAAAGGACTTTACATATTCCTATATGGGAATATAATGACCGACATGCCTAGATCACCAACAACAACCGACGCTTTTAATGCCATTGCGGAAGAACGCAGGCGCGAAATCATCCATCATCTGGCAGGTCAGGAGCGTTCTGTGAATGACCTGGTGGACTCGATGGGTGTGGCACAACCACAAGTATCGAAACATCTTCGCGTATTGCGGGAGGTGGGGCTCGTGAATGTGAGACAGGACGGAAAACACCGCTGGTACAGCCTCAACGCCAAACAACTCAAACCAGTTTTTGACTGGGTACAAACATTTGAACAATTCTGGGATCACCAGTTGGCTGGAGTCAAAGCACTTGCTGAGGCTAAGGCCAAAGCAGCGAAACAAGAGAAATCCTAGAAAGAGAAAGAAGGGTAACCAAACATGGTAACAGCAGCAGATCAAAATCAGACGTCGTTATATATCGAGCGCACTATCGAAATTGCCGCGCCGATTCAGCTGGCGTACGAATCGCTACTCGAACAATTGGGACCTGCTTCCGAAATGCCGGATGGAACTCCTTTGCCTATGAAACTGGAAGCGTGGCCCGGCGGTCGCTGGTTTCGCGATCTTGGAGAAGGGGCAGGGCATTTCTGGGGAACTGTCCAGGTCATCAAGCCACCCACTCTGATTGAAATCAACGGGCCGCTCTTCATGTCCTATCCGGTCATGTCACATATGCAATACCGACTCATCGAAAAGGGTGAAGCCACCACACTACAGTTCCTGCATCAGGCCATTGGAAATATTGATCCCTCACATGCGGAACATGTGACTCCTGGCTGGGAGTACCAGTTAGGTCAAATCAAACAACGTGCTGAACAATCAGCTTAAAACCCCTTATAAAAACAGAATCAGGAGATTATTTATGACAACACAACAACAAACCCCATCAATTGTAGAACACGCTGCGGAACAACTGCCTCGCTCTCGTAATTTTTTACTTGGATTACTGGAAACGTTATCTGATGATCAATTACACGTGCGCGCTGGTGGAGCAGGGAACCATGCCCTGTGGGTGATGGGCCATGTCGCTTATGCGGACGACTTGTTCGTTTCGTTATTTTGCAATGAGCCCAGTTGTTTGCCGGAAGGACATACCGAGTTGTTTATCAACGGAACGACTCCCAGCGACAACCCTGCCGACTATCCCGACCGTGAAGAATTATTGAAACGGATGGAAACAGCCCGCACGAGGCTGATTAAGTGGGCTCAGAGTTTAGAAGGTGATGCCATTTGGCAGACATCCCCGGAAGAGATCGCGCAGATTGCCCCTGATGCGATCACTGCCGTACATACATTAGCACAACATGATTTTGTGCACGGCGGTCAAATCGCCACAATTCGAGCAACACTCGGCATGGAACCAGTCTTTGCTTAATACATAACGATTCAAGATGCCGTCGCAAACTCTCGACAATCTAAGTGCGGCGGCATTTTCTTTCTTTCTTTCACATTCATTTCAAGAGGACAACTCAAATGTCATCCCCTGCCATTATTTCTCACGATCAGTGGCTCGAAGCCCGTCGCGAATTACTCATCAAAGAAAAAGCTGTGAGGCACGAACTGGACGATCTGGCGCGCCAACGAAGAGAGTTACCACGTGTCAAAGTCGAAGAGGACTATCTGTTTGAATCAGAATCAGGTCAACAAACACTCTCAGATCTTTTTGGCAACAACAGTCAACTGATTGTTTATCATTTCATGTACGGCCCTGGCTGGAAGGCAGGGTGCGTCTCCTGTTCCTTTCTCGCTGATCATTTCGATGGGATCAATCTCCATCTGGCTCACCACGATGTTTCTCTGGTTGCCGTCGCGCGGGCACCTTTCGCCGAATTTCAGGATTTTAAACAGAGAATGGGTTGGGCTTTTCCCTGGGTCTCTTCAGCGGGCAGCAATTTCAACTTTGATTTTGGTGTCTCATTTACAAAAGAGCAAATCGCTGAAGAAGCAGCCTTTTACAACTATGAACAGACAGGGAAAGTCGCAGAGGAAATGCCCGGCTTGAGTGTCTTCGTCAAAGAAGCCGACGGCAGCATATATCACACCTATTCAACTTATACCCGCGGTCTTGACATTTTACTGGGAGCACACAATTTTCTTGACCTGACTCCCAACGGACGCAACGAGAAAACAACCATGGATTGGGTACGACATCACGATAAATATAATACCAACAATACCGCACAGTGAAAAGACGAGTGTTGCTCCGCAAAAGAAAGTTGATTATGAGTTCATCTTGCCACTGCAGAACTTCTCTCAGAGAAACACCAACAATCGGTAAACCTTCAAAACAATTTCTACCGACTTTAAGCTGTCTTCTCTCCGGAATCGTTCTGGCATTAATGCCTAAGTGTCCTGCCTGTATTGCTGCATATATTGCCCTCTTCACTGGTGTCGGACTTTCGACACCAGTTGCCGGGTATCTTAGAATTTTACTGGTCACATTCTGCAGTATTTCTCTTGTGTTTGCGATTAGTTTGATCATCAAGCGACGGTGGCTCTCCTGGAGTACACACTGATTCGACAACACCTTAAATGTTTATCTATTTCTTGGGGATTTTTTTCAGGTGCAGGCCCTTCGTAGCGATTTGCACACTCAATGCGGCATCTGCCAAATTCGCGATGAAAAATATTGCTAGTCCTGTGAAATACTTCCCCTCAGAAAATGCGATCAAGGTGAGCAGGACCAATAACAAAAAACCACAAAACTCAGCGCAGGCCAATGCATAATGCCTCATCACAATATCGCCCCAGGAAGGGAAGATAAAACTGCGAATTCCAACTTCGGAAGGTGTCCAATAGGTAGCACGACAACACTCACACTGATAGATATTCGGTGGAATCACACTAAAGCAGTGACCACAAAGCTGCTCTCGTGATTGAGTCACTGCAGGATCAAATCCTTTATCCCGATATTCCAGTCCAATCTCCTCAACAAGGCACTGCATACTTTGCTGTGCTTCTTTGTTAAATCCGGAAAACCACAAATTGTTGCCATCTTTGAGGCAAATCTTTGTATAGCCAAGAATCGTGGAAACGATCTCATCAATTTGGCTATAGTAAATTGACCAGAATGTCTTATGTGGAATTCCCATCCTATCGGTGCGAATACAGAACACACGTAAATTCGTAAATACAATCACGGTATGCAACGTGCTTTCTGCCCACAATGAGCCCATTAAAAACACATCGAAGAGTGTTGATTGACTCCCTTTGGAGAGAAATAAAACGACTTCTTTTTTCAGAAGCATCGTTCCCAGCAGAGGCTCAAGATGCCGTACCAAATCAACCTTATCCCTGATTTGGACGTTAATGAAGAACCCATCAATGCGAGGAAACATGGTTTCCAACCGATAAGAAATTTTGGGATACCAATAGAAATTCAATTCCTCTAATTTCTCAGCCACTTGATCTCGGTCAACAGTTTCCATGGCTCACCCTTCCTTAATAGAGTCATCAAAGAAGTTTGAGCTTATTTTACTCGAGATTCATCAGAAAATTTTAAAAAAAAGCAGGAAGTGAATTTAATCTCCGTTTTGAAAGAAATGTAGTTGACTCATAAATAGAATCAGTTAGTCATGACTTGGCTCACCTCTGAAATAGTGACATCAAATCAAAAGAAATGCGAGGAATCATCATCAAATTCGCTCGGTCCAGCTTTGCACATCCAGTACTTCACTCAACATCATCTGCTGTGCGCAAAGAACCGAACGATGCAACTCTTCTGCCGTCACTTCTCCTGCAGAGTTCGAGAGAGAGAGTGTCCCCGTCGCATCACCCAAAAACTCAACGGTAAATCCTAGGTGTACTGCCTGTCGCGCTGTTGTGTCACAGCACATGTGCGTCATGTATCCTGCAATTGTGATGGTATCCACACCACGATCACGCAACCATTCTTCTAAATCGGTACTTGTAAAACTTCCCGGTAATGTCTTCTGAACGAGATGATCATACGAACGAGATGCTACCTCAGGGTGCAGTTCCCATTCCGGTGTTCCTTTTTGAAAGAACGGCTTATCTGAATCTGGAAAGTAATGTTGTATCACAACGGTTGGTACAGAACCTGCCGCTGCATCCATCGCTTCCAAAATCTTTTCCAGATGCCCTGCGGGATGGGTAATGGGCAAAGCTCCAGTAAAATACTCATTCTGCACGTCGATGACTAACAGCGCACGGCTCATTGAATCGCCTCACATTCTTTACAGTGATCTTTTAAAACCCAAAACAATTGACCCGATACGCAGAATAGCATAATCGTGAGCGAGCAACAATTGTTTTAATCAGCTGTAATCCCTCGACTTCTGATAGTCACGGGGTGATATTCCCGTTGTACGACGAAACTGACGCGTGAAGGCACTCTGATCGGAGTAACCCACACTCAACGCGATGGAAGCAATCGATGCCTCGGTCTCCCTCAGTGCCTGTCGTGCACGATCAATGCGCAATTTCAAAAGCCATTGACCGGCAGTCAGACCAAAAACATGACGCATACGTCGGTTGAGTTGATAGTGTGACATTTCAGCAATCTCAGCCAGTTCATCCACTGTGGGAGGCTTTGCCAGATGTTCTTCAGCATAAGAAATCGCTGCTGCGAGGTGCTGATACGCTTCTGTCGTCATATCAGGCAAATGTAAGTCCTGGGAGACACCAACCAATCCCACGACAGTGCCGGTTTTTCGTTTTCGTAAAGGGAGTTTGGTCGTCAGACACCATCCTACATCTCCTGAAGCATAAATATGCAGTTCTAATTGCGAAACAATCGGCTGTCCCGTTTGCAATACCGACAGGTCCTGCGCCACAAAACTGGTTCCCAGCGGCGCGGGAAGTACCTCGGCTGCAGTGCATCCAATTAATTGTCGCTTGTCTTGAACGTTACAACGATCCACAAGCGTGTTATTGACAACTAAATACTCCCCCCGCTCGTTCTTGATGAAAAAAACGATGTCTGATAAGTGATCAAACAACTCCTCGCCCGTAAAGGGGGGATCAAGTTGGCTTAGCATTTCATAAATCATGAGTTTGTCTCCATTTCACAATTGTGCGCTTTTTTAAGTTGAATGTCGACTCTTAGTCAAGACAACGCACAATTTTAGACATAACATATACAGTATTCTGAATTCGTATTCGGCGGGATCGCACCGCGATAAAACTCTAGATCAAAACGCCTCGACAAGGAGAACTGATGTGACTGATAAGGCACACGTATTCCGCGGATGTATTCCTGCTCTAATGACACCATGTTCTGTTGATGGTCTTCCTGACTTTGAGTCTCTAATCAAAAAAGGGCGTGAGCTCATCGCGGCCGGTATGCGAGCTGTTGTCTACTGTGGTTCAATGGGCGACTGGCCCTTACTCACCGATGAACAACGCAGGGAAGGGGTACGTCAACTGGTGGAAGCAGGCATACCAGTTATCGTAGGCACTGGAGCACAAAACACGCAACGCGCGGTGGCGATTGCCAGTCACGCAAAAGAGATCGGAGCGTCAGGACTGATGGTCATACCACGTGTCTTGTCACGAGGTACCTCGGCGGCAGCACAGCGTGATCACTTTGCAGCGATCTTGAAAGCGGGTGGTGAACTTCCTGCTGTGATTTATAACAGTCCCTATTATGGCTTCGAAACGAAAGCCGATCTATTTTTCGATCTGCGCCGCGATTATTCCAATCTCGTGGGATTCAAAGAATTCGGGGGGGGGGAATCACTGAGCTACGCCGCTGAGCATATTACTCATAGCGATCCGGACCTTGTGTTGATTGCAGGTGTAGATACTCAGGTCTTTCATGGCTACGTACATTGTGGCGCAAGCGGTGCCATCACAGGCGTGGGTAATGCGTTGCCAAAAGAAACTCTGCGTCTGATCGAACTCTGCGAACAGGCAGCCGCCGGTGATGCTGAAGCGCGAAAACTCGCACTCGAACTCACGGAAGCACTCAATGTACTTGCTACTTATGATGAAGGCCCGGACCTTGTGTTGTACTACAAGTATTTGATGGTGCTGGAAGGCAATCCTGAATATGAGCATCACTTCTACAAATCGGATGCACTCAGTCCCAGTCAACAGAATTTTATTCGCTCGCAGTGGGAACAATTCAGAAAATGGTGGAGTATGTGGCCGGGTTCGAATACTTAAAT
Source organism: Gimesia aquarii (assembly GCF_007748175.1). NCBI lineage: Bacteria > Pseudomonadati > Planctomycetota > Planctomycetia > Planctomycetales > Planctomycetaceae > Gimesia > Gimesia aquarii. The sequence continues at coordinate 3,525,745 of NZ_CP037422.1, forward strand.
CGCGAGGAGCCTATTATGCGCATCATTGACTCACATACTGAAGGAGAGCCAACACGTGTCATCGTCGGAGGAGGACCAGACCTGGGTAGTGGCTCTCTGTCGGAACGCTTGCAACGCTTTAAAGAAGAATTTGACAACTATCGTAGCGCGGTGATTAGTGAACCACGCGGATCAGAGGCAGTCGTAGGCGCTTTACTTTGTGAGCCTGTCGATTCCTCTTGTGCGGCGGGCGTCATCTTCTTCAATAATACCGGCTATCTGGGCATGTGTGGTCATGGTGCGATGGGGGTGGCTGTCACTCTCGCCTATCAGGGGAGTGTGGAACTCGGTATCTGTCGGTTGGAGACACCTGTCGGGGTTGTCGAAGCCAGTCTTCTCTCGCCTAACAAAGTTGCAATTCAAAATGTTCCCAGTTTTCGCTTTCGACAAAAGGTCAGTCTGAATGTTTCCGATTTAGGAACGGTTGTTGGTGACATCGCCTGGGGTGGGAACTGGTTTTTCCTGATTGAACAATCACCAGTTGCACTCACGCTACAAAATGTGAGACCACTTACTGAAGCGGCTCGACTGATCAGATCAGAGCTGGAACGTCAACAGATCACCGGGGCAGATGGCGAAGAGATTGATCACATTGAATTCTTCGGGCCTGCAGAATTCCCTGATGCAAACAGTCGTAATTTCGTTTACTGCCCCGGTGGTGCCTATGATCGTTCCCCCTGTGGTACCGGCACCAGTGCCAAACTCGCTTGTCTGGCTGCTGACGGAAAACTAAAGCCGAATGAACCCTGGATTCAGGAAAGTATTATCGGCAGTCGTTTTCTTGCCACCTATTGCGACATGAACGATGGCCACATTGTCCCCACCATCACTGGTAACGCTTATATTTGCGGAGAAGGACAACTCATCCAGCAACCCAACGACCCATTTCGATATGGAATCACTGTTGAAGGCCAATCATGAATGTCTCCTCAGAACCCAAAACAGCGATTGTTGTCGGCTCGGGAATCATTGGAATTGCTTGTGCTCACTATCTGTCAAAAACAGGCATCCAGGTGACCGTCATCGACCGAAAGTCGATCGCGGGCGCCTGCTCGTATGGAAACTGTGGGTATATCTGTCCAAGTCACGTCTTGCCTCTCACAGAACCGGGAGCATTTCGCGTCGCTCTGAAATCACTGTTTACTCCCCATGCCCCCTTTCGTATCAAACCACGCTTGAGCCCGGCACTATGGAACTGGATGTGGCAATTCGCCAGACGCTGCACTCATCGCCAGATGCTCGCCTCAGGGAATCATCTCAAATCAATTCTAGACTCTTCAATGCTCGAATATCGCAAACTTATCAAAGAGGAGCACCTTGATTGTGAATGGACAGAAAAAGGACTGCTCTATGTGCTGCAAACCGAAAAAGGGATGCACGAGTTTTCTAAAACCGATCAAATTCTGTCCGATCACTTTGGGGTGAAAGCCCACTGTATTAAAGGCCATGATCTCCCCGCATTTGACCCCGCCCTAAAACACGATCTCGCAGGCGCCTACTATTATCCATCAGATACGTCTGTAAGACCAGACTTACTCAATTCACAATGGACAGAGCGTCTCAAACAGAGCGGCGTCAAGTTCGTGGATAACTGTGAGTTACAAGCGCTTCGAAAATCGAATGGTCAAATCACACATCTGATCACTTCGTGTGGAGAGATGGAAGCTGATCGTATTATCTTTGCCACAGGTGCGTGGAGCCCTCAGTTATCAGCGGAACTGGAATGTCAAATTCCGATTCAGCCGGGCAAAGGTTACTCAGTCACCATGCCGCGGCCAACACCGTGTCCGCAATATCCAATGCTGTTTCCGGAGCATAAGGTAGGAGTCTCACCATTCCAGAACGGTTATCGTCTGGGTTCGATGATGGAATTCTCCGGTCATGACACATCCATCCCCAAACATCGCATTGCTCAATTATGCACATCTGCTGAGCCTTATCTGATGACTCCCTTCACAGAGGGAGAGCAACAAACCTGGTTCGGTTGGCGTCCCATGACCTGGGACAGCCTGCCAATTATCGGCCGCGTTCCCAATCTCACGAATGCTTATCTCGCTACCGGTCATAACATGCTTGGAATGAGTTTGGCCACAGCTACGGGAAAATTAATTGCCGAGATCGTGCAAGACCAACCCACGCACATTGACGCGAGTCCATTTTCACCAGCGCGGTTTTGAAATGCAGAGCTTCAATTAAGATCACTCATGCTTCTCTGGGAACCTTCTTGAGATGCAATCCTTTCGCAGCAATTTGTGCAGTAATTGCTGCGTCAGCGCCATTAGCGATAACAAACAAGAATACAGCAAAGCCATACTCTCCATCTGAAACTGCAAATGCGATTGCCATCAGTAAGATCATAAACCCGAGTAGCTCAGCACATGCCACGGAATAATGTTTCATGACAAAGTCACCCCAGGACGGGAAGACAAAACTACGAATGCCGATTTCTGATGGTTTCCAGAAAGTGGCTCCACAGCTTTCACACTCATAATTGTGTTTCGGAACAACATCGAAACAATTGCCGCACAGTTTCTCGCGAGATTGAGAAACTTCAGGATCAAAGCCTTTTTCTTCAAACAATTTGTAGGCGTCCAGAAACACCGCCCGCATCGTCTTGCGATCAATTTTGGGAAAACCGGAATAGTTCAGATTCTTGCCATCCTTCAGACAAATTTTTGCATTTCCAAAAATCGTACTTTTCAGTTCTTTAATTTGGCTATAGTAAATCGACCAGAAGGTTCGTTTTGGTTTCCCCTTACCATTGGTCCTAATACAAAGTAGTCTTAAATTCGTGAGCACCACTACCGTATGATTAATCGTTTGTGCCCAGAGTGCACCCATAAAAAACTGCTCTGAAACAGAGGACTGATTCCCTTTGGAAATAAAGAGCACTTCCTCATTTTCCATAAGCATCTCTTTCAACAATGGTTCTACGCGCTGCACCAGTTTGAACTTTTTCTTAATCCCGCTGTTAGCAAACATCCCCTCAATTTTGGGAAACATCGTTTCCAGTCGATAATTAATATCGGGCGATAACCTGAGATTCAATTGTGTTAGTTTGGTATCCACCAGATTACTATCAACAGCGGCCATGGCCTATAATTCCTAAATTTGAGTCGATCAAAGAAGTGGGAACGTGCATCTTACCCACAGACGTTCAATAGTTCAAAAAAATTCTCGTTTTTTTAGTGGTTTCATTCATACAAACGTCTTCAAGTAGCCTCACAGAAGTAATGGCACCATCACTTATTGAAATTAATCACATACGTTCTAACACTGACCAGTACACACAGATAACCATTCCTAAGAATGAATCTTTTTCGTGCGTTTCGTGTCTTTCGTGGTAGTCCAGTTTCCAGTTGACTTTCCATCCAATGGAAAAATGCGATAGAATAAAAGGCCTCTCCTTATCCATCAGCCGCAAGATAACATCAATCAGGAACATCATCATGAAACGATTGCTGGCCCTCTGCCTCTCACTTTTGATCATCATCACCTCAAGCATCAGCTTCGCAGCCGAACCTATTCATATTGGCTCGCGACTGGAATTATTGGTGGATGACACCTTAATTGAATCGCGCTCATCAGAGGCACGCTTTGTATTGCATCACCCTGTTCCGCAGGGAGTCGTATTCACGTATGATGCCCCCTGGGAAGGCAGCGGCTGCGGCTATCAAAGTATTTTCAAAGATGGCGACAAATATCGTATGTACTACAAAGCCTGGCACTTGGATGTGCAGCAGGGAAAGCTTGGCCCCAATCCCAGTAACTTCACCTGCTATGCTGAGAGCGATGATGGAATCCACTGGAAACGACCTGATCTCGGCCTGTTTGCCTTTCCCAAAGGTGGTTCCAAAGATAACAACATCGTGATCGGGCTCGAACGTCGCGACTGGATGAAAGACGCCCAACCCGACCCCGTGCATCCCGCCGTTTTCAAAGACGAAAACCCGAACTGTCCCGCTGATGCCAAATTTAAGGCCATTCTACGCTCTCGCGGTCCCAAAGGTCTGCTCGTCCTGAAATCACCAGATGGCATTCACTGGTCTCTCATGATTGATAAACCGGTGATTACCCACGGCGCCTTCGATTCACAAAATCTGGCGTTCTGGGATCCGACCATCAAAAAATACCGCGCTTACTGGCGTTATTTTACAGCCGGCACCACTGACAAAGTCTGGAAGCCGGCCGGCTATCGTGACATCCGTACTGCGACCTCTGAGGACTTACTGAATTGGAGCAAGCCCCAGAACCTGACTTATGGCGATGCACCACCCGAGCATCTCTATACGAATCAAATCAAACCCTACTATCGGGCTCCCCACATTCTGGTTGGCTTGCCTACACGTTACATCGAACGTGGCTGGTCAAAATCGATGGAAGCGCTGCCCGATGCGAAACACCGTAAAATGCGTTCTTCCATTTCTGATCGTTATGGCATGGCCATAACCGAAGCCCTCTTCATGACCAGCCGTGACGGGGTGAAATTCAAACGCTGGCAGGAAGCCTTCCTGCGTCCCGGCCCCGAACGCAACGACACCTGGGCCTACGGCAATCAATACATTGCCTGGCAAATGGTCGAAACCAAATCTACCACCGAAGGTGCTCCGAATGAACTGTCTCTCTATGCTTCCGAGGGCTACTGGACCGGAACAAGCAATCAGCTGAGGCGCTACACGATGCGAATCGACGGCTTTGTCTCAATCAAAGCACCGATAAAGGGGGGAGAGATCATCACCAAACCCATCACGTTCAAGGGTAAAGAACTGCTGCTCAACTTCGCCACCTCAGCCGCCGGTTCTATTGTCGTTGAGTTACAAACTCCCGAAGGCAAACCCATTCCCGGCTTCACAGAAAAAGAGGGCATCGAACTCTTCGGCGACACACTCTCACGCTCGGTTCACTGGAAAAATGGTTCCGACGTCAGCCAACTCGCTGGCAAACCAATCCGTATGAAAATCAAACTCAAAGACGCGGATCTGTATTCGCTACGGTTTCAATAAACAATCCAATTTCTAATCCTGCTTGCACTCGGTAACTTAATTGAAAAGCCATATGAAACATGAATACCATTTCATGTTTTTTGTAGTGGTAAAAATTCTGTCATCGAGAAAATAAATAACTGTGGCATGCAGGACTTTATGAGAGCAGGGCAGTTTGCATGGCCTCAATCAGAGCTTCCTCAGCAAATCGAAAATCTTTGAAACGCAGTTTAAAGAATTTTCTCGGCGAACCTGTTGGATACCAGGCAATTTCCCGCCAAAGAGCCAAGATCGATTTCCCATCAGAATATCCATCCATCCGTTCAATCAACCAATGGCCATAAGTAGAATATCCTGCACACCGCCGTGTTTCTTCATCATGGACAATCTTCGAAGCAGCTTCAGGCTTCAATTGAATCCCCTCTTCAAGTGCTAGAGCGGTGACACGATCAACCATCAGGTCAACGGCACGGTTTTTATCCCGTTTAGACAGTTTCTTTGTCTTCAGATGCCCTGCATTCATAAGATGCCAACACAAGGGACAATAGCAACCACAACTGCTCACCAATTGCATTCCCGGTTGATCAATGACGTCAAACGAAGTGAGGACGTAGGTACTGAAATAGTTTGCGAATTGACTCAAATGCCGACGATCCGGTCGCATCTCAATTGGAAAATTCAAATAATGCTGCTCAACCCAATCAAGGACTACATCAGCAACGTTAGCAAACTCATGCGAGCGTGTTCTGGGATTGAAAGCTCTTTCAACATCATCGGAAACCCAGCGCAACAGTTTGTAACTTCGAGCATGAATATCAATCGCCAGAGTAAGCTCATCGACTGGTAGCATATATCAGGGGGGTATCCTTAACAGAGTTGACTGGTCATTGATTTCAGGAATCTGAAATGATTCATCTGCAAATGAGTAACAATACCAAGCAGAAACTCATTTCCTAAGTAGAACAAAGACGACTGTCCTGAATGACGAAGAAAACGTCCGCAAATCTAAAATCACTTGACGTTTTCACTAAGACACAAAAGAAGGGCAGGGGTTCGCTTTATTTTTTGATAACCCACCGAACTCTTCGGCGATACACTCTTATGTCCTATCCGTTGAAAAACCGACTCCGATATCAGACAGCTCGCCAGCAAATCCGTAAGGCTCAAAATCAAACTCAAAGACGCGAATCTGTATTCGTTGCGGTTTAATTAAGTTTTGGGAGGGATAATCTTGTAATAACAATTGTTGATCGGTAGTTGGATGGTACTATCAAGAAGAACTGTTTATTAAATTACTCTCATTTGATTATTCTTCAATAGGCTGCGGAGTGTTTGGAGAGGATTCTTTTCGTTGCGAGGTAAATAACAGTGCAATCCCCCCTCCCACAATTCCCTGCAGAGGCGAGAGCCAAAAATTTGATAGCAGATAAAGTTCGATGACATTCATCGGTGCGAAGGGTTCCAATAGAATTGTAATCGATAGTATGAGCAGATAACCAAACGAAAGCCACCAGGTAATAATATAAAAGTTCTTTTTTACATTGCGAACGTCATCGCCGCTGAGCATCGCTTCCGCGCCAAGCACCCCCATCATTAAAGAGAGTGTTGGAATGATTGTCGGAATAAACCAGGACCATGCTTCTTTGACCTGTTCACCGTACCTGCCAAAAATAGATTGCACCACTATAATTGTAAAGAGCATCCCTCCCCAGAAAAACCAGATCTTCGAAAGTCCCCAGCGGGCTTCAGCGAGCAAAATACGGTCGGTCATCTCTCCCCCCCTCAGTCCAAATCACTTTTCGCCATCTGAATTATTTATTTCTTTAATTCCTCAAACAGACCCGCATTTGTCAAATGCTCCATACCGGAAAGCCGTCCCGGCACACTGAGTTCAGCATCAGTTCCTTTCTCTGGCTGCTTGAATTCATAAATCAAAGCCGTGCATACGTGGCTCTGAGAATATTCCTGCGCGCCGACATCATCGGGCAAATTATTTAAGCCGCTCCTCAACCATGCCATCGCTTCATCTCGGTTCACTTCTTGATTTGTCTGGTCAAACAGAACCGGCGTTACAATGAAGACAATAATTCTGTAATACCCGGGACTCGCGGTAAACAAAGTGCGAATGTACTCGCCCAGAGAAAAACCACGCATTGGTCTTATATCAGTCACCCAACGATCGGGAGGTGCCTTGGATTTTCCATTTTCATCGAATTGTTCCAGCCTCGTCACAAGGGCAAAGCCACCAGGAACGGCAAAATAGCTGCGTTCAGAATAACCTTGTGCAGTTAGCGCATCGCAAATCTTTTGATCGATATCCTTAACAAAGAGAGTATTGCCAGACTCGTTTTCAAAATATGAGCTAGGGATGAGACTCTGAGCAGAAGCTTTTGGAGGTGGCCAGGGAAACTTAACAAATTCTTTGCCCTCCTCAACCCTTCCTTTGCTACATCCTGTTGAAATAGCCAACAGCAATATCAGAAATGGGGAGTACCGAGACATAATTAATCTCCAAAGCAATAAAATGGGTTCTGTTGATCTCCTAAATTCAATATTTGTGTACTTCGATTTTAAAAATAATATAGGACCAAAAGATTTATTCACTGAAAAAACTATACATTTTCATAAAATTCAAGTGTCCTAAAAACCAACAAAACCCAATTGCGTCAACACTATAACACACTATATTTTCATGTAAACAATTTTATTTAATAATCGGCAGACGACAGAGTTCTCTTAGAAATTGATTCGAAAACTATGTAAAATAGCTCAACTATTGAGAAACACAGCTGCTATGTTAGGCTTGGTATAGAACCAGCTCACCCGCGCCGTTTCCACCGCTGCCTCGCTGCATCCAGTAACACCGCGACAATGATCACCGCTCCCGTAATCACACGTTTAATCGGATCCGAAGCACCAACCTGAGCCAACCCCGTTTGTAAAACAGCGATGATCAGCACACCGAAGAACGTATTGATCACAGAACCGCGACCGCCCATCAGGCTGGTACCGCCGATCACACAGGCTGCGATGGCCGCCAGTTCTAATCCGACGGCGGCGTTTGGGTCGGCAGTGGAAAGTCTGGAAGTTTGCATGATGCCAGCTAAACCACACATCAAACCGCTGATTGTGAACACGGTAATCGAATAGGGAGCTGTGCGGATGCCCGACATGCGCACTGCTTCCACGTTTGTGCCGATGGCGATACAGTATCTGCCAAACACAGTCCGTGTGAGCAAATATTGCCCCACGAAAACGATCACTAGCGACAACAAAAACGCAGGCGAAAACGCGAGGCCCTTCATTGGCACGCCAATCCATTCAATCGAAGAGCCGATGTATTTTGTCTGTGAATCGGTCATCAGATACGCACTGCCGCGTGCCATTTCCAGCATGCCCAATGTAACGATGAACGATGGGATGCCCGCTTTGACGCTGATTACACCATTCAACACACCACAAAACGCTCCCACTCCCAGACAGATGGGAACCGCCGCCCAAAGCGGCCAGCCATAGTTAACCATCAACACCCCCAGTACGGCTGATGAGAGTGCCAGTAACGACCCTACCGACAAATCAATGCCACCGATAATCAGTACCAGCGTCATCCCCACGGCAATCACCGTCAGATCAGGAATATGATTAGCAATCGTGATCAAAGTCTGCTGTGACAGAAAATTCTGGCTCATCATACTGAAGATCAGAACTAACAGCGCCAGCACACCCAGCAATCCCGCGTATTGCAGGAGCGAAGACATCAGGTTTTCGCTGACAGAGCGCGAAGCAGAAGGCGTCTCGGAAACAGGGGCAGGGGAGTCGTTCATGAGTTTGATCCTGAAACAGAGCATGTCTCTGGTTGTGTGTATCCTGAAAAGCAATCCTGCATGATTGCGTCGTACGACCAGGTTTCACGCGTGTATTCTGAAACCAGTTTCCCCGCCGACATCACGCCGATGCAGTCACAGGTTTCGAATAGTTCTTCCAGATCACTGCTTACAATAATGAGTGCCTTACCTTGTTCGGCAAGTTTGTCGAATAGCTGATGAATCTTTCTACGGGCTGCCACATCAATGCCGCGCGTCGGTTCATCAAATAGAAACACATCCGCGTCTTTCAACAGCCACTTTGCCACCGCCACTTTTTGTTGATTGCCACCACTCAGCGTCCCCACACTTTGCTCGATATTGCGGGCGTGAATTTGCATCGTTTCCCGCTGTACTTCAACGAGTTTCTTTTCCTGACTGCAATTGATGATACCAACGGAACCAGCCAGCAATTCCATACTGGAGAGTGTCGTATTCACCCGAATCGATTGTGAAAGTAACAACCCGTTTTGCTTGCGATCTTCCGTCACCATTGCCAGTCGTTGTGAGACTGCTGTATGAGGATGGTCAAACTGATAAGGCGATGTTTCCCCCCGTAAAAATATTTCTCCGCTGTCCGTTCGGTCAGCTCCAAATATCAAACGTAACAGCTCAGTACGCCCCGATCCCACCAAACCAGCGATTCCATAACGTTCACCCGCTTTGACTGAAAAATTCACATTTTGAACCACGGACGCGCGCCCCAATCCCGAAACACGAATCATTTCCTGATCTATTGCATAAGACCGATGATTCTGAATCGCGTGCTGAGCCGCCTCAGTTTCTCCCGTCATGAGATCAATCACTCGTTCGATCGGTTTGAACTCATCCACCTGATGAGTGCTTACAAATTTGCCATCTCGCAACACAGTCAGGCGGTCGGCAATCTGAGCGATCTCATCCAGCCGATGACTGATATAAATAATGCCAACACCATTCTTTCGCAGTTCAGAGAGTCGCGTAAACAGCCGCTTGGTTTCACCGGCACTCAACGCCGCCGTCGGTTCATCCAGAATCAACACCTGACAATTCCGATCCAGGGCCGCTGCGATTTCCAGCATCTGTTGCTGGCCGATACCGAGGCTACCCGCCATTTGATTGGTGTCGATATCGTTTAACCCGAATCGATCCAAAGCCGCTCGTGCATGTGCATGGAGTAACTTTCGATTGACGATCCCACACCGCTGTGGAAAGTGTCCCAGTAATAGATTTTCAGCGACGGTCAACGTCGGAATCAGATTCAGTTCCTGTTGTACAATCTGGACACCCAACGACTCGGCAGAGCGTTTATCGCGGGGATTGTATAACTCGCCGTTCAAAGTCATGCTGCCCGAAGTTGCTGGCGTTAAACCAGCAATAATCCGACAGAGCGTACTTTTACCCGCACCATTGGCTCCCAACAACGCGTGGATTTCGCCTGTTTTGAGTTCAAACTGCACGTCATACAATACCCGTACAACGTAATCCTTGCATAGCTCGTGAACGGTAAGACGGAGCGGCTGCGACTCACCATTCATTTCAGAACCTCAGCGGTAATGAGATCGACGGGGGTTTCGCGATCTTCAACTTTCGCATCCGGGTCCTCAATCAAACGCAATGCGTGTTCAATTCCAAACACCGCCAGCTCACCGCCATGCTGGTCGGCCGTCGCCAGGATCTGACCATCCCGAATTGCCTGTTGAACGGCAGCGATATTATCAAATCCGACAATGGCCACCTCGCCAGTCTTATTATTATTCTTGACGGCCGCTAACGCCCCCAGAGCCATACTGTCATTCGCTGCCAGAATCGCTTTGACATTCCGATGCTCGCTGAGCATCGAAAGGGCCAGAGTATTCGCCATACTCATTTCCCATTGTGCCGATTGACTGTCTACAATCTTGATCCCCGCATCCTGCATCGCCGCTTCAAAACCAAGTCGCCGCTGTGTTCCGTTAAAAGAGGTCCGAATGCCTTCTAACACAACCACTTCATCGCCCGACTTCAGCTTCGAAGCCAGGAAATCGCCCACCTTTTTGGCTCCCGCTTGATTATCGGGCCCAACGAAGGGAATTGAAATTTTTTCCGCTTCCAGGATTTCCTGATCTAGCTTGTTATCGATGTTAACGACCACCACCCCCGCTTCCCGCGCGCGACGTAGCGCGGGAACCAGTGCCTTTGAATCCGCAGGTGCAATCACAATTGCATCCACACCATTAGCTACCATTTCTTCAACCAGTGCCACCTGACGACTGAGATCTCGCTCATCCTTGATTCCGTTGACGATCAGTTCATATTCATCCCCTTGTTGCTGTTGATGTTTTTTAGCTCCCTCCGCCATGGAAGAAAAAAAATCATTCGCCAGTGACTTCATGATCAAAGCAATTCGTGGTTTTTTATCTCCCGAATTGACGTCAACCTGCTGAGCTTTCTGATCACTGTTTTCTATGCAGCTCATCAGCAGGCAACAGAGCGCCAACAATAAACTATGATGCCAATGTCTTCTAAACTCGTTCATTTGAGCATTCCTCTTATTGTTGTTTTAAAAGTGTTTCGATTTGTTCTCGCGTCGGCATCGCTGTTTGCGCTCCTGCGCCCGATGCAGCCAACGCACCCGCGGCGGAAGCAAACTGTACCGCTTCGATCAAACTCGCATGCTCTGCCAGGCGAACGGCTATTCCCGCTGCAAACGCATCACCGGCAGCTGTAGAATCGATGGCTTCTACGGCAAATGATGGCACTGTTTGAACGGTCTCCCCATCAAACACAACGGCTCCCTGTTCCCCCATCGTGATGATTGCCTGTTTGGGACCAAGCTGCGTCAGTTCTTTCATCAGCGACACTGCATCGTCCATTGACTCAACCGGTTTCCCCAGCAATGCCGCTACCTCGGATTGATTGGGGCAAATCAAATCGACATTCAATAAATCGGCACAACATTCAAGCGGAGCAGGGGCCGGATCGAGAATCACAGGTACTCCCGCATCGCGTGCGATCTGTGTTGTATACGCGACGATTTCCTGCGGCACCTCTAATTGCATCAACAAAACATCACTGTCGCTTATCACCTGTCTTGCCTGTTCGATCTCCTGCTGATTGACCAGAGCATTGGCACCAGGCACAACGAGAATCGCATTCTCGCCACTCTCTTCCACCATCACTACTGCGACACCACTAGCGGTATTCTCCCGCCGTGTAATGCGCGATGTATCAACGTTTTCTTCTGCAAGGTTCTCCAACAATTGCGTAGCAAAACTGTCATCTCCCACACAGCCAATCATTGTGACACTCGCACCCATCCGGGCCGCTGCCACGGCCTGATTCGCGCCTTTGCCTCCCGGATTTTCCACTTTAGAATCAGCAATGACCGTCTCACCAGGGAGTGGCAGATTTGACGCACGGATCATCAAATCCATATTGATGGAACCGACTACAGTGATCTTCGCTTGTTGCTTTTCAGTCATCAAACCACCTTCGCTACTATTTTGCAGGTGGTTGACTGGAAAGCTGCACGAGCGCTTCGATCAGCCGCTGGCGTTGGGCATCATTCAGCTTTAAATAGCGGTGGTGACCTTGATCATTTTTCTTAAATGTCGTCAGACCATTGTCTTTCACATCGACGTCTCCTGAATCCGAAAGACCAAAATATCCGCGATGAGGAAAAACAGCATAAAGCACACTCGTTAAATCCCAGGTCGGACGATTGTGAGGCGGAGGGTTATACAGAATGTATGCCTCGGCTAACGGGTGATGAGGCGTGTAATTATAATCCTCTTCGATGCTTTCATGCGGATAGGGTACCGATAGACCAATTTCATAACCACTCCATACAACGGGTGTCGGCCATTCCTGAGCCAGCTTTTGCGCGGCTGGGATATCCTTAATAATATTATATTCGAGATGATCAACCAGTTTGCCTTTTCTGGGAATCTTTTCGAAGGCCCCCGCCATGATCGAAAGCAACTTGACCTTTTGCTTCACCAGTTGTTTTCCAGTCAACGGACTGATGTCATCTCCGGTCGATTTCAGTAAATTCGCCAGATTGGTCGAAAAACCGACTTGTGCAATGACCACCGAACCATCTTTCGCACCGCCCAATGCTTTGCGTAAGACCGTTACAGCATCGGGAATCTGTTTGGCATCTTTCAAATCATGGGGATAGCGTAATTTGCCATTGTCTTTTTTCTGGGCCAGTACGTTGAACTTACCCTTCTGAGGAGTCACACCACTGCGGCAGATGCCAATCGGAATTTCACCTTTGCCGTAAAACGTATTCACTGCGTCTGTGAACGATGCAGCCAGTGGATTGTCTTTCGTAATTGTAACGGCCAGCAATTTACAGTCGCCGCGGGCTTCGAGTGCATGAATCATCCCGAGTGCCAGAACATCATCTACGTCATTCCCGATATCGGTATCAAAGATCAGCGGAACAGGACGCTCTGGTTCCTCTGCCTTCACTATCGCATTCATCCATAACAGTGTGCAACAAAAAAAACTACAAACGATCAATGAGTATCGATAGTTGAACGTCTTAGCATTTTGATTCATTTTTTTGAAACCTTTCTCAAAGTTGTTTTGTTTATGCTCACTCGAATTTTGCAATCGAAGATCGGTTGATGATTTCGACAGGAATACGATGTTGTTTTTCTATGGGTTGTTTTCCGGTTTTGATTTGTTCCATCAGCAAACTCGCGGCAACGCGACCCAGTTGACTTACATCCTGACAAACCGATGTGAGCGGTGCGGCCAGATAAGCGGCAAAAGGATGATCATCAAAGGCAATCAATGAAAGATCGTCGGGAATGTTGCGTCCCAGTTCCGCAGTCGCCCGCAGTGCCCCTAAGGCATTCTGGTTACTGAATGCAAACAGCGCAGTGATCTCAGGATGAGCGGATAATAATTGATGTGCGGCATGATAGCCCGAGGATTCATCGAAATGATTTCCTGCAATCAATGTCGGATCAAAGGTGATCCCACAACGTTTGAGTTCTTCACTGTAACCTCTTAAACGTTCCGTGTTGGGCAATGTATCGGGAAGGCCCTGTAATACACCAATCTGATGGTGTCCCTGATCAGTTAGTAACTTTGTCGCTACACGAGCCCCCTCACGATGATCGGAGGTTACCGTGACTAAATCCTTATGTGCAAATCCTCGGTCTACCAACACCAGGGGTAAGTTCTGTCTGGTAATTTTGGTAAGGTGCTGATTTTGAATCCCGACGGGACACACCACCAGACCTTCAATCTGTCGAGCCTGCAATTGCTCGACTAGATGCACTTCAGTCTCGCCATTTTCCTGGCTGTCTGCCAGGAGCACTGAGAACTCATTCTCTTCTGCCGCTAATGTAATTTCTCGGGCGATCGACGCAAAAAACGGGTTGGCGATGTTCGGCAGGACTACACCCAGCAATTTGGTACGTTGAGAACGCAATGACTTCGCCAACAGACTGGGTTGAAACTGCAATCGTTTCGCAGCCGCTTGCACAGAGCGTTCTGTTGAACGACTGATGCGATAGGCTTCCGCTTTCCCCGCCAGAGCTCGAGAAGCCGTCGAAACGCTCACTCCGGCCGCTTCTGCCACCTCTTTTAATGTTATCTGTTTGTTCGCAGACTGACTCATAGAACCCCTTTGCACAATCGATTGTGCATAATAGCGAATTTCAACAGGAAATCAAGCCTCGGGATCATTCAGCGCAGAGAATGGCTCACAAGTGTGCCAAATGCTGTCGTTGCTGAGAACAAATTCAACGGTTTTTTAGCGGGTAAGACTCAAGAATTTCACGTGCCGCATCATACTGACTCGCAAATAGAAACGCAGCCGCTTTTTTCAGTTTTTGCATCTCATCTGGTTGTTTTTGATTCTGTTTTTTCAGTTGATAAAGTCGCGCTGGCAATCGTAAATCCTTGGCAGTTGCGGTCGTGACATTGCGGTCCTGTGACTTGATGAAGTTTTGGATCATTTCCAGAGACTGATAGCCACGTTTTGTATCAGGTTCAACGATGGTTCCTTCGCCGTAATCGTTCCAGGTTGCAATCTGAATCAGGGGGGAGTCACTCTCTGCAGCCAGTTTCAATGATTCCTCCAGGGTCTTGCCGCTCCGCGCTTCAATCGATCCATAACTCTTATGTAAACCAGCTTGCTCGTAAATATCATGAAAACCGGGGAAGGCTACGGCAAGAATCGGCTCTGCCGATGATTTGTTATATTGAGTGCGAAGTTGTTTTTGCCACTCATCGGGAGTCACTGTTTTCCCACCTGAGACAGGAGGCCAGAGAAACATCCCATCAAAGCCTGCCGATTTTGTCAGATGCGGCAAACCAAAGAGCTGGGGAGGCCGAGACAAACCAGCTTTGAGCTGGAGCCATTGATCTTTGTGATAAAACTGAGGCCCAAAAACCAGAAGAATCGGCTGGCCCTGGAGTTTGACATAGGCATCATCGGTAAGCCAATGTTCGTCAAGCCATTTGAAAACTTCCTTTCCCCGTGTAACCGCATCCTGCTGCGAAATGAATTTGTTCTCGAGCATATGCTTGATGGTCTGGTCTTCATAACAGATTGCAAATTTGAGTCCCGCTTGTTTGATAAATTTGACCAGATGCCGTGTATTGCGGTGAATGTGACCATAGTCCCGAAAGTCAGAAATTCCATACCAGTCAACGATCACGCCATTGATGCCAGCCATTTTCATCTGAAGCACTTGACATTCGAGCGCATCGGGATCATTCGAATCATAGAGACCAATCAGCGGATAATCATGAGAGGCCACCTCGCGCTGGCCATTACTGCGAATCTTTTCGGGATCAAAACGACCCATTGTCCAGTGCCATCCCCATTCGCCACTGACAGGCTTGGAAGCGTACCAGGGCATATAATGGACGAGAACCGGTTTGGCAGAATTCACCTCAGCAGACAGAGCTGAATTCAGACTCAGCATGAGCATGACCACAACAGAGCTGACAAATGTTACAAAAATGTCGTTCGACACCTTGTAGCCTAAATTCACTGACAACCTCAGCATTCCAAACCCTACTTCTCACTCACACAAATCAACTTGCTGCGTGTGCGAACAAACATCCGACCGTCGGCAATCGCGGGAGTACCCAGAATGGAATCGCCCATGTCGTTCTTAGCAAGAATCTTTTGCTCCGGGCCGTCTTCCAACACAACGATCTTGCCGTTCTCGCCAGCGACATAAATCTTCCCATCGCCGAAAATCGGAGACGCGAAATATTCACTTTCGTTTTGAATTCGCTTGGGTCCCCAGAGCTTTTTGCCTTTCCCCACTTCATAACAGGTTGAAATCCCGCCTCCCTTGACCAGAAACATGCGATCTGCCGTGACTAAAGGCGAGACAATGTGGTCGGTGTGTTTGGTTGGATGTTTCCAGAGTAAATGTGATTTGGTCACATCACCTCTACCACCACCTTTCACTGCCAGGATAAACTGCTGTGCCGGTTCTTCTCCAAACTTCGCACCTGCCTCATTACCCGGTGGCAGAAACGCGATGTCCAGTTCTTTGCCTTCCAGGGCACCATCTTTATTCAGGTCTCCCCGATCAAATGTCTTTTTATAAAAGGCCTCGGGTACTTTGACTTTGCCGACAAACGCCTGAATTTCGTCTTTGGTCACTTTCCCATCGCTGTTGCCCGTCTCCCAACGATCGATAGAAGCCAGCCACTGATTGGCAATCCCACCACTTTGGAGTGCTACATAAATAATGCCATCACGGCTGACAGGGGTCGTTTTAATATTGCGTAACAATGTACGGGCACTCCAGAGCCGCTTACCGGTTTTCGGATCGTAGCCGATCAACTTGCCGGTTCCGGCAACAATAATCTCGTCGCCCTTGTCAGTTTCACAAATCACCGGATGTGAATAGTTCACAGCCTGATCGCTGCGATCATCTTTCCAGACAATCTTTCCGGTTGCCTTGTCGAATGCATAGAACGCAGGTGCCAGGTCATCGTCCTGACAGAAGAGTACCAAATCTTTATAAAGCGTAGGGGACATACCCGCCCCCCATTTGAATACAAAATAAGGCACAGGAAGTTTCTTTTGCCAGATGTCAGCTCCTGTTTCTGCGTCAACAGCCAACATGCCGAGCGTACTGAAGTAGAAGTAAACGCGTTCGTCGTCGGCAGCGGGTGTCGTTGCGGCAAAGCTGTTAGTCTTATGAATCTCGAGCAGTTCGCCGGTCTTCCAGACACGTTCCCACATTTTTTTCCCGGTCGCGGCATCGAAGGCATACAGTGCGACTTTGTCTTTTCCCACCATACCTGAGGTAAAAACACGCCCCGCAGCAACAACAGGGCAACCGATGCCATCTCCCAGTTTCTCCGACCAGATGACATTTTCCTGATCGCTGAATTTTGCCGGTAACGCGTTCTTCGCAGTGGAAACTCCCGAACAATTCGGACCGCGGAACTGTGGCCAATCTTCTGCCTGTAACAAAGCAGTCTCATTCAGGAAACTATAACAACAAGTAACTAGAGCAAGTATCACAGCCTGTTTTCGCATCGAAAGCATTGGTAGTCTCTCCTGAAAATCATGGAAGCCGGTAAGTCGCGCTGTAAGAACTCTCTCCTATTTGATGGTGGTTGGATTCATCATCGAACTTTTCAGAGAGCTGATATCAACTCTACCCAATCATTTCACCAAAACCCACAGCTCTGTACTACTTTTTTGCGTCTTGTAAAAACATATAAAAAAAACTACATATCATAGAGACAGACAACCGATCAGTTGTTAGAATGGTGCAGCAGAATAATCAAACCGACCTCAAGTTATCCTCGCAGCATCAGACCGAGTTAATATCACGTGCTAAACTAAAACAAGCGAAAGGATATTACTATGTTCTCGATCCTGAATCATCCAAGCCGAACCGGTAATGGAATTACACGACGGGAACTTCTTACAACGGGCGGTGCCGGGCTGCTTGGCCTCAGTCTACCTAAGGTCTTACAGGCGGAACAAAAACAGATAGCCGATCCCTTTCAAGGGGGGCGTGCAAAATCAGTCATCTTTCTGTTTCTGTTTGGTGGTCCCAGTCAGCTCGAAACATTTGATCTCAAACCAGAAGCTCCCAGCGAAATTCGTGGCCCGTTTCAATCAATCGACTGCCGTACCCCCGGGCTACTCATCAGCGAACATTTGCCACACCTGGCCAATGTCTCTGATAAATATTCTGTCATTCGCAGCATGACTCACACATTCAATGATCACAGTGGCGGCGGCCATTACATTCAAACCGGAAAACGTTGGCACATTCCCATCGGCGCGGGCTTTGACGCCACTCCCAAAGACTGGCCTTCGGTGGGTTCGGTCGTGGAATATTTGACTCAACATACACCGGGAGGATTGGAACGTGATCTGCCGAACTACTCGGTAGTCCCCAATCGTCTGGGACGTTTGCAGGCGGGTGGTCGTTACCTTCGACCGGGTGAATATGCAGGTTGGTTAGGGCGTGCATATAATCCACTGACAACGACCGTCGATCAACGGGACTCAACAGACAATCCTTACTGGCGTGACTGCACTGATGAAGAATTAAGTTATGAGATCGAAGGGCTTGCACCAGAAGTGCCTCTCAAAACGATCCGTCGTCGCATCGCGCTACTCAAACACTTTGACCATATGAAGCGAAATTTTGACAAGGCCGACTCACAGATCTTTGACCAGTTTCGTCAACGTGCTTTGGCACTTCTGACTTCGGACAGCACGCGCAATGCCTTGAATATTCAAAAAGAACCAGAATCACTCCGTGATCAGTACGGACGTCATCTCTTTGGTCAGTCCTGCCTGATGGCGCGCAGACTGGTTGAAGCAGGCGTTCGCTTTGTCACCGTGCACTATGATTGTGTAGACGGTTATAGCTGGGACTCGCACCGCAACAGTGATGATGTGCAGCACCATTTACTGCCTACGTTCGATCAAGGAGCCGCTGCGTTATTAGCGGATCTGGATCAACGAGGTATGCTGGACGAAACACTCGTGATCGCCATGGGAGAAATGGGACGCACTCCCAAACCAAACAATTCCTGGGGCCGCGGTCACTGGAGCCAACTCTTCCCGGCTCTCATCGCCGGTGCCGGCATTCAAGGAGGTACCACTTACGGACGCTCTGACCGACTTGCTTCCAAACCGGTTGAACATCCTGTCAGCCCGGAAGATCTGGCCGCCACCATCTACTGGGCCATGGGCATTGACCCGGGCTTAATGTTACCCGATGCGCTGAACCGCCCGGTTCCAATCAACGAAGATGGGGAACCACTCAAACAGTTATTTAGTTGAGCAGACTGGTAGAATTCACTCTCTTGCAGCTGTGAGGACTGGCATTCCTCTCATCGTTTGTCTCTCCATTTCGTGAATTCCTTGCAATCCGAGATCAGATCGGCTCCAATCATAATAGTGACCCCAACAACCAGATTTTTTCCTGCCGCTAAAAGGTTTCTCCGATGAAACATCTTTCATTCATTGCCTGCCTGTTTATAACAAACGTTTGTTTTTCTGCGAACCACGCACCAAAATTCAAACCGCAAACCATTGATGATACGGTTGAAATCGGTTATGGCACCGCCATTGGCGATGTGGACGGCGATGGAAAACCAGACATCCTACTGGCAGATAAGAAAGAATTCGTCTGGTATCAGAATCCCACCTGGAAACGGCATGTGATTGCTGAAAATTTGACCGAACGAGATAATGTTTGCATTGCAGCTCGTGATATTGACGGCGACGGGAAAGTCGAAATCGCAGTCGGCGGACAGTGGAACCCCGGCGATACACTGAATTCGGGAGCGGTTTTCTATCTCGAACCTCCCAAAGATCGAACGCAGTTATGGAATCCCATCAAACTTCCCAATCAACCCGTTGTTCATCGTATGCGTTGGGTCAAGCTGGGAAAAAATCGTTTTGCACTCGTTGTTTCTCCCCTGCATGGCAAAGGAAATAAAAAAGGGGAAGGTGCCGGTGTGAAGTTGATTGCTTATGAGAAGCCCACCAATCCCAAAGACAAATGGAAGCAAACGGTGATCGAAGACACGTTACATGTCACACACAATCTTGACCCCGCTCAATGGAATCCCCATACAGAAGCAGAAGAGATTCTCTATGCAGGTCGTGAAGGCGCAATGCTGATTTCCTATGACAAGGGAGAGTGGAAAAAAGAACGTTTTCCTGTCATCGAAGGTAGCGGCGAAATTCGTATGGGGCACATAGCCCCCTTCAACCAATTCATCACAACCATTGAACCACTGCATGGCGACAAACTGGTATTGTATCAATCTGGAACGAAACCAACTGAGATTTCAGGTCGACAGGTGCTTGACGAGAACATCAAAGCCGGCCACGCAATTGCGACCGCAGATCTCTCAGGAAACGGGCGTCAGGAAATCGTGGCTGGCTGGCGTTCTCCTAACAAAGATCAGAAAGTGGGGGTCAAAGTCTATTGGTCGACCGACGCTTCAGGCAAGATTTGGAAATCTGCCTGGATCGATGAGAACGGGATGGCCTGCGAAGACATTCGACTGGGCGATCTGAACGGCGATGGGAAAATCGATATTGTTGCCGCCGGTCGTAATTCACACAATTTGAAAATTTACTGGAATCAATCTGAGTAAGACAACACTCTACATCGTCCTGCCACCATCAACGACTAATAACTGTCCGGTGCTCAGAGTCGTTCCTAGCGAAAGATACAACACTGTATCGGCAATGTCACCGGGTAGAGAAGGGCGGGGAATCGGATAACCCGACGTCTCTTCGGCCAGTTGTTCATCTGTCATCACTCGTTTGAGCCAGCGGCTGTCAATTGGACCGGGGCAAACGGAGTTCACGCGAATCTCAGGTCCGAGAGCACGGGCCAGTGATTTAGTCATCGTATTTAAACCACCTTTACTTGCACAATAGGCAACACTCGAACCACGACCATCAATGCCTGCGGTGGAGCTGACATTCACCACTGATCCCAAATCACTGATCCGTAATAAATGTGCTGCCGCACGAACACAAAAGAACGGCCCTTTCAAATTCACCCCCAGAATGCGGTCCCAAATCTCCTCGGTCACTGCGTCCAGATCCTTGTGTTCGATAAATTCAGTCGTACCCGCATTATTTACAAGCACATCCAGACGTCCCCATTGAGATTCCACTTCGCCAATCATCGCTTGTACGGCTGCATCATCACTCACATCGCACTGAATGAGTAAAACATTTCCCCCTTCTGCCTCCACCAGGAATTTCGTTTCAAGGGCTTCTGCTTCACTGCGGGAATAATTCACCACGATATCAAAGCCTTCTTCGGCAAAGCGCTGGGCACAGGCACGTCCTACACCCGTGGCTGACCCGGTAATCAATGCAACGTACTTTTCATTCATGAGTAAATTGTTCCGTTAAATTATTCTATTTTAAGTTGAGAGAGAATTCCGCTAAGCTGGCTGAAATCACTAAGTGTTTGAATTCACTTCGACGATTCCCCAATCCACTTCGATTCCCAGTCCTGGCAAGTCAGGAATCGTGATGACCGGGCCTTCGATCTGGAGCGGATTTTTAACAACAGAAATTTCATGATATTCAGGACCGAGAATATCACCCGGATATTGCTCAATGTTCATATTTGGACAACCAACGACCGAATGACACATCGCAGCGGAAGCGATATCAAGTTCCAGATTGGAACCGATACTACAAGGAATCCCGTGTTGCTCGGCGTATTTCACAATCGCGACAGTCTTACTGATACCCCCATTCTTACCGGGATAAACGTTGATCACATCGCAGGCCTCATTCCGAATACACTCTTTTGCATCCTCCAGATCAAAACAAATATCATCGGCCATGATTTCTGGTTGAATGGCACGTCGCACTTCTGCGAGCGCGGCAAAGTCACCCCGTGGTGTCGGTTGTTCAAACAGCACCACATTACAGTCAGCCATGCGTTCCATTGCCGCGATCGCGGTGGTTGCATCCCACCCCGCATTGGCGTCGATGGTTAACTCCAAATCCGGTCCCATTGTTTCGCGTACCAGCTTGACGCGAGCGACATCTTCATCCGGATTGGTACCCACTTTGACTTTGATCGTACTAAATCCGGAAGCCACAAGTTCCTTAGTTCGACGTTCTGCTCGTTCCAAAGCATACGCGCCCATTGAAAAGCGACACTTGATCGAACGACTCCGCGCAGCACCTCCCAATAACTCATAGACCGGTTGGCCTGCTTCTTTCCCTTTTATGTCCCAGCAGGCCATCTCGATTGCGGACTTGGCAAACCAGTTTCCCTGTGCGATTCGATCCATAATCAAATTCACGTTTTCAATGTCACACGGATCATGTCCCAGCAATAACGGTGTAAAGATGCGATCAACAATGGCCTGTGCCCCCCAGACCGTTTCACCACTCCAGCGTGAGATGACTGTTGCTTCACCGGCTCCCTCAATACCGGCGTCTGTTTCTACTCGCAATACCAGATATTGGGAAACATCGTGTTTGCCGAGTGCTGAAATCATGCGGCGTTCGGGTTTGAGAGGAATACGAACAGGGTAGGTTTTAATCGCGGTAATCTTCATGATGCTCTCGCTTGTGTTCCCAGTTGTCAGTCATTATTTCATCAACTTGAGCCTATTATCGAATAAGTCAATAATGATACCAAATCCCATTTCATACAGGAATCAAGAGCCTGCGTTTCCCTGCATTATTACTTGAAACCATTAAACAACGAATGCTGCGAGTCTGTGATGGTTGAATTGCCGTATCGATTCCGCTAAAAGCAACCTCAAGTACATATTGAATTCTCCTCATCTTATCTGAAAGCGAGTTGCCTGTGTCGTCCCTCGAAGATCGTCTTCCATTGACCTTTCAACGGATAATGAGCGGCATCGAAAACGAGTTGCACACGGGAGTGCAAATTTATGTCTCATTGCAGGGCGAAGTCATTGCAGACGCCGGTGTAGGAGAGGCACGCCCCGAAATTCCCATGACTGCAGATACTATTAATCTCTGGCTCTCTGCGGGAAAGCCGCTGACAGCGATGGCCATTGCACGCCTAGCGGAACTGGGAAAACTGAATTTTGACGATCGAGTGACACGTTTTATTCCTGAATTCGGCGCACACGGCAAAGAAACAATTACCTTACTACACATTCTTAACCATACAGCTGGCTTTCGAATAGTCGAAACAGGCTGGCCGGAATCGGATTGGGAAGAGACGATCCAACGCATATGCACTACACCACTTGAAGAAAACTGGCAAATCGGAAAAACAGCCGGTTACCACGTTTCATCCAGTTGGTTTATTTTAGGAGAAATCCTGCAAAGCATCATGGAACAACCTTATCCCGAACTGATCCGGGATCTGATTTTGGAACCTCTAAACATGAACCAGAGTTGGCTGGGTGTACCCGATAAAGTCTTTGAAACGATTCAAGACAACATTGCCTACGTCTATCAGCGAGAAAAAGGAGAGATGCAACTGACCGACTGGCATTCAGCACCGCGCTGTGTGAAACCTTCACCGGGGGGGAATGCACGAGGCCCGATTCGGGAACTGGGCTGGTTTTATGAATGCCTGCTGAATCAGGGAATACCTCTGTTTGAACCTCAGACTGTTGAGACGATGACCAGCCGGCATCGTATCGACCAGTTCGATTTAACGCTGCAACACATTATCGATTATGGACTCGGCTTTATCATTAATTCAAACCGTTACGGCGAAACTACCGTCCCATACGGGTTCGGAAAGTACGCTTCGGAAAATACATTTGGGCATGGTGGTTCACAATCTTCGATTGCCTTTGCCGATCCTGAAAAAGAGCTCGTCGTCGCTGTTGTCGCGAATGGTAGACCGGGCGAACCAAAACACCAACGCCGTGCGAAAGAAATCAATGAGGCGATTTACGAAGACCTCAAATTAATTTGACAAATCAGATTTTACGGTGCGACAGCCCCTACGTAAGGTTTCATGCCACCGGGAGTCCCGGCCACTTTACGAGCAGGATTATCCGGGGCAGGGGAGAGGAATTTTTCATCTCCGGGTGTTGTCGAAACGAAATTGCTCAAATTCGCATCGCCCCGCTTCCCTTTATTTTTGAAGAGATCCAATGCGTCAGCGGGAAGTGGTTTTGGCGCGGTTCGCGAAGAATAATTTTCCTGAGCTGTTAAAATCTTTGCCCAGACTTTGGGATCGTTCTGTTGTTCGACAGTTGCTTCTGGGCCTTCAAGCGTTGCAAACAGATTACGGGAAATCTGAATCGCTTCGCTATTGGGTCCGGGCATCGCCGTAATCACAATCCCTGAGTTCACAATAAAAAAGGTATTGTTCGTCAGTTTCAAGTTAATAAAATCATATCCCAAGGACTCAAAACGTATCCCGGTTGCAGTCTCTGAAAAAATGGATTCCTTGATATGGGTGTCTTTCACTGTCGATGAGTATTGAATGCCCGTTTGCATCGTTTTCAAACAACGCAGATTGGACACAACAATCCCACTATTCGTCGCACCAGTAAAATGGACACCAACTGCCTGTGGATTACCCGCTTTGATTTTCAGGTTTTCCAGGAGCAGTGGCTCATTTTCAAGTCCACTCACTCCATCGGCCAGAATACCTGTAGTTTGAAAATCATTTATCTTCAAATTTTTCAATCGCGTTCCAACCAGATAATCATTTAATTGAATGGCCACTTTTTTGCCTTGTGCTCTAATCAGAAAACCTTCGATTGTGAGACCTTCAATTCCCTGTAGCTGAATGATTGGCTCAGGCCCCTCAGGAGCCAAGATCACTGGTTTTCCCTGGTCGGCAACAATCGTAATTCCCTTGGGATAATTTAATTGAGAATTATCAATACTGATCCGCTCTTTTAATTCCTGCCCGGCAGCAACTTTGATCGTATAATGTTTGTTATCCACACCAAAAGTTTTCCCGAAGACAATCTGAATGTCTTTGAGAACAGCAGAAATCGTTTTGTAATCTTCCTCTGGCCCAACTTTAATTTCTTCTGGTAATGATTCTGGTTCTGCAGGCTTGTCTGGTGTTGGTTCTGGTTGGACAGTCTGTGCGTCTTCAGGCTTTGGTTCGTCACCCTCCCCCTTCAACGCATACATCACAACCCCCACTATCAACAACAATCCTACTCCGCCTCCCGCGATAGCAGGGAGAAACCACCGACGATCGCTGCCGGGAATTGCATCGAGAAAGGAATCGGAAGCCGTCGCTTCTTCAACTAACTCTGCTTCAACTTCATCCGGTTCAGCTTCCATAACAACCGAATCACCTGGTAGGGCTTCGGCAACAGGAATTGCTTTTTTGACAGGTCGCTTCGCAGGTTTCTTGACTGGCTTTGCTATCGGCTTGGCCTTTGCGGCAACTGCCGGTGCAGCAGCTTTTGCACCACTTCCAGGTTTTGTTTCTGCAACATTAGAAATGCGCGTTGATCCGGTACCGATTTTATTTTCTTGCACAATGGAGGAATCTCGAACATCGGAAGAAGACTTTTTTGGCTGCTCAAGCTGAGGACTACTCTTCGTCTTTTTCAAATTACCGGAATCACTTGTCTGGGGAACGACTGGTTCATCCTGCAAATTTGAGAGGAACGCAGCCAGTTCGGGATTTTTTTTCTGTTGCTCTTGAACTCCGGAACTGTTTTGAGTTAACCCAACCCCGGAACCGACACCACTACTCACATTATTCTGTCGCCACTCATCGTCTGTATTTTTCTGCAACCATTCATATAAGGCTTCCGCCGTTTCAGTTGCAGTTTGGTATCGCTCCTCGCGATCTTTTGCCATCATTTTATTAATGATCAACAATAAATCTTCAGGAGTATCGGGCCGGTCATCAGTGATAGGTGGTGGCTCTTTCGTTTGATGCGCCATCAATCGCTGCGCGAGCGTACCTTCGGTGAAGGGGGGATGACCTGTCAACAAAAACGATAAAGTACAACCCAGGCTATAGATGTCCGCACGGGAATCTACCATATGGCTGTCAATGGCCTGCTCGGGCGCGAGATAGTCAGCCGTCCCCAATACTTTTTCATCATGCGCGATTGTCAGTGACTTGTCTTCACCTTCGTTAAAAAAACGAGCTAACCCCAAGTCAAGAATCTTGACGACCCCTTTAGAATCAACCAGCAAATTTCCTGGTTTGACATCCCGGTGTACCATATCTGCTTCATGCGCGTGAGCCAAACCATTGGCCGCCTGCCGGATGTAATTCACGGCGTCTCGAAAGTCGAGAGGTCCATTCTTATTCACGATCTCATGTAAATCCCGACCATCGACATATTCCATCACCAGAAAATGAATTTCCGCTTCATTTTCCATTTCATGGTCCACATCGTAAGCCCGCACGATATTCGGGTGATCCAATAGTGCGACCGCCTGCGCTTCACGATGAAAGCGGGCAAGGTAAGAAGCGTCATTAACTCGTTTGGAGGGGAGCACTTTAATGGCACAACGACGACGCATCAGCACATGTTCCGCCAAATAGACCGAACTCATGCCCCCTTTACCAACCAGATCCAACAGGCGATATTTTCCAAGGAAAAATCCTTTATGCTTTCCCTGTAGTAACTTGGTAGCCTGCCATCTGGTTACCAACGAACGCCGAATCAGCTCCTCTGCGATCTCAGCAGGTTCGCCCAGCTTGACCCCTTTTTCCTGATATTCGGAAAGAAGTTTTTTCAACTGATCGACCGAAACCAGACCGCTTTGTTTTACCAGGTTTAAAAAACCTTCGGCCGTTAGTTTTCCCGCCATTCTCTACCAATTCGCTCAACGTGTCCTTCGATGAATCTCTATTTACTCAGCCAGGTAATAATAACACTCTAGCATCCGTTTTAATGCCTGACCAGTATTGGTTTAAGGAATCTCCTGAATCACATCTAATGAATGGAGCGCTCGCAGAAGCACTTTTTCCGTTCAATGCGACATCTATACAATTTGAACACTATCTTGAATGAGCTTAATTTTGCCTGAATCATGACAACGAAATTGGATAAAACTGGGAAGAGATTCAAAAAGCGCAGCAATTCACTATAATATTTTGAGTAGAAATTCGATTAATAGTTTAGAGATGACGGGCAGAATACGCTAAAAAAGTCCAAGAAAAGAGTATAAACCAGGAAACACGATATGAGCACGACTGCACGCAAAGAAGAACTTCCACAAGGACTCTCTGTTTTGGGGAACACCTTGTTATTTCTGGGCTTAGGTATTTTTGCTCTCTCTCTGACAGGTACGAGTTGGCTCCCCTTTACCATGCCCCGTTCCTGGTTTCAGAATCCAACTGTGTGGAAGCTATTGGCACTCTGTTTGTCCTTCGGCGGAATTGCGATTTTAAAGCAAATTTCCAGTTCGGAAATGAAAGAGGGAGAACGTAAGTACGAACCCCAGCAAACCAGAGACTGGATCCCGGAAGAGCCTGGACAGCGCTTTGAGACACTCACGGTATACACAAAAGAAAACTGTCCCCTCTGCGAAGAAGCAACCGAGATCCTGGAAGATTACTCCGCCTATCTGCCTCAAGTGGAATTGATTGATATCTATAGTGATCCGGCACTTGTGGAAAAATTTGGCACATGTGTCCCCGTCGTACTGATTGATGGCAAAATCCGATTCCGCGGACGCATCAATGAAGTGTTGCTTCGTCGTCTGATCGTAGCATCACCTGCCAGAGAGCTTTTGAAGAAAAGCTGTGGCTGTAATAAACAAGGCTGCGGCTGTAAGCCAGAACCAACACAGCTCAAATCGAGCGGATGTGGTAGTAATTGCCGGTGCGCTTGAACCTGACGGAAACGATCACAGCCAGAAAAACAATTCACTACCGGGAAATTCGGTTTACAGGTTGTTGTGATTCTACGTTAAATCAGTTAAATTGCACATAGGAAGCATGGGTTGGCATTTCAGGCTGACCCAAAGGGCCAGCGATTCCTTCTATCTAATACTACGGGTTAAAGATCATGTCGTCTGAAATCTCATTGAAGAATTCAAAAGTACTCATCGCTGATGATAATCATCAGAATTGCGAGCTATTAGACGCATATCTGCTGGATGAAGGTTATGAAACCTTCATGGCATATGACGGCAAAGAAACAATTGAGAAGGTCACTGAAATTGAGCCTGATCTGATCTTACTGGATATCATGATGCCTAAACTAAGCGGCTATGAAGTTTGCGCACAGCTGAAACAAAATGAAGAGACCAAAGATATTCCCATTCTGGTCGTCACGGCATTGAATGAAATGGGAGATATTGAAAAATCCGTGCAGGCTGGCTGTGATGATTTTTTAACCAAGCCTGTGAATCGAATTGAATTAACCACGCGGGTCCGTTCTCTATTGCGTGTCAGACATTTGACAAATGAGCGGGATCGATTGCTGGCTTACCTTGCGGAAGTGGAACGCACACCTAATTCCACTTCCAGTGAATCATAAAACTCAACGTGGTTTGTCTTTAACAAGACCTGCGCACGTAATCATCAATCCAGTTCATTTCCGGTCAATTCCGTTAGTGATCGCCCTTTTTTCTTTTCGATAGACGCTAAAATTCTACCGATGCTTTTTGAATAGAAATCTCTCATGACTGATTCAAACCCAATAGGGTCCGACTTGACAGTCACTACCGAAACAGTTTCAACACCATGTGTAACTCTCAAACCAAGACGTGCACTCCCTTTCTTTGGTCGGCATCCCTGGGTCTTTGCCGGAGCGATCTCGAAAATTGAGGGATCTCCTCAAGCCGGTGATGAGGTGATCCTGCAATCAGATAAGAAAGAATTTATCGCTCGCGGACTATACAATCCCAATAGCAACATTCGAGTCCGCCTGTATGCGTGGAAAGAAGAGCAAATCCTGAATGAAAACTTTTGGGAACATCGACTGGAGCAGGCAGTTGCACTGCGCGAAACAGTCGGCTTGTTGGATCAGTTTGAAAACACTGGTTGCCGACTGGTCTTTAGTGAAGCAGATCAACTCTCAGGACTGACCATTGACCGTTATGGCCAATGGTTTCTAGTTCAATTTTCCAGTTTGGCACTCTCACAAAAACAGGAACTGGTAATCCAGTTTCTCAAAAAAAGATTTCAACCCAGGGGAATCTGGTTACGTACCGAAAAAGGGATGCGTGAATCGGAAGGTCTGGAAGTCTCTGATCAGCTGCTCGATGGCGAAGCACCTCCCGAACATTTCTTTCTCGAAGAGAATGGAGTTCGTTATGGCATGAGCATGGTGACGGGACAAAAAACCGGGTTTTATCTTGATCAACGCGAAAATCGTCTGGCAGCAGCCAGGTACCTGAAAGGGCACCGCCTGCTGGAGATGCATTGCTACACGGGAGGCTTCGCTCTGAATGCAGTGATTCATGGCAAAGCACAATCAGTTCTCGCCTACGATTCTTCACCATCCGCCATCGAACAGGCCACTGCCAATGCAGAACTGAATGGTGTAGGTAATCGAATTCAATTCCAAACTGGAAAAGCATACGCAGTACTCGAACAGTTAAAAGCAGAAGGAGAACAATTCGATTCGGTCATTCTGGATCCCCCCAAAATGGCGCGACATCGCAGCGGAATCAAACAGGCCCTGAAAGGATACTTCAGCTTGAACCGTTTGGCATTCGATGTTCTGAAACCAGGAGGCATTCTGGTTACTTGCAGTTGTTCGGGACTGATCAGCCAGTCAGAATTTCAGCAGATGCTGTCTTCAGTTTCACAACATACGCGACGACATGTCCAGATTCTGGAACAGCGTGGGCAACCCGCCGACCATCCCGTTTCTCCCAGTTGTCCAGAGAACCATTACTTGACATGTTTGATCTGCCGTGTTTTATAATCATTGAATCCCAATGAAACACGTTTGAAATGTTGACAACTTCCGCCACCATTCACACTTCTTGCAGAACTGATAAGCGTTCTAAAATGAAATACTATGTCACGCAAATCTAAAAAGAAACAACGTTCGAAAAAAATGGCTCCAGCACCGGAACAGATGCTGCTGGACTATTTGGCACCTGAGTGGCAAGCCAAGCACACACTCTGCTTTCAATCAAATTTACAGCCACTCACAACACAAATGATACAACGTGCCCAGCCAGACAGCTGCGTTGACAGTTTCAGTTTTGATAAAACGATTAGCAACCGCATTCAGCAAAAATGTCGTCTCTTACAGGAAGAACAACCGCTTTCGATTGAATGGAATGCGCTCTGCGACAACGATTTTCCTGAAAGTAAATATGACGCGGCACTTTTACCGCTCTCGGAACAGTATTCCGACGAGTATGTGCGAGATTTGACATTCTCTGCCGTTCACTGCCTGCAAATTGGAGGCATGCTGACCATTGCTTCGCCTCGCATCAAAGATTACGAATATCATAAATTTCTGAAGTCACTCTTCAGCAAAGTGACGAGAATCGTTTCTGACTTTGGAATCATCTATCAAGGCAAAAAACAGAAAACGCTCTCCAATAAAAAAGACTTTCTCGATGAAACAGTCATTCGTGATAGCGATCACTTGTTGCATGCGTTTACGCAACCTGGCGTCTTCAGCCACCGTCGTCCCAATCAAAGTGCGCGTGCTTTGACTAACCTCATGGAACTTTCTGATAAGACAACTATCTTAAACGTTGATTGTGGTTCTGGCATTGTTGCGTTTGTTGCAGCAGCTCGTCATGAAACCGCAACCGTACACGCCATTGACAGTAATGCACGCGCTGTGAAATGCACAGAGCAGGGGATAGCCAAAAATCATTTGTCTAACGTTCGTGTGGAATTACACAAAGAAGGAGAGGGCATCGTTCCAGAAACCTACGATTATGTTCTCGCGTGTAAATCCTATTTCACGAGCGAAGATCAGGGAGAGGCCTTCTTACAGATGAGTCTGCGTGCCTTGAAGCCAGGAGGTCTGTTACAGTTTTCTACCAAACAATATCAATGGTACGCGAATCGTTTGCTTGATCTATTCACCGATGTTGCAATCGACGGCTCTACACATCACTTCATGTTGAGCGCAAAAAAGTCGGCTCATACTACGTCAGATCTGCAATATTAATCATCGTTAAATCAGGTTTTGTGGTGAGAATAATTTTTCAGTGTGCCATCATTTTCTGATTTTCGCTGATTTTATTATAATCTTTTTTCAAGAATCACTCGTTAACTACGAATCACGAAGGGGGAAAAATCGATTTAACTAACTGAGATTCGAGAATTCCTCGCACAATTGCATCTGAACATAACAAACACGGTTTTGATCTTTTCAGAAGGAGACTGTTATGTCATTATTCCTGTCTATTACGATCCTGGCTTCCGCGCCACTAATTCCCCATGAAAATGAGCAGCCACCTGCCCAGGCTGAAAAACCACAAATGACAACTAATTTTACAACTTTCGACCAACTGGCCGATTCACTTTCTTCCCGCGTTCAGACAGGCACTCTGCTATTCAGCAAAGGAGACTGTCTGGCAGTTCGCATTTACACAAAAAGTGCTTATACGCATGTCGCAATGGTTGTGATCCGAAATGGCGAACCATTAGTTTACGACAGCATGAATGGAACAGGGGCCCGCTGCCTGACACTGAAAAATTATTTGAATACACAACGTCCCGCTACGATTCATATCTTTCAACCAAAGACGAAATTTAATCCATCCATGACAGCTGAATATGAGCATTATCTGGATCAAAAATTGGGAACGCCTTATTCAATCAAACATCATTTGACCGGAAGCAGAGCTAAGGGAATCCATTGTGCGGAATACGCCATCGACGCATTATCTGCTTGCAATTTGATGAAAGCGAATGCCCCCGCCAAAGTCTCTCCGGCTTCTTTAGTCACGGGGATCGTCAAATCAGATCGCTATACTCCCTCCGTCACTTTCGAGTTGAAACGACCACCGCGCGTGTCAGAAAAATCGAGTGGCTGGTGCCATCAACTCTGGATTGATACCAAAAACTGTACTTCTGCCTGTTGTATTAAATTGCGGGGATGGGTCTTCTGCCAATAAGAATCTGTAGCTCTGCTTACAAAAAAGCTTACAACATCTTCTTCGAAATCAGGGAAAGATCAGTAAACACTGCTTGAAAGTGCAGGGATTGTTAGCGAAAATCTACGAAGAAACTTTTGCTCATGTGTGACTTAGTTCGTAGACGAAAGCGCGATTATGTTGAAGCTCCTCCGTGATAAACAAGCAGTCTTGTCTGTGTCTTGTATTAAAAAGTGCCTCTGCTATTCCCTGATTGTAGCGATTTTGCTATCAGTCACTCCTACCTCTGCACAGAAAGATACTAAGGGGCCACAGACTGTTTCGATTGAGCGAGAAGCAATCTCACTCAGGCATCCACGTGATTATTACGTTCCGTTGAATTTAAAACCGGTACGTTCACTCGTAATATCTTCGCCGATCGATGGCGTTGTGCATGCAGTTGATGTCAAGTCAGGAGAGAAACCAACATCGAAAGCGGTTTTAGTTCGTCTGGATTCCAGTATCCCGGAAGCCGAAGTCACGCGCGCAGAAGCAGCCCTGGAACTGGCCAAACAGGAACAAAAAAATGCAACAGGCAAAGCCACAGCAATTGCCAAAGCCAAAGTGGATCTGGCCGAGGCAGAATTGAAAATCGCCAACATTCGATTAGAGCAAACCAATATCCGCGCGCCATTTCAAGGAGAGATCTTCCGAATCTTCGCCGCGCCAGGTGCCTTCGTCAGAGCAGGGGAGCCACTTCTGGAATTGGGAGACACTTCAAAACTTCAAGTTGAGATCCCATTGGAACGCGAACAGGCGCAAAAAGGCACCAGCATTAATCTCAATGTCGAAGAACAGACAGCTCAAGCCACTGTTGACCAAATACTTCCTCTCGCCCCAAAATTTGAAAAGCTCAGAGATCTGGGGAATTCCATCACCTCGGCTGTCGTGATTTTGAATAATAATGGGAATCAGTTTCGGCCAGGTCAGGCAGTGAATGTGGCATTGATTCCACGCTATCCGATTGCGGAAATCCCTACCATTTCCGTCAAGAACACCCCTGAAGGAAAACGAACAATTCAGATTGTTCGTGAAAATGTGATCAGAGATCTGATTCCCCAAATCCTGGGTCAGATCGGCCCAGAACGGCTCTTTGTCTCAGCTGCTTTCAATAAAGATGATGAGATCATAGTCAGCACATCACAACCACTACCGGATGGAACTGCAGTGCAACCCAAGCTGACAGTCGGCAAGCCAGAGCCGACCCAGAGAAAAACGACAGGCCGTTCTCCTTCAAAACCAACTGAAAAAAAGGTCAGCTTTTAGATTCCATTGTTCCGTTAGGGGCTCGACCTCGTTACACTATAAGCTGTGAGAAAATGTTTCAGATCAATTGTCTGAGTTCATAAGAGTCACATCACATCTAAAAACGAACTCAGTTTATGATAGATCATTGTAGTCAATGGCAATGATTTCGAATAACAGTGCATTGAGTCGTTCAAAAGCTAGAGGTTGCGCGATGGCAGAAACAACGGAAACAGCAGAAGCAGAAAATGTTGTCGATGAATATGAATTAGTCAATCTCATCGCCGATGGCACCACGACGCAAGTCTGGGAAGTAAAAGAACAGGGTGGAACGACCAGTTTTGCGATGAAACGACTCCTCCCAGAGCCTATGAAAAAACCGGAAGTGGTTGCCACGATGAAGCTCGAGGCAAAAGTGGCTGGATCCCTGGATCATCCCAATCTGATCTTTCTTCATAAATTTGTGAAATCCAAAAAGCATATTTATTTGCTGATGGATTATTTTCGCGCTCCCAATCTACGTTCGCAAATGTCTTCTGACCAACTCAGCGTACAATCACGGCTGAGAAAGCTGGTAGAGTCAACAGCGATGGCACTCGGGCACATGCATGAAAAAGGTTGGGTTCACAAAGACATCAAGCCCGAAAATATTCTGATCAGTAAAAGTTCGGAAGTCAAAGTCATCGACTTCGGACTCGCCGTACCCGTTGCCAAAGGGATTGGTAAGTTGTTTGGAAAACCCAAAACCGTTCAGGGCACACGCTCTTACATAGCACCAGAAACAATTAAGAAACTCCCACTCGGTCCGGAAGCGGATGTTTATAGCCTGGGAATCACGATCTTCGAAATCCTCACTGGAAAAACTCCCTTTCATGGCGAAAATCCTAAAGAAGTTCTTCTAAAACATATTTCAGAACGCCCTGTACCTCCTTCGAGCATTAATCCGAATGTGTCACCCGAATTTGATGAATTCGTACTGAAGATGCTGGCTAAGAAACCTGCAGACCGATTTCAATCAATGGATGAAATCGTTTCTTCCATGAGGAATATGAAATTATTCAAAACAGAAATTTCAGAAGTCATCGCTCAGGAAAAAGCGCAAGCAGATAAAGAAGAAAAGGAATCGATGAAAGAAAAGCGACTGGACAGTCGCGCGGATGCTCGCTTATCGGAACTGGTTAAAGCTGACCCCAAACTGGCTGAGCAATTAATAGCCGAACGTAAAGCCAACGCCAAGCCGAAACGAAAGCCAGAACCTCCCAAAGAAAAGAAACCCCAGCAACAACCGCCACCACCTCAGCCTATGCCGGGGGGATACCCGCCACAGTATCAGCAACCAATGTATCCACCCCAACCAATGCCCGGGTATCAGATGCCACCGCAACCCATGCCGGGACAACCAATGCCAGGGCAACCTGTGATGCACCCACCACAACAACAAGGACAACCCCTGCCTCCGGGAGCTTATCCTCCACCAGGTCATCCGCAGCAACCACAACAACCGTATCCTCAGCATCAACCACCGCAACCTGGCATGCCACCACAACAGACTCCTGTCGCGCCGGCACCAACTCAGGCACCGCAGCCACAACCACAGGCGCAGCAACCCCCAGCAGCGCAACAACCACCGGCTCAGCAACCTCAGGAGACCGCCGAGAGCAAGAAAAAAAACAAGAACGATGATGATCTTCCTTTTATGGATGAATTGCCAGACGTGATCTAAAAATATAAAATCTTGCATTAATCGCTTGCAACTTGCAAAATACCTAGCATCTTTACATAAACACATTCTTTTTTTATACGTGGCCTAGCAAAACATGTCTGTCATCAATCAGCTTCCATTCGAGCGTCCCATTTACGATCTGGAAGAACAGCTCAAAAAAATCGAACAGGAACCGGATCCTACCCCCAACACCAAAGATGCCATCCGCAATATGCGTCTGGAAATCACACGCATGAAACGCGAGATCTTTGCGAATCTTGATGCCTGGGATACCGTAAAGGTTGCCCGCCATCCTGAACGTCCCCAAACCCTGGATTACCTCGAATTGGTCTTTGATGAATTCGTAGAATTACACGGCGATAGAGCCATGGGTGATGATCGTGCTATCCTGACTGGTTTTGCCAAGCTCGACGGACAAAAAGTTATGTTCGTTGGTCAACAAAAAGGCCGTAGCTTAAAAGAACGTACCGAGTGCTTTTATGGCTGTGCTCATCCGGAAGGTTATCGTAAGGCACTTTCCAAAATGAAGATGGCGGAAAAGTTTGGCATACCCATCATCTGCTTGATCGATACGCCAGGCGCTTATCCGGGAATCAAAGCAGAAGAACACGGTCAAGCCTACAACATCGCAGTCAACCTTAGAGAAATGTCGCTACTGAAAACCCCCATCATCTGTGTGGTGATTGGCGAGGGTGGCTCTGGGGGAGCATTGGGAATCGGAATCGGCGACCGTATTGCCGTCTTACAATACGCTTATTATTCTGTCATCACCCCTGAAGGTTGTGCAGGCATTTTGTGGAAAGATGTTAAATTCGCCAACGAAGCCGCCAACGCACTGAAATTTACCAGCCAGAACTTGTTCGACCTGGGAATCATTGACGAAATCATTCCAGAACCATTGGGGGGAGCACATCGTGATCATCGTCAAATGGCGACTGCTTTGAAGGCTTCATTAGCAGCCAATCTGAAGGAGTTGAAGGAGCTTCCCAGCGATCAATTAGTCGATCTCCGCTACGAGAAATTTCGTAAGATCGGCATGTTCAACGAAACAGGGGAAATCGAGTAATACCACTCCGGTTTCAAGCATACTCACTGGCCTGCAAGAAACAGTGACTTCACACCTCAATACTAGAAATAGCACTCTACCACGAACGTCCGATAATGTCCGTTATGTTAAATTCAATTTTCAAAAAAGCCTAGTTTTACAGTGTCTGTCGAAAATAGCTCTTTCTCTTCTCCTTTGCAAGGTTAATATTAATTTGGCCATAAAAAAGGTTGGAAATAACACCAAAAAAGACACACAAAAACGAAGTAAAAACGACCTCAAAATAAGCCATACTGTTCAGCATTTCTAACCTGCCAAAATAAGACTAAAAACAACAATCAAAAATCAAGTAAGTCAGGACTCCAAGCCTCACTCATTCGCTCGCTCGGACCGCTCGCTCTTTCGTTCGGCTTTTCATTCAAATCAACACGGTAAGCCCTCGCCCATATCTGGACTATCGACTTTTCTTTCTCACTCCCTGAACCCCATTTAAGCCACTGTGACGCGATGTCCTTCGTACGCGACCTTTCTAATGAACCAATGAGAGAAACGCGTCCAGAACGCAAAAGAGAATTGCACCTATAATTCTCACCAGACAAGAAGGGGGCTTCACCATTTAACAATTCCACAATCTCATCTAGCTTTAATTCCACTTCCAGACGCAGCACGCTATCGGTCACCTCACGAACGAGAACATCAACGGAGACCCCTGCCTCAATTTGATCATATCCAGTGATGGAAACAGTCCCCTGATCGGTCACGGTTCGCTTAGGAACTGGCACAGAATCACCCCTGTGAAATGTCCCGGTTTCCCCATCAGCTAGTAAAAACATCGGTTCGGCCATTGTCCTTAATGTAGATCTCGAATCAGAGGCCCGTAAAATGGCATCAAACTTTGCTTCAATCTTCCCAAGCTCGACCAGATTACCAGAGGTCAGGGCGGCTAACGAATAAGAAACCTCAACCGCCGGTGCCAAATCAAAGCCTAAATCTCTCGCATCCTTATCGGTCATCGAAACCACGTACAATTGCACGGCCCAACTTACCGCCGCACTGCTATGAATCGCATCAATGACCGTATCAACTTTCTGGAGAACCTCCACAGAATCTGACGCAATAACAATCCCATCAGCCAGCGTATGAACTTTACCATTTGTCGTGAGTACCGCCTCCAAACTTCGTTGTAATGCTTCCTGATCCAACCGTCGAACCCGACGCACCAAAACTCCTAAATCTTCCGGCTTGAGAGTCCCCAAAAAATAAACGTCGCCATTTTTGGCAACATCAACGCCGAGATGACGAGCCACCATTGAGAGCGTTGACGTCAGGGATTGGTCGATGACTTCCAGAGTGACCGGCTGATTCATGAGAGCCTGATCGGCGACGATTGTTTTCCCTGAGTTTTTCGAAATCACTTGCAGGAGTGTATAAAGTGGTTGGGCGTCTGCCTTGAAATTTAATACGCTGTTTTCGTTCTGCTTCTGTGAGTCGTTTTCGTCCTGTTCTTTGACTTCCTCCACCAGTTCCGTCAAGTACTGTTTGAAGGGTTGGAGACGTGAGTGCTTCGATCTTGTTCGACAACCGGCGAGTGTGCTGCCCAACGTGGTACAAGCCACCATCAGTAAAATAAACGTTACCCTCATCCTTGTTAATCCGATCTATAATTTTCAATCCCATGTATGTGTAAATGTCGTCTCCCTTACGAACCATTCGCCCCGATTCCGTCACCGCGTAGTCACGGAATAACATTCCGATACGATCACCACGCCGTTTCATTTCGGCAATGTTTTTATTCACATCATCTCGAAACTTCTGTAACGATTCAGAGCGTTGTTTTTCTAACGCCAATTGATCTTGCAATTCTTTACGCTGTTTAATCGTGACCCATTCACCGAGATTTTCATCATCAGGTGCTAATGTTTGTGAATCAACGCCAGGTGTTTTTCCTACTTTGGATTTTGCAGTGATCTTTGCGGTATCCATCATACGCCCCATGAAATAATTCATGAC
Source organism: Gimesia aquarii (assembly GCF_007748175.1). Taxonomy (NCBI): domain Bacteria; kingdom Pseudomonadati; phylum Planctomycetota; class Planctomycetia; order Planctomycetales; family Planctomycetaceae; genus Gimesia; species Gimesia aquarii. Next base: position 3,563,633 of record NZ_CP037422.1, read on the forward strand.
CATCACAAAGCCGCCAGAGACGAGCCAGAAAGCAAAAGCAACGCCCAAGACGCGAGGCAAAACCGACTCGAAGTTTTTCTTGAGAAACCACCAGTGAAGGGCGATGAAATTTAATTTCTGATACATTTTAGGAGGAGGTTCCCCAATCCCCTGCTCTCCATCTTCTGTATCATTGTAAGAATTGTAGAGCTTGAAAAAATATTTATCCCGCCGCCACTTTCGACGCGAAATTTCTTCGTGCTTTGTGCCGACTAGATGCTCCCTGATTTCCCACACGGCCGCCGGATAAATCCCGGTATAACAAGCCAGCATTTCGTACCAGTCAGCCAACTCAATTTTGAACAAGGGATCTTGTAGTGACTGAGAGTCAACCAAACGAATCAGCAAGGCGGCTTCAGTTAACAGATCAGAAGGCAGCTTATTTTGAGCTTGCGTCAACAGCTCAATCGTGGCACCACGTTTTCGAATTTCACCAAGGAATTTTTTCCAGAGTTGAACATGAGAGGTACTACTTTTTTTATGCAAGTAATTATGCACCTCATCAATGGCGATGTGTGCCCCCTTCACGTCTTTCCCGGCGAAGTAATCCCACGGACCGCAACCGTCATTCATCCATGAATCTAAAACGTCACGCGGGATACGTTGCAAACGACGCTCGATTTCTTCCGGCCCAATCTTCCCTTTAAAGTGTTCCTGAATGGCGGGGATATCATGCGGATAATTCGAATACAAAACCCCCGACTCATCAGGCAAGAATACTTTGACAATGTAGCAAACACCGCGAACATAAGTTTTCCCTGTTCCCGACGGTGCCGCAGTGATAATTAATTGATCACGATAAGCCATCTTTCCTCCTTGAAAAATTCAGCTTAAGAAATGAAGAATGCAACCACGAATTGCAATGAGCGATACGGAATATAAATCCCCGCCCAAAAGGCGACAGCTAACGCCGCCTCAGATAATGGCAACCAAGCATTGCACGCCTGATAGTAAGTGGCAAAAGAACTGATATCGACGGTATACCAACCCGGCTCAGTTGGCACGAATGCCGCCACAGCAGCATACACATAATCCGTCATCACAGTGAAGAACCAGCAATAGGCTTGTGAGAACCAACACAACAACGAGTTGATCAACTTGTCAAACCACTCACCAAAGCCGAATGCATAATTAAACAGATCGTCTAGCATTTTTTACCCCATAAAAATTCTCATAATGGCCCGAACAGAAAGTAAGACTAAAATTGTAAGACAGATATTCCGGAAGGCAGCACGAGCCGTACCGACTGCCGTTTTAATTGGCCCTGCATCCATACTTCTTTCATCCGAATAAAGTACGAGTGTCGTGCCGGATGAAAATAAACGTTGCGGTAACGGAATCACCCAACTCAAGCCGACATCCCCCGTACTTTGAAACGGTGTAAGATCAACGCCAAACTGCATAAACAAATCGATGTAATCCTGTAACACGCTGTCCATTGTCTTTTCACACTCTGGACATTCGCCACACGTATCCGTTTCGGTACGAGTACAACCACAAGAAGGATCTTCGGGATCAGGATCGATTTCGTCACAGCAACCGTCCCCGTCTGTATCTTCACACGGAGGAGTCACACAACTGAGACCGTCTTCGCTATGTTCGGTCCCTTCAGGACATTGACAATTCCCGTCATCATCGGCGGTTTGACCTTCAGGACAACCCGGCACACACTGGCCTGATTCGTCGCGATAGTACCCCTCTTGACATTCGCCCGGCACACAGTTGCCGTTTTCATCGCGAACCTCATCTCTTGCACAGGGAACAACACAATTACCGTCAATGTCGCGGACTTCACCCTCATTAGGACAAGGAAGCGGTACACAGTCGCCGTTTTCATCCCTCCCCTGCCCGTTCGGACACGGATCTTCAACACATTCCCCGTTCTGATCACGGCTAAACCCCGGAGGACAGGGATCGTCTACACACTGTCCATTCTCATCACGACTTTGACCCGGTGGACATGGATCTTCAATACAGTTTCCGTTTTCATCCGCTGTATGACCCGGCGGGCATGGTTCAGGATTACAAGTACCAAACTCATCACGTGTATGATTTGGCGGACAAGGATCAGGAGGGTTATTAGGATCAGGATTACATTGACCAAATTCGTCACGAATGTATCCCGGCCCGCAAGGATCAGGCGGGTTATTAGGATCGGGATTACAAAAACCGAGGTCATCACGAATATAACCCGGCCCGCAAGGAGGCAACGGATTGTCAGGGACACAGCTTTGACCATCCCAGGTATGACCGGGAGGACAACCGCTGGGAGTTCCATTGCAATCGCATTGATACGCTGCACTGCCAATCGTACCGTTCGGAGTATTATTAAATCCGTAAGACTGTGCCAAATTAGAAGAGGGAAAACCTTGAACGGCCCACCAATGTTGAGTCATGGAAGTATCGCCAATGGAACAGAGTTGACCGCGTGAAGAATAATGACAACCATTAGGACCACAGAGAGCTTCAGAGACTTCAACATAACGCTGATTCGTCAAATCGAGCCGAGTATAAACAGCTTGAACCCCATAAACAGGAGCCACAACCCCCTCGCCAAAGGTTTGTATCTGCATATCTTCCACACTGTCATCAAAACATTGAGCTTGAGAAGTTTCAGGCATCACAAACAGAAAGGCACAGAAGACCAACCACCAGTTTTTTTCGCGTGCGGCACGACGAACTAAATCCCACATCGTTTGACCTACATTCAGACCGGAAGTAATCGCGATCGACACACCGACCAACAGCAGCCAGTCAAGATATTCTTTCAATTCCGCATCCATGCGAAGTTTCCTGTTTACATAAAAAAGGGACGAGGAAGAAATCGGAACCCCCCGAAAACACCCCGCCCCTTTTCATCAAGGATGGAACACAAAAAAATCAGGCTACGCCACGGAACCAACGTATGCCATACTTCACAATCATGAAGCCGATAGAGGCAATCAAGGCAACCGCAACAATGGTTGCTAGTTCACCGGCCCCCGTCTGAATAAGAGAACCAACATCAACGGCTGAAGTGATATCGGTTACAGTGAGGCCCTGTGCTTGTGCAGGCGAACCAAGGGATAACACAGCAAGCAATGCAGGAACGACGTAAAGCGCTTTGTAGAAATTGGCTTTACACTTAGCAAGAACAAAATTCAAATCAAACTCCCTTTTCATTTGCAGAAGAAAAAACTTTTCCAGCCTGAGAGAGTAAATACCAAAAAATGAATCGCGGCTGACATGATGAACCCTGCACTGATCAGAAAGCTTGCTAACGAGAAGGCATCGACAGCGATATCCATTTTTTGCACTTTCAAGAACTGGAAGTAACAACGCGACAAAAAGAGAAATCGTCAGGTCTTGATTTTCCATGCATATTTTTTTCTTTTTTTCTTTCTTAAAGTTCGCCCCCCTGCCCGTCCGACGTCTCAAGATTTTTTCTTGAATTTTCGCCGTCGTTTGTAACTGTAAGAACTTTTGGCTGCCTGATTTGTTCCCATCATGGAAGCAATCGCCCAACGTGCCCCCGGCACTCGCCACGCGATCAACATGCCAATAAGATTCAGACCGTTTGAGCCATCACTAAACCACGAAGCCGCGTATTTAACAACTTTAAAACCCATCCACGCGGCCAAGACAAGAATAACGATGTCAGCCAGTATCAACGCACCTGTTGCAATACCGGCACTTAAACCAATTGCACTTACAAGGTCACCAATGCTCAAAACTCAATCTCCCCATTCGGAATAGAAACAGAATCAAATATACTCCCCTGCCCTGTATCGTCAGATTGAATTTTTCCACGCATGTTTTTTAGCAGTTTTAGTTTAACCGACAAATCAACAATTCGATGGTTATGAGCAAGACGGGTTTATGCAGGCATGATATAATCAATCTACACTTATCAGTTTATAGAACAACAATACGTGTAAACATAAAATTCAGGATTGACCAAAGAATGAATATTGGCACACCACCCAAATTTAAACATTTTCAAGATGATAGCTATCGCGCACTACTCATTGCATTACGAATGAAAGTAGCAGGGATATTAGCCAACAATCTCTTACACCATTTTACTGATCATAGCGTAAACCACTCAGACAACGTTGCCTCGCTAGTAGACCAGCTACAAGAAGGGATCAAGGAACCATTATCAGATCAAGAATTAATTATTCTATACAGCTCCTGTTACTTGCACGATATCGGCATGCATTACGAGTGTGCAGGAAAAACCAAAGTGATCTCAGACTTAAATTTAACAACACCATGGGAAGAACAAACTGAATCAGAACGGCGTGAATACTTACGAGCATATCATAATCAGATTTCTGCCGAAATGGTTAGAAATTCCATGACCTCAAGCGAACCTCCGATCGGAATTCAATTAACTGCAGAATTTAATGGTTCTTATATAGCCAACCTTTGTCACGCTCACTGTATACCGACTAATACTGATAAATATAAAGACTTGGTTGAAGAAGGACCTTCTATACGAACACCATTACTTAGCGCATTCCTTCGAATCGCTGATATCCTCGACGAATCACGGCGACGAGCAAGTAGAGAAAAGGAGCGAACGCTCTTACTAGACTTGGAATCCCAAACACATTGGTGGCGACATTATTACACTGAAGATGTTACACTTGATGTAAATCAACGATTAATCACAGTTTGGTTTGACTTCCCACAAGATTACAAAGATGAGTACTCGAAAGTCATTCCCAAGTTACAAATGCCATGGATTCGTGACGAGCTTCAACACCATGAAACCATTCTTCTGAAGAACGGTTGCCATTGGACTGCTACTGCTAAAGTCAGAGATAAACTACATAGTGACGCTATGCCGGAAGAAGTATTAACTACAATGTTGAAACAGCTTTCAAGGCGTCGAAATGTCGAGAATGAAGCACAACAGCTTGCAACTCTAACATTGTACAAGGAGGCACAACCCAGTATTCGCCGTAGAATAGATTCACTACAAAAACGAAATTCAGAGCTTGAAACCGAAGAATATCTCATTGAGTTAAGCAATATTGCGACAGACCTTTTTGAATTGGGTAGACGCAGAGATGCTCACTCGTTGCTTTTCAATCCCTACACAAAAGACCTTAAGCAATTGACATTAGATATGCGACTAAAGATTGGACTTCGGCTCCTTGAGTGGGAAATAGATGATGGCGACCACTTTAGCATACGTAGGTTACTCCAAATACTCACGCCGGAATTTTCAGACTTACCCAACTCTGATAAAAGAAAGTGGCTATTTACAAAATCGCAAATTAGAGCACTAGAAGCATCGTGCGAATACCTGGAGTCAAAAGAAGCAATTGAGGAAGCTCTTGAATGGGCATCTGCTTCTGAAAAACCTTGGCTTAAAGCAGAGCTCTCACAGATGGAACTGTTACAAGGTGACTTTAGTCAAGATAGGGAGCTAAACTAAATGCTGGATTTAGTGGAAGATAAAACACGAAATCTAATTGCCATGGCTCATCGCATAGCATATTGCGGCAATCTAAATAGAGCTCTTCAATTAATTGAAGAGCATCTTAAAACCACTAGCTTAGCTGACATAGATCGTGCTGCAGTACTTTCGACGAAGTCTGAGCTGCTCTTTTTAGATAAAGAGTTTAAGGCTTCGCATCAGGTATTCAGCTTGGAGCTAGAACCTCTACTGAAATCGCTTCCACATAACGTTGCAATTGTGATTGAATTCAACAGGTCAAATGTTGCTTTTGCATCGATTGATTCAGATGAAATATCTCGTTATCAGAACTTAGTTGACGAAATGCGATTTGCTGGAATAAGGCATCAAAATGATTCAGATTTACTGCATGCATCAAAGCAGGCAGCAAGAGGACAAAGCTACGACTCGTTACCTACTTTTTGGAGAGAATTAGTTAGAACCTATAAGCAGGGACATTGGTCTTCCTTCCGTAACGCATCCTGCTACATGGCCGAAGAGTGCATTAGACTTCAAGAGTTTGCAGACGCAGCATTTCACGCGTCAATTGCAGAAAACTCAGAAATAGCTAAACAAATCGCAAAGTCTTTAGTTGATTCAAGAAAACCTAAAGAAATCTCGAAGGTCTTAGAAAAGTTAATGACCACTGCAAATCTCAGATCACACTTCAATATTGCATGTGAGTTTATCCAGGAGGCAACTGACATTGTTCCTAATGATTTTGTAGATCGACTGATTCGATGGATTCTCCCCCGATGCAAACGTGAGAGAGATCCAGAAGATCACGGAGCGTCCGAAAAGGTCGCATGGAATACTATTAAAGCAATCGCATCCCGTTCCACAGAAGAAATGGCTCAAAAAATCATCATAACTGCAACTAAACATCCTGCATGGAAAGAAATAGAAAAGAATCCAAACAAGCTTATTCTAAATCGAGAAGAAATAATCGATGCCGTATATCAAACCGTTCCTGCTTCACCTGAAGAATCTCTTCCGGTACTAGCAGACCTAGCCATTCCATTGGCAACGGACCGCAAAAACTCCCAAGACTATGCGAAAACTTTAAACTTGCTAGGTCGAATCGTTTCCTATGGACCTGAGTCTGTCAGCAAAACAATCCGAGATGCCCTTTTTCCAAAAGGTCAAGGAATATATCCCGCGTTGATGCAACTTGCACCTCATTTCGGATATGAAATACTTAACACAAACAATCAGTTGGACAACTACGCCAAAAAGATAATAACTGATCTAAATAACGTAGTTCAACAATTACCCAAGGGCACTCAACCAATCCCGGTCAATGGACCAAAAATGACTTGGCATTCTGTAAAAGAGCATGAAATCGTATATGTACACTATCTATCTCTGACCGATCTTCACGCGATGGCTAGTAACCGAAAGAACTTCAGTCCGGAATCCATTAGGGACGTCATTAGAGCACTCTCGAAGTCTATTTCTGATCCAGAAAATGTACTCGCAAATAAGTATCCATTCATAGATTGTATTAAGAGATTTGCTGATGTCCTCGACCGAAATCTCGCTAATGATTTATTTGAAGTCTTGGCACCAATTGCCGAAGGAAGAATAGAACTGACAGGACATTTTCCAGATATTGAACAACAAAATCATCCTCTCAGCGTATTTCGTTTCAATGGTGTCACACTAAATCAAGTAGTAGGACACGCTCTTTTTATACTTTCTTGTATTGAATACCATTTACCTGATGTCTTTGGTGATAGATTACTGTGTATTGTAGAGAAATCTCTCAGTAGCAGTTCACCCGAAATTCGGAAATCAGCATTTGCTGCTGTCAGAGAAATCCCAACTATTTCAGAAAGTACTTGGGTTCCAGTAATTATGGGTATGCAAGATCCAAACACAAACGCTGCAGCTCTAGCATTTGATGCAATCGTAAACAAAAATAATGCCACATTAACACGGCCGCAATGGCGAATGGTAACCTACGCACTAAAAACAGCTCAATCAAACTCTTCAATCCTACTAAGACGTGCAGCGGCAGATGCGTTGAGTACATTAAAGTCGCAAGCTCCGAATAGGAAAATTGCCAATGAATTGGAGGAAATTCAACAACTTTTTGCAAGCGACATTGCATACTCTGTGCGTAATGCTGCGAAAGTCAATAAGTAGATTCATAACCCAATAATGACATCACAAAGATACAAAATCTTCGATGAGACCACTTGGCGTTTGTTTTAAAATGTGCCTATTCAATTCGATTTAAACTCTATCCCTCAACATTAAAAATCAGACTAACACGATGAGAGCATTAAATAAAACTCCTGTTCAATCTAATTTTTAAATAATTCATTGATCTCATTTAGCAAATTAACGTTACAATTTTATTGAACCTACGCAAAAACATTACCAAGGAGTTCAAAATGGAACTGGAGCCAAAACCTTCATCTACACCAGCGAATAAAACTAGCCAGACAAATGACCTACCGAAGAAAGAACGAAAAGCCAGTGTAGATCATCAAAATGTAGCTATGTGGATTAAAGTAGTTTGTGGAATCCTAGTTCTTGTAGTCGGTTACTTAGGGTATATATTCAATTCGAAGAAATCTGACGAAGAACAATTTCGTAACTCATTGGCCGAAATCCGTAAGTCGAATGAAAATGTTAGATTGAGTCCCGTCACATGCGCTCCAATCACTGCAAAATTTGCATCAATGTCAGATCAGAGGCGATATGAAATCATCAGTCACTGCACAGATTGTATGCGTATTGACAAACGGTCAAATGTGGGAACTGCACCAGAGCTTGTCGAAATTTCCTTGCAGTTTCTTAATTTAGGCAACTACGAAGAATGTGAACATCTTCTAAAACTTGCAAGAGAACGAAATCATAGCAAATTCATCGAATTTGAATGTCAAGAGCTTTTAATTCGGTTGTATACAACACGTGGTGAATTTGATAAAGCCGATAAAACTATTAACGATATGCAACAAAAATTAATAAGAGATGATTCCTTGAGTGATGGTGAATGCCTAGTTCGAAAACTACGCCTGATGTATTGTAAAGCTTTAACTGAATACGTTCGAAATCCATATGCCTCAAAACCTTCGAAGACGTTACTTGATGCCATTAAAACTAGTGAGCAACTTGTGCCGCTACCAGATGTTTATCAGATTCAAGGATATCTCTATGCCCTTCATTCGCTCTATCCAGAGGAGACAACATATGCAGTCGAAGAAGCTCCTTCGCTAAATAGAGTTAAGACCCTAAAACCCACTATCTATCCAGACCTAGTTCCAGAGGTTAAGAAAGCTCCGGCCCCAAGCCCACGACCGACTAGACGTAACTAGAATTTTTTTTTGCTGTAATCGAAAAAATGTAAACGTTTACATTTAGCTAGAATATTATCAAAAAGCCATTCAGGCTAAATTTACTTTTTAAGCAACAGGCGAATACTAGCTAAAAATGTCCTCAATTCCAACGCCCTGTTCCGCGTGAACAGATTGAATTTTTGTGGGTATATTTTTTTGCGACTTCGAGTTAATTAAAACTGAAACAATTTCTGGAGCTAACATTAAACGAACAGCTCGAAGTTCCTGCCATTCCTGCTTTGACTTCATCCAGTATATCCAAGTCAGAACGCAGAGATTGATAATCATAATAAACAATGCGACAAGTAAACATTCAACGATAGGCACTTTTAATCCTCCCTAAAATTTTGATAGTTTTCATCATCTAAAAAGTTTGATTCCAATTCACCTTCAACATAGTGACCGTCTATGCTTCGCGGATCGTAACGAGTCGCCCTCATGAACCAACGGAACGAATAACTAAGAGTAAAGTAAAACAGAAGCGAAGAAGGAACAGCAGCCGAAGCAGAGACAAATTCACGAATCAAATCGATCATCAATATCCCTTTTCTGTTTAGCCACATCCCTTGCATAAACTACTGCGATGACCGCAAAAAGAATCGTGACCAACATGATTATAAAATGTGAGACAATCATCATCGCATATGTCAGATAGTCCAAAAATCCATACATAAAATTTCTTCCTTTAAAAAGTGGCGTCCTCAATATTTCCCTCAAATATTACACCATCCTGAAATTCGCCCTCGTAAATGGCCGGGCGATCAATGAAAACGAGATGTTGCTCAGAGAAATGAACGTCATACTCAAAGTCAGAGGACCAACGGCCCGCCTGTTTAAAGCCTGCATACTCATGCAATGTTAAAACCGTTTCTCTTTTCCCTTCGTAATTCTCAAGAGAATTCGCTACTTGAATAAAATCACCGTCTACAGGAAAGCAATAGCCGTAATAACGTCTCTGTTCACCGCCAGGATAATTTACCGTCTTACGCTGTAAAACAATTCCAGAGGTTTTACAGTTGTCTAAACGCTCTGTATGAGTCTTACGATTTGAACGTGGTTCATGCTCATGTACGCAGTTATCACAAGTGCAGTCGAGAGAATGAAGTACTTCCGGTTTTTTGAGAGCTTCAATTTCTGCCTGAGTCATCGCTTGACGCCAAAACGATTGACTAATGTGGTAACGGTCAATTTTCTTTGGGTAATTCATGACCCAATCAGGGAACCCGTGATCGGGATACTTAATCACATACTTAGTTGCGTAGTTGATTGCATGAGCAACCGTATTAATTTTTTTTACGCGAGACGTATAACGAACAGAGCCAAATTTTGGACGCCCTGTCTTTTGGTCCTCTTCGGAAATAGTCGCCCATTTAGGACGATTCAAATTCCAATAGTGGCAGACAATATCAAACGGGATGAATTCGGTTTCCAACAACAAATGATAATGCACGAATTCCGTTTTTTTCTGCCATTCGACCGCACAAAAATAGTGCCGGCCTATCTTAAATTCTTCTTTGCGACGGAGAGCCTTTACGAGCTCACCAATGACACGTTTTTCTTTGCAGTACTCAAATGCGGCCTTCGGATCATCATTGAAAATTTTGGGATCGACTGTCAGAGTCCACATCTGACAGTGTTTCCATTTCTTCAAAGCGCTGCGAACACGTTCGCGCAGTAAAATCCCCTGCCCTTCCGAGCAATCAGGGCAAAATCTGCTCCTGCAGGAGCAGCCCACATAGACGTAGTCTATTTCCACTGTGCGGAATTGAGTTTCAATTTCCTTTTCCACAGTATTGTGTTTCTTTTCAAGATAAGGGCGGTCCGGCTCCGCCGTCCCGCCCGCATCATCTTCCTGATGGCTTCCTACCTTCCAAGGCGGCGTCCCTGCCCCCTTTGCATCCTTGCTGGATGGGGAGACAATCCGTTGTTTCCCCGACCCGTAGAGGTCTTTTGTTGCATCCTTGATTACAGTTCCTTGACCACTTTTCTCCAGTGAAGAAAAACCAAAACGTCCTTGCTTTGTTCTACGGATCATTGTAGAATCCCTTTCTGCTTGAGTGCTGACTTGAAGCAAATTCAAACCCTTGAGAATGGCAGTTCTCAGGGGTTTATTTTTTATACCGCTTTAGCTAACGAAACCCGATGATTCCCCAGCTCTTCATGAAACATCTTTGCTAGAGTCACTTCGTTGCCGTAAAGATCTTCTATCGAAATAAGGTTAAAACCTTGTATCCTCATTTCGAGTAACAGAATCCCGAAGCGGTGATGATCTTGAGTTGCGATATGAAGAAAATTAAACATTCTTGTATGCGTTTCTCTTTTTGACATGTGGTCAAACATTAATTGGTACAAGGCTAGCTCTCCTTTCTGACTTTGAGATTTGCAAACTCGTTACTTTCACGAACGCTACTAATCGTCCATCCATGCTTAACAAAGTGACGCTTCGCGTAATTTCGTGCCGCCGATTCATCATATGCATGTATTAATTCAGAATCGAAACGACCGGATTTAACCAAAGTGATCTCCCATCTTCTCATTTTAAACCCCCTTTTTATTGTTGTTTAAAACCATCTCACCTCACCTACCCCAAACGAAAACAATGAAGTGAGACGGCCCTCTCAAAGATTTACTTAAACGTCTCAAATCTGCTTTTTATGAATCATCACTTTGAGGGGCAGCTATCGGTGACCCCCCGAAAGTGACGACTCAACAAAGCAGGATTAGGGGAGGCGACTGGCTTAAGAACGGGTTCCAATATGGAGCCTACGGCCAGTTTGATTTTGTGCCTTACGGCACGTTCACCGCCCCTCAAGTCAGATCTAACTAAGCAGAACTGGAAGTAGGACCAGCTTCCTTGAGTTTCGTAATGGTGTAACGAACCTCTTTATTGCCCTTGAATGACGTTTCTGTTTCGTAGCCTGATGCATCTACACGTGTGCCCTCAGCCATTCCAGCAACCAGTGATGTAGCAGCCTTAGCCTGAAGTGTTCGGCCTATTACGGCGATATCCACGTAGCTATTGTGGGCATCATCTTTCACCGGTGAATGACGAACTAGAGTTGCACCGTCCTGAGCTTTGACAGCAAAATAAACAGACATTTACGCTCTCCAAAATTTCCGCACACCTAAAAAATTTAGTCATGAGTTGGCCTAGACTGGGCGTGCGGTTCGCGTATAATCTCTGTACGCGGTGAGTGGACCGTCAAGCTAACTCATCGTAAGGCAGGCTATTTGTCGTGATCTAGCCTGTATTTCCCGGTGCCCTAGACACCGGGTTTTTTCATTGATGTATAGTAGTTTTTGAGGCACTTGCTATAAGCAAATTTTCTCCAGAATAGAACCGAACAAATCGGGGAGAAAACTAAGCAAATGAAAATTGGTAGAGCAAAAACGGAGATAGGGATTGCCCCACTATACTAAGTATAGTATGAACGTCTGATCATGTCCGTTATGTTAAATTCAGATTTCAAATATCCCTATTTTTATAGGGTTTTCAAATCTTCTCTCTGTTGCTCCCTAGAGCTCTGTATGTAACTTGATTTGCCTGCTTTGTGTTGCCCTTTTATTGCTTTATGACTATGTCATAGTCATATCAGTCTGTAACAACCACTTTTAAGACTCTGATTTCTAACGTCTTTGAATGTTTTTTAACCGGCTCTGCAGTGTTGAACTAAGTGAATCCAGTGAGACCCGTTGCAGCTCTAATTGACGCAAAACTCTCACGTCCAACGGTGTGGTTACATCTGTCTTGGAATCGGGGTCTCCCCCAGTCAATAGCACATCTGCTCGCCAGTCTCTTAAGACTGCCATTACGACCTGATCTGGCAAGCCTGAGAGGCTTTCTTCAAACTCCTCGATGAGTGAATTCTGTGCCTCAGGATAGTCAGAATAGATCGCAGCAATATCCCGCAATAACACTGCCCGCTCAGGATTCAATTTCTCTTCTTGATTTCTATTTGCGTCAAACAAAGGGCTACCTGATGTGGTTGAGCTATCTGGTTGGCCATTTTGCCAGTTTTCAGCAACCCCTCTCAACACACCGGGGATCCGGGACGTGAGCTGCCTGGCAAACTCCTCACGGTCCTCAGGAGCAGTTGAATTGAAGGCTTCAATGATCTTATCTTCCAGCTCTCCGCGTAAATAGACGGGAATGCTCTTGAGAATCTCTTTTAATGAGGGTTCCTGATTCGTAGTTCGAACTTTAGAGCCATCTCCTTCTGATCCGCGAAAGAACGGATTGGGAAGATCGTTTGAACCAGGTGGAAACGGGTTTTGTTCGCCCTGATGCTTACGGTCGTCGCCAAACAGTTCTTCATCGGGATTACGGTCACGAACGGGAACGTCGGGATGATTCAATTCGGCCAGATACGAATCAAGAACATCATGAAACCCTGCCGGCATGACAGGAGCCAGCTCGTCTAAGATAACCGCAGCTGCATAACCACTGTGAGAAGTCAAAACAGTGGCACGGGCTGATTCGGAAATCGTGATTACGAAAAAAGTCAGAAACAATGAGAAGATGATGCCTTTTGCTAGACCCAAAAGCGCTCCCAGATGACGATCAAACTCCTGGAACTTTAATGCATCAAGAGTTGATTTTAAACTTCGCGCCACTGTAAACGAAATAAATGAGAATACAATATAGATCACTAACATCGCGATCCAGCGATTCAACGGAGGCTTCACATTAATCATGGGAGCCAATTGCAAAGATAGCGATTCTGCAAAAGCAAAGCAAAGGACTAAAGCAGCAATCGCTGCCAATTGCCAGACCACTCCTTTGGAAGCCCCCTTCCAGATGGCGTAAAGCAAAATTCCCGCAATCAGTAAATCAAACCACATTTCGACATCCTGTCTAACTTGGATCTTCCATAATCATCGGGCGGACGGTCCTTCCCTGTTGGTACTCCCCCGATTTTTCGAAAATCAAGGGTAGGGGATTATAGGTAAAAATCACTGTCAGCGCAAAGACCAAATTAAGGCTTGTATCTCAGCAGTCAGATAGTATTCTCAAACTACATCTGAAATAATAATTTGGAATCACTACGTTTGAGGTGATGTGAATTTAATTGCTTAATCGCCACTTCAATGGTACTCAATTCTGAATTGATCAAAACTGTTTCTTGCTATCTAGCAGCAGCGTGATCGGCCCATCATTGACCAGCTCCACATCCATGTGTTCTTGAAAACGTCCTGTGGCGACTTCAATTCCATGCCCTTTCACTTCTGCCACAAAACTTTGATAGAGCTCATCTGCCTGTTCGGGACGGGCGGCATTCACAAAACTGGGGCGACGTCCTTTGCGACAATCGCCCAGTAAAGTAAACTGGCTCACGACCAGCATCTTCGCGTTAACATCAGATAATGCCAGATTCATTTTCCCGGCTTCATCTTCAAAGACACGGAGTCCCACAGTTTTCTGTGCCAGATAGATCACATCATCCTGTGTATCATCCTGTTCGACTCCGAGTAAAACCAAAAAGCCCTGTTCGATTTGTCCCGTGATCTCATTATTCACGGTCACACTCGCGCGGGAAACCCTCTGAACAACGGCTCTCAATTTGTCTCTCCTAATTGGTTCGTTTTCCTGATCATCACTCAGCCTTTCATCCCACGTGAACAGGAAAAGGGTTCGAGCGGAAGATCAAGTTTCTGTTGACAGATCAATTGTCTGACCAGCCTGGCGGTAATCGGTGAAAGTTGTAACCCATCGCGATAATGCCCGGCAGCCATTAACAGATTATCGTAGCCTTCCACAAATCCCAGATACGGTAGACCATCAATCGACTTGGGTCGTAAACCAGCCCAGGCACGTTCGAAGGTTGCCTCTTTCAAAGATGGGACAACAGACTGTGCAAACTGAATCAAGCCGCCAACGCCTTCAGCGGTATTGTCTTTATTAAAACCGACATTGCTTTCCGTCGAGCCGATCAGAATTTTACCATCACTACGAGGTACAAGATATTGACTACCACATTCGATCACATTACGAAACGGCAGGCAATTCACCGACAGCAAAACGATTTGTCCCTGGACAGGAACCAGTTCGCAATTGATTCCAAGTTTACTAAGAACTTCAGAAGACCAGGCGCCTCCTGCAATCACAGTTTTCTCTGCATGATGAATTTCTGATGAAGTTCGGACGCCTGTGATTTTGGAATCACTCATTTCAAAACCAACGATCGGCATTCCGGAATTAAGTTGAACTCCTTGATTTGCACAAGCCAGGAGCAGCGCCTTTAAGTGCCGGGGATTCCGAACCTGGCTCATCTCAGGAAGATAAAATGCTTTCTTCACCTGCTCGCTTAAAAACGATGCGCGCTCTTGTAACATCATTTGATCGAATTCTTCAATCAACGCACCTGAGTCGCGCCATTCTGAAATGAAGCCATCCCACTCGGCACTCTCATCACCAAGTGAAATCTGCAAACCACCGCAATTGATGAAACCGTTGTCGATGCCCGATTCCTCTTTCAACCGGCTCGACCATTCGGACCATAACAGCTTACTGGCGGCACGCAGTCGAATACCGGGAGTCATTGCCGACTTGAGATCCGCAGGAGGCAACATGCCCGCCCCTGCCCAGGATGCTTCTTTTCCCAGTTGCTGGCGGTCAAAGATGGCAACAGACAGACCTTGATTTGCTAATTCATAAGCGACAGATAGGCCAATGACCCCACCGCCAACAATATTCACATCCATCATAAGAATTATGTGCCCTGGTATCACTCAAAAACTCGGAGAACTCAAGGCGATTGATTATAGCGGACTGCTTACAGAATCAAAGGGTCGAGCAGAACTCTAACACCAAGAAACGATACCTCTTCTCTCGTAAGTGCTCACCAGCAAACCAAATTTACTTTTTCACACGACCAGGACGTAGCGTGCGCGCATATGTTGCAGCCAGCGTTCGTAAATTGGATCCGTAGACTTTCGTGAGTGCAGCCGGAATAGCTGTGCCACTTTTGAGCTCACGCAAAAGCAACGCCATTTTGGGCAATCCCCCACTTTTGATCAAAAACTCAACTAAAGTAAAGCCAACGGCCGATGTTTCTGCAGGAGAAAACGTTCCCTCAGCAAACAGTTGCTCAGGACGAGTGACTTTGGGAGCCGCTTCGAGCGCCTGCTGCCTTAACGATTCAAAATAGGTTTGACTTGATGAACCATTGGAGGCAAGCAGCAATCCTAATCCGCTTGATACCCACATTGGTACGTCCCCTGCCCCTCGTTGAATCGCCGCATTAGTGAGTCCCGCAATAACATTGGTTTGTAAATCAGGAGCATCCGCAGAAGCTTCATCGCCTACGTCCTGCAGTACCAAATAGGCATCCAGATAAATGGGGGTTACTTTAGAGTGCCAGGTCACTGTTCTATCAATACGACGGTCTTCAATAGTCTGGTTAAATTCCGAATAGCCAAAACGATCTTTATACACAAAGACTGCCAGCTTTCCTTTCCAGAGTGGCTTCTGCTTATCGTTGAACATCTTTCTTAAGGCATCGGCCTGTGTTTCAGCCCAGGCACTAATCTGCTTTAGTCGATCCGCACTGACGTTTCCGTAAAAAATGAACTCATCGGTCTCTAATATTTCTGCTTTCTCTTTTGTAAGAGCACGCTTCCAAAGTGATTCAGCATTTTCGCGTCGTAGATCGGCAAATTTTTCAGGCGAAAGTGTCGCTAATTCTGCCCTGCGTTTTTCATCTTCTGTCGGCACCATCGCTCGCAGTGCGGCCTTCGCATCTTTTCCGTCAAACCTGGCCCCTTCAGCAATCCAGGTTTTGAGATCTTGCGCATTTTTTCTTTTGAGCAATGCCTGCCCTTGTGGCATTTTAATTGGATCCTGTAAACCAACCAGATGCCAGAGGCGACTCTCATCTGGCTTACCAGGAACGATGACAGAACCACTTTCACCTCCACGTAGGATATCTTCAAATGTCACAACCGAAAATTCGCTCGCAGGATTATTACCACTATGACAACGCAAACAAAAATCCAACATCCAGGGTGCGACATCTTCCATAAAAGAAACTTTTTCGTCACCAGTCGCCATAACAACCTTGACTGGTTCTTTCTTTTTCTTCGTAGACGCTCCGATAGGATCGGTCTCTTTTTGTCCGTCGAAGCGTGCGCCTTCTGCAATCCAGCGTCCAATCAATTGAATCTGATTCAGTGCCAAGGGTGCTCCGTTTCGGGGCATACGTTGATTCCCGGTAGCAGTCAATTTGCGGATGATTAAACTGTTATTGGGATTACCTGGAGTCAGCAAGACACCATTGCGTCCTCCCTGCTTCATGCCGGCAAACGTATCCAGTTTCAGATTGGAACTAGCACGCTGTGCACCATGACAGTTCACACACCTTTCATTCAAGATAGGAGCAATCTGAGTCTCGAAGCTGATTCCCTGATTTCCTGCCACTTTTTTTCCGCCTCCCATCCCCTTCTCCAGAAGTTTGCGGCGCAATGCGATCAGTTTTTTAGTGCTCACAAGAATCGGGTCTGTTTCGGCGAGCATGGCATCTGCGGCAAGCTGCTCCAATTTCTTTTCTTCCGCATCTGTCGCTTCTTGGGCTTCTTCATACTTTTTCTGTCGAATCAACGAAGAAACCTTACCCAGGTTCTTTTTAATTGATGCCAATTCTCTTCTCTGCGCAGATGTGAGCTTCGCGGCCTCTACACTCCCCGCTATTACTCCCAAACACAATAGCAAGACAAAGAGAATTCGTAATACATTGACAGACTTAAATGACATAACTTGCCTCATTGCTTGCTTCTTGATTGATTACTTTAAAAAAATAGCCCCCTGCCCCACCCTATCACTACTTATTTTATTTAACTATAGGGTTTGAAAGCCGGGTGGAAAAACTACTTCTGGGATCAGCTTAAAACTTAACAGATGCTTACTTGTAGCCATCCAGTATAATCAGCCCCGGGATCAGAAAAAAGATCTGAACACATCGAAACAGAAATCTAAATAGAGTGTACAATGCTTCCTTTTAACTCAACCTCCCCTATCTAGTCCTCGTTCGCCTCTTTTTGACAATTGCCAGTAAGAAACCTCAGATTTTTCTGATGATGTTCCGAGACAAGCCTATCTCAGATTGTCTATAATAGAGGCAGCATAAGTACTTTTTTAATCACTTCTTGCAAAACCTCCGCTTTAAATTATGTCTCTGACAGCAGAATTATCACAAAAATCTAAGCACCTCCAGCAAATTTTGTCGACAATGGATCGCATTGTTGTCGCCTTTTCTGCAGGCGTTGACAGTACAGTGGTCGCTCAGGGGGCATTTTTAGCACGTGGCAATCACGCATTAGCAGTCACTGCAGTCAGCCCGAGTCTGGCTCTGGGAGAAAAAGAAGAAGCGATCAGACTGGCAGAACTGATTGGCATCGAGCACCGTCTCATTTCTACTTCGGAGTTTTCGCAAACTGACTACCGAGCCAATGCCCCCAACCGTTGCTTTTTCTGCAAAACAGAACTGTATCAACTACTCACCCGTTCTGTAGCATGTAATGAATGGGAAACGGCAACGCTTGTTAACGGGGCCAATCTTGATGATCAAGGGGACCACCGTCCGGGAATGCAAGCCGCTACGGACTTTCAAGTTCGCAGTCCTCTGATTGAAGCAGGTTTTACAAAGGTGGATGTCAGAAACTTAGCTCGTCACTGGGAACTCCCCATCTGGAATAAACCAGCACACCCCTGCCTTTCCAGCCGCATTGTTTATGGCGTGGAAGTGACAGAGGAACGCGTACAAAGAATCGACCAGGGAGAACAATATCTTCGCCAGCAATTTCAGATTGACGAACTGCGTGTTCGTCTGGAGCCGAATGAATTGGCGCGCATTGAAGTTCCACTTCACCAAATACAAAAATTGACCACGCCCACAGCAGTCGAAGAGATTACACAGGAGTTTTTAGCATTAGGTTTTCGCAATGTAACACTTGACTTGCAGGGATTTCGATCCGGTAGTCTCAATAGTTTTCTCTCCATTAATGACCTCCAGATAGCCGCTCAAAAAAAATGAGTCTCTGAAGGGATTGCATCTTGGCCCCTCTCAGAACAGAATAAACCAAAGAAAATACAGCAATCATTTGATAAGGAATACCAACCGTGGATCCACATAGCGATTCTTACATTGATCTTCGCAGTGATACCAAAACAAAACCGACACCCGAAATGCTGGAAGCAATGATGACCGCCGAGTTAGGCGATGACATGAACGGTGAAGATCCGACCGTGAATCGTCTGGAATCGATGGTCTGTGAAATGCTGGGAATGGAAGCAGCTGTCTTTGCCTGTTCGGGTACACAATCCAATCAAATGGGACTCAGGTCACATTGTCTTCCAGGCGATGAATTGCTGATTCATGAACTGGGACACATCGCCATCTTTGAAGGAGGTGCACCTGCAGTTCTAAGTGGTATTAGTTGCCGCACGTTGACTGGCGATAAGGGAATGTTGACTGTAGATACTTTGCAGGGGAAAATTCGTGCCGATGACCAGCACTTGTGTCGAACCCGGCTCCTCTGTGTGGAAAATACGACTAATGCCGGTGGTGGATACTATTACCCTCTGGGTCAACTCAATAAAATCTGCGATTGGGCACACGAAAATGGTTTAAAGACACATATGGATGGTGCTCGGGTCTTTAATGCCACAATCGCAGCGGGATACTCCATCAAAGAAGTCTGTGCTCCTCTCGATACCATTTCCATTTGTTTTTCGAAGGGTCTCGGCTGTCCGATGGGTTCTATTCTGGCTGGGCCGAAAGAAGAGATTGCCAAAGCACGACGATCCCGTAAAATTTTCGGCGGTGCTTTGAGACAAGCCGGAATCGTTGCTGCCGCTTGTGTCTACGCATTAGAAAACAACATTGAACGACTGCAAAAAGATCATGACAATGCCCGTTTCCTGGCAGAGCAACTGGCAACCATTGAAGGAATCTCCATTTCTCCTGAAGAGACCGAAACAAACCTGGTGTTTTTCGATATTCATCCGGAACTTGGCAACGCCATGCAACTTTCAAAAGCCTTGCACGAAATCGGGGTAGGCATTGGTGCAATGGGACATACCCGTCTTAGAGCCTGTACTCATTTAGATATCAGTCGAGAGAAAATTGCTCAGGTTCCCGCTGCCATCAAAGAAGCACTCAATTCCGGTCTCAATCAATATCAAGGAGTGGCAACAGGTCCTTACGCCCGCGGATAATTAGAGAGGCTCTCGCTATAGCATGTCCAATTCAACCATAGCGGCTTCAAAGCGATGATATGGGGTCCAAACAGCCTTGGAAACGCTACCATAAACTTCCATACAGGCTAAACTCTTAAAAGAGTGGCACTTAAAATAAAACCTTTAATATGTTTTGAGTTCAGTGCTTTCCCCCTCTCTATAATCCATAAAATCGTCACCAGCCACCGAGTCCCGGGTTGATCGGGCGATTTCTAGCCCTGAAATTAAACTTTCTACAATCTCTGCGTCGATGGAATAAAGGTTCAAACTCCCCTCAACGATTGAGGCCGTAAAGACATAGGACTATGTCTTACACTTAAGCCCAAATCTTGCTTTATATTCCATTGAGCTGGAGGATGTGCAGGAAGCCATTCTACATTCAATATTGATAACAAGCTGAAAACAGGTGTTCTTTTGCTCTATTAAGGGGCAAATTCACTTGAATTCAGTGAATTCAATGAAAGAAATGGCCATGACTGCAGACTACCAGTTGAATCGATCCCCCGTATTACGATATCATGAATCTCATGAAGTAAATAATGATCGGGAGAATTCTCTCCCGGCTGACACAGGATTCCGTGACAGGGGGAATGCCGCCATGGACGTTACCGGCACCAGTTCTATTTCCGGTTCTCTGCCAATCAATAAACAGGTTGAGCAGAATAACACCAACAATAAAGAAGCGCCCACCTCGAAACCGATCTCTTCACCAAAGGATGAATTAGAGATATCTTCAGCGGGGCGTATGCTGGATGAAATGACGAACGACTCTGAAATGCGCGCAGAACGGTTGGCACAAATCAAGGCAGCTATTGATGATGGCACTTATGAGACCGATGAAAAGCTCGATGCGGCTTTGAATCGTCTTTTAAACCAAATCGACGAATCTGCGTAATAACGCAGTTGCCGAAATTACAGAAATTGTTGAATTATTGAGTGAGAGATATCGGAACTCAATATAGAAAATCTGGAAACCACTATGTCTCCTATCGAGAACTTTAGAGAGTTTCTAGCCGGAAAAGGCATGCGGTTGACTCAGGAACGTGAGTTGATCGTGACTGAGGTCTTTTCATCTTGTGCATATTTTGATGCGGACCAGTTGGTAGAACGGATGGCAGCTCAAAAAACGGGGCGACGCGTTAGCCGTTCGACAGTCTATCGTACATTAGGCTGGCTGATAGACGCCGGCCTGTTACGAAAGATGACAGATATGATTAACCGTGATCGTGATGTTTATAGTACGATTTCGAGTAACCCACGTTTTCGACTATAAAAAATTTAGAAGAGAAAGAGACAACAGTGCTTAATTTAGAAAGCCTGGAAATCGCTGTTTCTCCTACCGAGAAATTCAGAGAATATCTGGCTACAAAGGGTATGAGACTGACGCAGGAGCGTGAATTGATCGTGACTGAAGTCTTCTCATCCCACGAACATTTTGATGCAGACCAGTTAGTCGAACGGATGGCGGCTCAAAAAACGGGTCGACGCGTCAGCCGTTCAACAGTTTATCGCACATTAGGCTGGTTGGAAGAATCGGGTTTATTGCGAAAAGTTGCAAGGACCAATGATCGCGATGTCTATGAGCACGATTATGGCTACCCGCAACACGATCACTTTATCTGCAAAAGCTGTGGGGAATTGTTCGAATTTCAGAATTCAGACATCGCGGAAATTCTGGAGAAACTTGCAGAAAAAATTAATTTCCGTATGAACGAACACCGACTCGAAGTGTATGGAATTTGTGAAGACTGCTCACGTCCAACTCAACGCCGCCATAAAAAGCTGGATCTGATCTAAATCTAAACTGCAAGATCCTTGGTCCCCAGTCGTCTGAGTATGTTCAATGACGCTTGACAGGAATCGCACGGTAAATCCTTAATAAGAGCAACATCACAATCAACGCTCCCACTGCGATACCAACTATCATAATCAGGCCCGTTGCATCGCCAAATAGCTTACGGATGGAAAGCTCCGGTGGCGCACCGGGTACTGTCGCCGGCCATTCGGCCAGCCAAATCCATTTCCAACCCATTAGTACGATCAGAGTTGCCGCACATAAATAGGGACCATAAGGGAGATAAGTTTTCCCTGTTACCATGCGGCTCAGAAACCCAATTAGTAATCCACACAAGGGTGCCAACGGTAAGATCAACAGGATTGGCTGCCACCCGACAAAACTGCCGATCATGGCCATTAGTGTTACATCTCCAAACCCTAAAGCTTCCTGGCCCAGTAAAACAGAAGAGATAAATCGCAAAGCCCATGTAAGCCCCCCTCCTACAATGAGCCCCGTCAAGCTCCAGACGAAACCATGCCAATGTGAGTGATCTTTGATCCACTCAGGAATGTAGGGACCAGATAAACCGGGAATCGCCTGGTTCCAGTCAACCCAAAAATGAATGATCTGAAGGTGCCCCGCGATAGTCGCTCCCAAGACACCAACAACCATTCCGGTCACTGTAATTTGATCGGGAATTAAATATTCTCGAAAATCGATACTGGTTGCGGCGACAAGCAAGGTCAACAGTACATAATGATTGAGCATTCTCCACTCTAGCATCGCTGCAGAAGGAGCTACGGAGGGTACTTCCAGACAACGTTGCTGCACAGCCATGAAATAATAAAACGCAAATAGTCCTCCCGTTGCCAGTTCCAGTAGTATTTCCGAACGAGGGATGTAAGTGGAACATTTTCGGCAACGGTTCCGAAAAGGAATCCAGCGAACAATGGGGACCAGTTTCCAACGGGAAATGAGAATTCCACACTTTTGACAACGGGAGAATGGCTGAGCTTCTGGGCTCAGAGACATTCTGCGAACCCAGATATTCACGCCAAACCCTACCACGGTTCCCAATAAAAATAAGATCCCCGCCATGATCAACGGTAATTGATCCTGAGGTATACTAACCAATTGTTCCGAGATAAATTGAGCCATATCTTAAACAAACCTGAACAAAACCTGCTTTCACATAGGTGATTTTATAAGAAGGCTTTGTTAAACTGTCCGTTAACTGATTTGATCGTAAGATTATGTTAGACGAGGATATGGTGAAGTCTGATGACTCCAATCGCAATTGCGGTTGCGTGAAAAAATGAAATTAGATGAAACTGGATTGAACCAGAGTCATCTCAAAGCATTGATTTCACAAACAGATCATCCGATCAATTCAGAGAACCAAAGCGCTCGCTCACTGCTTTGAAAATACTTTTGCGCTCGGAAAGGCCCCTGTAATGAGGAGAGTCTACAGACACAGTACGTACTGTACATTGTTGGCATGTTGTTTGAGTTTTTTAAGTATCGGTCAGGTATTCGCTGACGAAGTTTCCAATCCTCCACCAGAACCATCTGGTGCCGAAGCCCCAGCCCAGGAAGCAGCTTCTGTTGAATTAAACGGGGCCGATATGGCCTGGATGATGGTCTCTTCTGCATTAGTCCTCATGATGACGGCTCCTGGTCTTGCGCTTTTTTATGGCGGCTTGGTTCGTAAAAAGAATATCCTGGGCGTCATGATGCAATGTGTGTTCCTAATGGGACTCATGTCTGTCATCTGGGCAATATGGGGATACAGTCTGGCTTTTGGATCAGACATTTTGGGAGGCTTCATGGGAGGCTTTGATCATATCTTGCTTAAAGGAATTATCCCTACGTGGTCTGACGGCGCTGTTGTGGTACCTGACAATGGTTCCATTCCCACATCTCTCTTCATGGTCTTTCAAATGATGTTTTTCATTATTACACCTGCTTTGATTTGTGGCGCGTTTGCGGAACGTATGAAGTTCAGTTCAATGGTGGTCTTCTCAATTCTCTGGGGCACTTTTGTGTATTGTCCGATCGCTCATTGGGTCTGGTCTGATACGGGCTGGTTATGCGAATGGAACGAAAATGCACTCTACCCTGCCTTTGACTTTGCGGGTGGAACGGTCGTGCATATCAGCTCCGGCTTCTCAGCCCTTGTTTGTGCCATTCTACTCGGTAAACGTCTGGGATACGGTCAGGAACCGATGCCTCCCCACAATCTGACTTATACATTTATTGGTGCCACAATGTTGTGGGTTGGCTGGTTTGGATTTAATGCGGGTAGCGCAGGAGGAGCCAGTGCCGGAGCGGTGAATGCTTTTGTTGCCACACATTTGGCGGCGGCGGCTGGTGTTTTGGCCTGGGCTGCTGCGGAATGGGTCTACAACGGAAAACCCAGTATTCTGGGTGCCTGCTCAGGTGCAGTCGCAGGTCTGGTTTGTATTACACCTGCCTGCGGAACCGTGACTCCGCTTTCCGGAATCATTCTCGGACTCCTGGCAGGCTTTGCCTGTTACTTCGCTTGTACTACTCTGAAATCAAAGTTTAAATACGATGACTCGCTCGATGCGTTTGGAGTTCATGGCATTGGCGGTACTGTTGGAGCCATCCTCACAGGTGTATTTGCGACACGAGCCATCACGGGAGATGCTGAGGGATCTGGTTTACTGGAAGGTAATACCCAACAATTTATTAATCAATTAGTGAGTGTGGGTGCTGCGATTGTTATTTCAGTCATAGGAACCATTATCATTCTGAAGTTGATTGATTTGACCATGGGCTTACGAGTCAGTAAAGATGGTGAAATTCAGGGTCTTGACCTGAGTCAACATGGCGAAGAAGGATATATTTTCTTGTAAGACTATGAATTAATGGGAGTCAGCATCAGGTTGGCTTCCATTAATTTCCTTTAGAAAAGTAGACCTTAAAAACGATACAAGCGATTAGTTTTCATTGTTTTTAAGGAAATTAAATTGATGTATCGAGATTTCTATTCGAATTCGATATAATACTATAAGTGTGATAGTCGCTTGGGTTTCCGAAAGCGCTGGAAGAGAACCGAGCATTTTTCTGGGAGTATGATTCCGATGAAAAAAGTAGAAGCTGTCATCAGACATTTCAAGCTGGAAGAAGTTAAAGATGCTCTGACTGAAATTGGTGTCCAAGGCATGACGGTCTCTGAAGTCCGTGGTTTTGGACGTCAAAAAGGCCATAAGGAACAATATCGTGGTGCCGAATACACCGTCGATTTCCTACCAAAAGCCAAAATGGAAGTCATCGTCCCCGATGATCAAGTAAAGGCCGTTGTCGACACGATTTTAGAGTCAGCACGGACTGGTCAAATCGGCGATGGAAAGATCTTTGTGATGCCAGTCGAAGACATTATTCGTATTCGAACTGGCGAAGCGGGAGACACCGCCCTTTGATAATTCTGCGTAAAGCGAGGGGCGTTTTGCCGCCCCTTTTGCTTTACATCTGTGCAAATGCGACTCAAATCAGGGTTTTTCGAAAGTAACACTTGATGAAAAAGATACAGGCAATCATACGCCACTATAAATTAGAAGAGGTCAAAAACGCGATTTCCGAAATTGGAATCAGTGGGATGACTGTCAGTGAGGTACGTGGTTTTGGTCGTCAACGCGGTCACAAAGAAACTTATCGTGGCAATGAATATATCGTTGACTTTCTTCCTAAAGTGAAACTCGAAATCGTTGTTCAAGATGATATGGTTCAAAAGTCAGTAGAGACGATTACGGAAGTTGCCAGAACCGGTCAAATCGGTGATGGGAAAATCTTTATCACTGATCTGGAAGAAGTCATTCGAATCCGCACGGGAGAAACTGGACCGGAAGCGGTTTAAACATCAATTTGCTTCCTTCTACTACTTTCTGTCATGAACCCGGGCAACCTTTTTTCTTTTTCGTTTCAGCCTGGAATTTTTGATGTCATACATTTCTCCCACAAGCTCTGCGGCACAACCATTTGTTGTCTATCGAGCAAAGCTGGAGCAAGCCAGAGAACGTGGCCAAGAGTTATTAAAGAGTGGTGCGAGCGGCTTGCAGATCGCAACTGCAATTGCAGAATCAATTGAGCAATTAATCCTGCAGATTATCCAGGATCAATTTTACCAGCTACCTGAAGCAGAGCAAAAATTAATCAGTCAACACAGTACAATTATGGTCATCGGCGGCTCAGGACGCGGATTGATGGCCCCGTACTCTGATGTCGATTTGTTGTTTCTTTATCGTAGTCAGGTTACCAGTGAATTCTCAGAATTCGTCGGAAACGTTGTGCGTAATTTTTGGGACACAGGCCTGAAACTGGGACATAGCGTCAGGACTGTTGCAGATTCAGTCAAGATGGCGCGGACGGAACCAGAATTCGCAACTGCCATGATTGAAGCACGCTCGATCTGGGGAGACGAATCTCTTGCCGAACAACTAATCCGCAGCTTTTATCGGCATGTCATTTTATTTCGCAGACGAATTTTCTTTGAACAATGTGTCATAGCACGTTGGGAAGAGCGCGAGCAACATGGCGGCGCGGTCATGCAGTTGGAACCCGATATCAAACGATCGCCCGGTGGTTTGCGGGATATTCATTTACTGCGGTGGGCAGGTTACTCTCGTTACGGAACAGCGAATCTTGATATGCTGCGACTGGACAGCCGGATCAGCAGTCGTGATGTTCGCACGCTGAAGCATGCCCGCGATTACCTGCTCAAAGTACGTATTCAACTGCACTATGAAGCTGGCAAACAACAGGATTTATTCACCAAAGACACACAGCTCTGGATGGCCGAACAACGCAACATTGAAGGCACAAACGGACAACGCCCAGTAGAACTTCTGATGCAAGAATATTTCCAGCACAGCAAAGCCGTTGCTGAAATCACCGAACGTTTTATAAAAGCACATCGCCCTCAACCAGTTTTCTCTCGGATCTATAACTTTTTGATGACACACCGTTCGGATTCGATTCTAAAAATTGTGCCAGATCATTTGGATGTCGTTCCTAAATATCGCACCAAAGTCTGTAGTAACCTGGAAGAAATTCTCAAACTTTTCGATACCGCTTCTCTGTATGGCATCTCAATCGCTCCTGAACTTCTAGATACAATTCGTGAATCAACACTACAACTCCCCCCTGCTCTTACCAATGAGTCGATCGACCTATTTCGAGCTATTATGGACCGGAGTAATAACTTAGGACCGACGCTGCGAACGATGTTTGAAACGGGAGTCTTAAATTTACTGATCCCCTACATGAAACACGCCTACTGTTTATTGCAATTTAATCAATACCACAGTTACACCGTCGATGAACATACTTTTCGCGCGATTGAAGCGGCTGAAACTTTTGCTAACGATGATTCGCCCCTGGGCAGTTCCTATCGACGTATTGAAAAGAAAGATATTCTAAATCTGGCCATTCTGCTACATGATATCGGTAAAGGTTATGGAGAAGACCACAGCAAAATGGGGGCAATGATTGCCGCAGACACGGCAGTCCGCTTTGGCTTGAAAGAGGAAGAACAAAAATTATTGGTCTTTTTGGTGCGAGAGCATTTAACAATGGCCCATCTGGCCTTTCGTCGCGATATTTCAGACCCTGATATTCTGTTCGCTTTCAGCCAGAAAGTAGGTAGCCCGGAAAAATTACGAATGCTGTACGTACTCACTGCCGCTGATATTACTGCGGTAGGTCCCGGTGTGTTTACTGACTGGAAATCAGAATTGCTTTCGGATCTGTATGAACGAACCATGCTGTTACTTGGTGGTAAACATTCCCGCTACAATCGAGATCAACGGCTTTCGCGCGTTAAGCAGCGTGTACGTAGTCATCTCGAACTTCCCCAGGTTCTGGAAAACGAAGAAGACACGACACCCTGGTTTACTGAATTGTTTAACTCGTTTTCTCCGCATTATCTATTGGTGACTCCTTCAGAGCGTATTGCTGCTGACATCAAAATCTTGCGGGATCTTCCCGCAGATCAAATTGTTGTGGAAGGAGAATTTGAGCCAGAGACCAGAACGGTCAACTACCATGTGATCGCGCAAGCCATGTATTCACAATCCTGTTTTCATCGAGTGGTCAGCGTCTTCACATCCAAACGGATGGATATTATCTCTGCCCAGATTACTACGAGCGCTTCTGGTGGAGTTGTCGATAGTTTTCGAGTGATCGATAACGATTATGCGGAAGAAGTCCCAGCCAGTCGCATCAAAAAAATGGAAACGGAAATTCGCAAAGCAGTTGTTGGTGAATCTGATGCCAAAACAATGTTTTTAAATAACCAGCGTTTTCAAGAAGCGGCAAGCTTGAGTGGTGAATTTGATTTGGGTCGCGTCGAAATTGACAATCAATCATCCAAACGTTGCACAATTATTGATGTGATCGCTCATGATCGGATCGGTCTGTTATATATTGTTTCACGCGCGATTAGCCGCATGGGATTGTCAGTCGTGATGGCAAAGATTTCAACACACCTCGACCAGGTTGTAGATGTCTTCTATGTGATTGACGAACAGGGACAGAAAATAGAAGACGATGCGAGGTTACAAGATATCAGCAAACAGTTGCAGGAGACTCTGCATGAATTTGAGCTGGAAGGATACAAAAGGTATCAACGAGTCTAGTACAGTAATTCAAACAACTAAGCAGGGATTACTTCTAAAAAAGTAATCTCACTATCCACATGAATTTGACAATCAGGGGCCGTTGCAGGTATCAACATGGTTTTCCCCGGTAGCAGTTCATAAGTTTCTGCACCACAGTCCAACTGGCCTTCCCCTTCCAAAACAATTACTACCTGTGCTCGTCTTAAGTCAGGTAGTAAGAATGAATGGTGGGACAGATGGCGCCGAATTGAAAAATACTCTGATTCCAAGAGTTGCTCAATCTGGTGTCCTGCAGCAGATTGTTTCAGAGGCTGGAGTAAATCCACCGGCCCTCTTTCAAAATCGATACTCGCAAAAGCCTTCGCAACATGTAAGGGACGCGGGTTTCCTGATTGATCAAGGCGATTCCAATCAAATAGGCGAAATGTGATATCACTAGTTTGCTGAATTTCTGCCAACAGGACACCCTCACCAATCGCATGGAGCGTACCCGCAGGAATAAAAATAGAATCTCCCTTTTGCACAGGATAACTATGTAAACATTCTTGAGTGGTCCCCTGCTCCAGATGCCGTCTGAGTTCACGTTCATCGACACCTGATTTTAAACCCGCATAGATTTGACTTTCTTCGGTGGCATCAAGAATCACCCAGGCTTCAGATTTTCCTGACTCGATCGAATCGATGGTCTGCAGGTGAGAGTTATCAGGATGGACCTGTAAAGACAAACGGTCAGTCGCATCAATGAA
The DNA here is from genome assembly GCF_007748175.1 of Gimesia aquarii. NCBI lineage: Bacteria > Pseudomonadati > Planctomycetota > Planctomycetia > Planctomycetales > Planctomycetaceae > Gimesia > Gimesia aquarii. Next base: position 3,592,865 of record NZ_CP037422.1, read on the forward strand.
TTTAATTAATAGCGGAAACGTTGTATTACAATTTCCAACCCCAAAAAGGGCATCCGGATCTTTTTGAATCAGTTGAGAGAGAGTCCAGCCAGCGAATTCTCCATTGGCGATTCGAGTTTGGGCTGCAGGATGGTCAGACAGTTCCCAACTCTCACCGTAGTCCCCTTCCAAGCCAATTAATTTATGCAACTGTGTCCCCAAACGTTCTCCTCCCCATCGAGTACGCTTAAAAATAGGCGTAAACTCAAGTGGTAACAGAGTTGCCGTGGATTGAACTTCTTGCAGTGACATAATTGAAGAAAAGTAATCTCAATAAAGAGGATAGAAAGAAGAGTAAAAATAGAGACTTACGTAATGCTAAACCACGAAAGTCTGCAATTGCAACTATAATCTCAATGATTTGCGATAAGCGAGTTCTCATTGACTTTTTTTGGTTTTTTATCGAATTCACCTTCTACAAAGGTTCCAATTGCCATAAACCGAAACACCTGCTAATCTCTCCCCCCCCTGCAATCCTTGTAGTCATTTAATTCATTTGTATACATAGCCCAAAACACAATGAAACGGCTGCAATCAATAGATTTATCACTGTTTATCTATGAAAGGCTGATAAGTGGCAGAGTTGTTAGTACAAAGTTTGGAGTTGGAACTTTCAATCGGTGATACAATTCAAATAGGCGATCAGTTTTTGACCGTGGTTGATATCGAGGGAGATGAAATACTTTTTCAGTTAGATTCAGGGGATCCGCCGAATCCTAAACCTGAAACAGATTCCAACTCACAATCATATCGCTGATACACAAACAAAACGACGAGCTCTCGTTCAAAAAATCAAAACAGGCTCAACTCGATCTGAATTGACTCATTTCCATACAAGTTAAACTATCATTCGATTTGATCTAGAACTCGATCTGATAACGTTTAGTCATCTCTCTACGAATTGACGCCGTAGAGTCTTCGATTTCTTTCCAGCTAGTGAAACGAACCCCCGTCGCTTTAGATTGCTCTTCTGCCCGGTTCTGAATCTTCACACTCGCATTTGAACGGCGACCATAATAATTATTGTTTGAATCATAATTATAACTGTAATTCCCATAGACGCTGGAATTACGAACTCCAGTGCGCGATCCAGCTGCTCTTTTTGCTAAAGCAACACCGCGGAGCGTTTCAGCGACTTTTGAGCCATAGGCAAGTAAATCTTCATCGACGTTTAAGATGGGAAGCCTATCGATTTTTCGCGCATAACGTTCATTGTAAACAATATGATTATCGCGATTTGTTTGAAGGTATTTCCGTAAATCGTCAATGAGAACCGCTACCGACTTGAAATAAGTCAACGAAGCCTGAGCAACTTTTTCTGGACTACCCGGGCTTAAATCTTCGTCTTTCAATTCGCTGAATTTTGTTGAAGGAATTTCCAGGATACTAAACACACGACGCATGCCATCATTGGTAAGAGAGCCGCTGAGAATGATTGACTTTCCTTTTAGCTCGACTTTCCATTTTTCTAAATCATCCAAGTGGACTCCCAAATCATCTACGATTTCCAAAACCATGGGTTTCGCAAGACTAGCAAATTTTGCTGTCTCCGAACTAAAATCGATTCGTAATTCTCCGTCAGCTTTGCTGTCTAACTTGACAGAAAAAGTGGCACCTTGAATCCCACTGATTAGTTCAGTTAGCTCTTTTATTTTCTGTTCATTTCCTTTTAGCACATTTGACTTCTTAAGGCCTTCCTCAAGTTTATGGGGTTGTGTGCTATCTTTCAGGTCAATTGCCATCGCAATTTGTGGCCCCCCCCGGCGCACTACCTTTGTAGCTCGACTCAAATAAGGTGAAAGAACAGAACTGGAGTTTTTTCGGCCAAAGTCCGCCCAGCGAGAAACAGCTTGTCGATTAGCAGGATGCATAACACCCATGACAGAAGTACTAAGCCTGACGAAGTAGGCATCGCTGGGAGTCCATGCGGCATGCAAACCATTAATTGAATCCACATAGCCACCTTCCGCCCGTGCAATAGAACGCATCGGAATCGGTTCTTGCAAATCCATGACAGCCAATTCCCAGTTCTGCCCTAAGTCATTCGCAAAGTTAAGTTGCGCTGCAATGACAATTTTATCTGCTTCAGGTGGCAAAAAAATGGGCCGTTCGACATAAGCAGCTTCATGTTTTTTTTCCCAACCTTCTTTTTTTGCCAGCGAGCTGGCATGCATCCCAGAAACATCAATGACAACAATCGAATTTGCACTGGCAGGAATTCTGTTGAGTAAGTCTTCAAACTGGGCCCATACTGGAACCTCATAGAAAGGAGCAGAAAGCAAGCAGGCTGCAACAATCATCAGTGGCTTGATACCAGTTTTCGATAGTGACTTGAAAAACAAAAAGGAGAACATACGCAGAGAAGCTTGATGAATGTGTTTCATGATTCAACCTTTGATGTGGAGCCCGAATGCCTGAATTAATAATTCAGGCAAAATTTGCATTGGAACGCGTTTGAAATGAATCCAGAATAGGAATGAAATTATCATACCAAGCTAAATCATCTTGCGCCTAATACTATCGTGTTTTTTCAAGGCTGCTTTGGCGATTCAGTTTTTCAACATTATTAAGGATCAAGAAACAGTGAAGATTCACAGTGTATTCATGTTAAATTCAGGTGTTGATATGCATCTCTTGAACACACATCCAAACAAGTCTAATGTACTGAAACTGATAAGAACCGCGGAAATAGAGATAGATGAAGAGTTAATAACAAAAAATACCTCAAAGTATTTGTTGATTGTCCGTTTTCGGTAAACAGAAATTACATCTACTTATGAGTCAGCGTCTTCGGATCGGCTGGAAAGAGACACCATTTTGGTACTTGGGGAATCGCCAATTTCTTTTGTTTTGTCTCAGCAATGATCTCTTGAAAGCGGGGAATCTTTTTTACCCATAGTGTCGCCTGCGGATCTTCATAGATCTGCACCCAGTCTTGGCGTTGCTCCAAATAACCCAACACTTTCAAAGACGCAGGCAGTAATAATATTTCCGTTGGGTACTGGTCAAGCAAGGGAGTGGGACCACGCGAGTTCTTATCTAACTTTTGAAATTGTATTAATTCTTCTTCTAACTTGGCCGAGTATACAGTTCGATATCGACCATCAAAGGCAATCCGCGACTCCGGAAACGTTTGCCAGATAACATACTGTGCCCAACCATAATCCGTTAAAATATTTCCGGTAAGATTTTCGTCTTGCATAACTTCGATTGTCGCAACGGGCATACCTGGTGCTCTGCTTTGTGTTTCCACTCCAATCTCCCAGGGAGGTACTGACTCTTCCCAGAGCTTTATAATCGTATGAACTGCCAGCCCACTAACCATCAACATAGTAAAAGCAACTAATAGAAAACGTATTTTCCTGCGCGGTTCTCCTCCCCACTGTTGATTTAGATAAGGAAATAATCTTCGAATCGCATCAGAAATTGGCCTCGGTAATAAAATAATAACAGCGATTGCCAGTAATGCCACATGTCTGATATGACTGACGGCTTGATAAGCGACCACTGTGATTAAAATGAGGTCGACCCACTCCCACTTTCGTGAACCGAAAAATGCCAGCCCGATTAACAAAAAGGGAATATAGTATAACAATGCCTGTTGCGCATCCCAAAGTGGTTGCCACTCACGGACAATCTGTTTTGTGATTAAATGATCCCACAACATCTGATGTAATTGAATTCCATAAGGATTGATCAGTGTCACAGTCCAGGCAAGACCAATGGTAATACACAACCGAAAAAAATCTCTTTGTTGATATTGCGATTGATAAACGCCCTTGCCCATCCAAAGTAATACAACCCCTTGAATTCCAACGCCGGCCAGAAAACCACCATGAGAGTTTGCCCAAAACAACATCACGACCGGCAGATACCAAATTGATTTTGATTGGGGATGATTGAGATAATGCCTTAAGAGCAACAGAGTTAATGCAAAACAGCCAAAAGTGACAAGTTGAGGACGAACGAAAACTACAAACTGGGAAAGGCAGAATGCAGTATAAACCAGTAATAAGATTGCAGCAGCAAGACTTGCTTTGAATTTTCGCAACGCAAACCAGGCAGAAATAAAAATCACCAACAACCAGAAATTACGCCACAACCAAAGTCCAATATTTCCATAATTGCTCCATAACCAACCAAAAGACAGCTCAGAAAGCCATTCGTGATTCACCCAGATGGCACCTGGTTCGGTATAACAAAATGGATCGGAGTATTCTACCAGAACATGTTGTTCTATCGCACGCAGACCATAAAGCGTATGTCCCCACAGATCAGGATCAGCAATCGTCACAGTGGAAGTTAAAAATAGACAACATCCCCAGATCATCGCAGTGGAAAGCCACCACTCTTGATCACTCATGGTCCATTCGCCGGGAACGTGTTCTAAATCAGGTCCTTTCACAAGCTTGCCTCTGCCAGATAATTCATTACTCTCTTTGGATCTATTACCGTTTCATAGTGAATAATAAAAAAAAGATCTGCACATGATTGTACAGACCTTTTGATTTTCGTTTTCAATCTCATCGCCAGCAAATACTGAGTAGAATAAAACTCATTATTTACTTTTAAGAATGTCTTCCAGACTGGGAAGCGGAGTATGGATTGGTCCCAACACAGGCAAGTCTTCGCCATTTGCTGGAGATTCTTCATAAGAAGTCAGATCAATTTGTGCGTAAATTTGAACGAACATTTTATGCGAATAAGGAGCTCTAGGATCACCGCCTATTGCGACAACTTCTCCTTTTTGCTTCAAAACATTCGTGTAGTTATATGGTCTAAAGTAGTAATAACCATGATAAACTGGTGTGTAAGGATAATGAGGGTACATATCTCCTGTTGTTTTCCAATTCCACCAAGGTCGCTTCTTTAATTTGCAAAAACCATTGCAATAACTACTGCCACACATATTACAAACACCATATCCACCACCTGAACCATCTCCCCCACCTGACTGGCAAGAGCCGCCTGGCATGCAGGAATGGGCTGCAGGATAACTACATTCACATGATGCTAATGAGATAGTTGCGGGAGCACTGACTGTGCTAGCAGGAATGACTTCACCATCATACTGCCAGGCACTTAAACCGATGAGCAATGCAAAACTCGCATTCATGAGACCACCTTTTATATCTTTACGTTGTATAAACAACTCATTTGGTTAGGCAAACTGGTGGGATAACAACTGAAATCCACTCTGAACTCAGAGCGTAATCTCTCTCACCATAAATCGTTTTCGACTTACTAATGACCGGAGGTAAAGTAGAAAATCAGATAAATCTCTAAAATATAAAAAATTGCATAATCTGGGAAACACTGCAAAATTAAGATTAACCTCCCTGACTTGATTATCCGATAAGACTGATGCTACGGGAATTGTATGAACAGATACCAACTCCCGATTTGAGTTAAAATGATATGTTGAAAGTTAAATCCGCAAATAACTGATAGCTTGACTTAAATTCCTTAACAGTTTTGAGCCATCTACCAGACACAAACTAAAAAAGCGGCAACATCATAAGTAATTAAACTAATCTCCATTAAGCGTGGCTTAATGTGAGCGATATTTAACTAAATTCCTAACTCCAAAATTGATGTCCAAAGGATTGGGAGACAAGTATGTCTATAAATGCCTCATGGAAAAGACGCACAATGCTGGCTTTTGCCTGCGGTGTCGCTATTACAGCTACGCCACTTGCTGCACAGGTCCCTCCAGCTCCTCCTGTTCCAGGTAAAATTAAAGCGAACAAGTTTACTTCTGGAGCAGCAAAAAAGAATACACCGGTTGTAAGCACCAAAACAAAAGAAAAAGTCCATCAACTCGTTGATCGAATTTACGAATCCGAAGTAGAGCTCAGTGTTCAACAAAGGCATTCAAAAATTCTAAAAATGAAGATGGATGTCTTCCGAGTCGCTATCGCAGACCCAACAAAAATTGAAGTGGTAGCCTTCGGTGCTCAGGAAGTTGAAGTTATCGGAAAAGAAACCGGTACGACAACAATGACGCTCTGGCTGGGACAAGAAGCAAATCCCCAGATCCTGAGTGTACAAGTAAAGGTTGAGGGCGATAATTCCATCGAAGACTTACGTCGGATGGAATACGGTGAATTTCAGAAGATGATCAATGAATTCTTCCCCAACAGCAAGATTCAATTGATTCCTTTTGCTGATAAGCTAATTGTTCGAGGTCAAGCCCGAGATGAGCAGGAAGCAACACAGATCATTACAATTATCCGTGCACGCTCCGGCGGTGGTTCTGCTATCGGTACAGGAAATGGTACAGGTTCTTTGTTCGCAAATGGTGAAGCAGCAGATCCTTTCCCCGACGGTGCAGTGCTTCCCGAAGCCACTGTCATCGATATGATGAAAGTTCCGGGAGAAAAGCAAGTGATGCTGAAAGTACGCATCGCCCAAATTGATCGTTCTGCCGCACGCACTGCAAGTACTGACTTATTTGTGAGATCGGGTGACTTTGGTTGGAGCCAATTGTTCACAGGAGTTGCATCACAATTGGCCAATGGGGGAACTGGTCTTGTAACGGCTTCATTAACGAGCAGTGATGTCGACCTCTTCATCTCAGCACTTGCTCAAAATGGATATGCGAAAATTCTCGCTGAACCAAATTTGGTTACAATCAGCGGACGAGCAGCGAACTTTATCTCTGGTGGTGAATTTGCTGTCCCAACAGTCGTTGGCGTAGGTGGTGCTCAAGCAGCTACCACAACTTTCAAAGGCTTTGGTACACAACTTTCTTTTCTACCTACTGTGTTGGATAAAGATAGAATTCGATTACAGGTCACCCCAACTTTCAGTACTGTTAATCCGGCACTGTCTGTTCAAGGAATCCTGGGGATCGATACACAATCAGTCAGCACTACGGTTGATATGCGAGAAGGTCAAGTTTTCGCCATCGCCGGACTGATTCAAGAACAACAACGTGGAGACTTGAACAGAGTACCATTTATTGGAGATCTTCCTTTCGTAGGTCCCCTGTTCTCAAACAAAGCTGTCTCACGTGACGAAACAGAACTAATCATCTTGATTAGCCCTGAACTGGTTCACCCAATGGAAGCAGAAGACGCCCCTACTGTATTACCTGGCATGGAAGTTACTGAGCCAGGTGATTGGGACTTCTTCTTCTTGAATAACATTGAAGGCAAACCTGATGTGCACCACAGAAGCACTGTCTGGTATATGCAGAAAAAACGTATTCATCAGCAACAAAAAGATTTTATCCATCAGACAAAATCTGACAAATACTATATCAATGGCGACTACGGATTCTCTGACTAACACAAGTTATTATTTCTTTGCAAAATAAAACTTATATTATTCCAATCACATTCACTCAAGACTGTGAGAGAAAATACAAGGAAGTAAGCAATGTCTATACAACCTAAAATTGCAACTTTGCCTGCTATTGCTTTAGCAGCAATGCTGGTCAGTGGTTGCCACCATAAAGAACATCACGCACAAATACCCTACGATGCTGTAGCTCCGCTGGGAACGATTAGTGATGATATTTGGCAAAAGCAGGAAGAAAATGCCGAAGCTTCCGACTTCGTAATTTATGAAAGTGAATTTGTCGGAGCGACTGCAAAACTGAATGCTGCTGGTGAAGACCACATCAAACAGATTGCGGTTCGCATGGTTTCAACACCTTTCCCTGTAATTGTTGAACCCAGCTCTATGTCTGTTAATCAATCGGATGAATACAAATATCCGGTCAACGGAAATGATGACCTGGATATGCATCGCCGAAATGTCATCGTTAAGATCTTAACCGCGATGAATGTACAAGATGCTGATGAAAGAGTCGTTGTGGCTCCTGCCTTGGCTCCTGGCTTTGAAGGTTTCGAAGCCTATCGAGCTTATACTAACGGATTCCAAAACCGTAATAATAATGGTGGATTCGGTGGTTTTGGCGGATTCGGTAGCGGATTCGGAGGATTTGGCGGCGTAGGCGGTGGAATCTTTTAGATAAAAGAGGAATTCGCTACAGAAATATGAAACAGTGGACGGGTTCTTTTGAATCCGTCCACTTTTTAATAGCATCAAACAAGTAAGTATCGCCTGCTAAGTTATGGTCTGGTCGAGATCGAGCAAAACACAAATTTAAGCTCGCTATGCTGTTATAAATAGCACAATACAATTAGTCAAAATAACGCCAGGAATAGAGTCATGAACAACAAAGGATTGTCTTGTTCAACCGTGATCCTTCTCATCACAATCACTTTCCAGGGATGCTCCCATCTAAGCAACCAGGTTGCCAAAGTCAAATCGGCTTTACCAACTCAGAAAAACTCAGACAAGCTTATCCTTGCCGCTCGAACATTTGAGAGCAAAAATGAATTGCTGGCAGCACGTGAGCAATATGAAAAGTATCTTAGCAAAAATCCTAAAAGTGCTAAGGCCTGCCATCGCCTGGGTATCGTCTGCACTCGATTAGGCGACCCTGTTGCTGCTACACGTTATTTTACACAAGCGCGACAAATCGATCCACAAAACTCTGTATTGCTTAATGATTTTGGATATGCCCTCTATCAACGAGGACAATTTAAAGCTGCTGAAAAAATCTTCAAAGAAGCATTACAGAATGATGCTAATAATAATCGCATCATTAATAATCTTGCTCTTAGTGTTGGCCATCAGGGACGTTTCAAAGAAAGCTTTTCACTCTTTCGAAATATCATGCCTGCAGCAGAAGCGCATGCCAATGTTGCATATATTCATACACAACGAGGTGAAGGCGAGTTAGCCCTGAAGGAATATGATTTAGCGCTGACTGCTGACCCCAATCTAAGAACAGCTGGGCTAGCGGCTGCTGAGCTAGCGGAGATGAAGAGTCTATTCCTTGCGAAACAGGATAAAAAACAGACACAACAATTGGCAACCAGAAAAGTCGCTCCCAAAACAGAATTTGACAAACAACCAACACAGCTTGTGAGCTCAAAGCAACCTGTTCAAAAAACGACAACGCTATCGACTACTCAATCAAAGCAAGCTGGAAAACAAAAACTAATTGCACAAACTTCTATGAAGAGACAAGCTAAGGTGGAACCTTCATTCAAACCTGTTACAAAATCAGAGCCAAAAATGGAAGAAGATGAACTGGAAATCAATTCCTTCCGAACGCTGGATGAACTCTCTGAAGAAGAATCGGTTATCATCCGTATCTCAGACGAAAAAACACAAGAAGAGAATTTATTCCGAACCCCACAGGAACTGCAAAACAACTAGCAAATTGCTACCCTGCTTATTTCCCTTCTCGTGCTTTAATCGCTTTTACTGCAGCAGCTGCATGAAATTTGAAGTTCTGATTTTTGGTGCTGCGGGATATTTCGTCGATTTTTTTTAGGCTTTTTTCTGTCCCAATTTCCTTGAGTACACTGAAGACCCTGACCAAAGTCAATAAATTGGATGGATCAAGCTGGTCTAGTACGGCCTCCTCTGCCCCACTACCATAGGCAATCAATTTTTTCGACGCATTATGAGACTTAAGAGGCTCTTTCAATAATTTTGCGACAGCAAGAACCCCTTCGGTGGTCTGATGTTTTAGAATAGAATCCATGATGGCGTCTGCCCCCAAGATATTGACTTGAGATAACAATTCTATTAAAGCGGGAACGTCTTCTTTGGTGGACCAAACCACCAGTGCTTTCGACGCATCAGCAACGACAATGATGTCTCCACTCTTCAAAACTTTGATCAAGATTTTTGAAATCTCAGGATTTTCTTGTGTTGGTTTGGATTCACTTAATTTTTTCAGCGCAGCCTTTCGCTTCAATACGTTTGTTGTTGCCAAATCCTGAAGAATGTTTTTAAGATCCGCATCGATATTTTCAGGGACCTCAAACTTACTGGCTTCCTTACGTTTCTTAATTTCCGCTTGATGCTTCTTTTGTAACTCTTTCTGATCAGCTCGATATTTCAACAGTTCGGCTTTAGTCATTTGTTTCGAAGAAATCGAGATTGGAATTTTATGCACGCTTGTTTCAGAACGACGAAATAGCTTGTAGTTCATCGTCAGGCTTTTCACACCACCTTGCTTTTTATCAAACTGAATCGTACCTGTTCCCGCCAGTTCTACTTCAGGGCTACCATCAACCATCGCGATTGTTCGATAAGAATGCTTGACTTCAATTGAAACTTCCTCTGCTGTCTGTCCAGTAATTTTATAATCAGTAGTTTGTTTGGCCCCCATTGTTTTTTCCACATTCGCGCCTCGTAATGTCAGTGGAATTCGATCTGAAGAAATAATCGAAATACTGGTTTTTTCACTTTCGGACCACTCAACATTACTCTCAGGAGAAAGCGGAATCAGATTAATTTCTGATAAATTACCTATCAGATAAGGGAGTGAGGAAGAACCTTTTATCGTATCAATTTCGCCGTATCGATTCATATTTAAAACATGTGGTTCAAAAGATCTCATCATGTTATGGGTCAGGCCTGTAAACGGGGATCTGTGACGATGCAATCTCATGGGATGAATCAATAATCGTTTACTTTTGCTTTTCTTGGTAGAATTCAAACTCCCAGTACATCGTAGCGAAATACTATCTGAGTCTGACTTGATCACTTCATATTGTTCGACGCCACTTAATGTTTCCGTATAGTCATCCAATGTGGCTATGATGTTGATCCGATAAGCAAAATGTTGTCCTTGTTCCCATGTGTATGTCAGCTTCGTTTTCTCTGCTGCGTAACCGGAAATTTGCACAAGAAACACCAACATCGCCCCTAAAATGATCTCAGAAAGACGCCGAGTTATAAAGTGAAAGCCATCGCATCGAGAGGCAAACAAATCTCGCAATTGAATTCCTGATAACATAAGAATCTCCCAGTGAAGGAATTAACGCGGACAGGTTCAGATATTCATTTCAATGTACACAATCGAACCTCAACCTGCACGAAAGAAATACAAAAAACTGGTTCGATTGTGAATCGCCCGTAAGCGTCATATCGGGTCAGTCTTTGAGCAACCAATCAACGGCAGCAATTTCTTTGTTTGCCGTTTTATTGAATATCTCGACTTTATTTAGCTGGTCGGCTGAGCGATACGTCGCCTGTACCAACTTGGGGACTGATGTGAAGTTACCGGCAATCCAGAGTGCCGCTGGCTGGCACAGAGACAATAAACCGTTGACATCACCATATTTCACTGCTCCAGGCCATAGTCTGAGATCACGAATGTTAGTAATCTCAGCAAAACGAAAGTCTCCAGGCCCGACAGCTAAGTGGTTGATGAGATTCGGAGAATGAGCACAAGCAGCAGCAGCACGGACTCCTGAAAAACCAAAACCGACCAGCGAAATGGACTGAGGATTGCTTTCATGATGTTTCGCAAAAGACAGAACATTCAAAATGTCATGTACCTGTTTTGAAAATATGGGGTGATTATAACCCAATGTAAATCCAGCAAATTCACGAGGATTCTTCACTACCGGCATTTCCGTGGGAGCAGGTTGCTTCTGATTAAAATCGCCTTGATAAAGTACATCGATTCCGGCAACCGCTGTTCCCGCATCAATCAGCCGCTGAACGGGGGCCGTCGGTGTACCATTTTTTTCCAGTAAACCAGATTTCCCCTGATCGTGTAACCAGATCGCTACTTTATTGTTCCACTCCTGAGGCAGAAAGAAGAGAGCCGGAGTCGATTCACCATACTGTTTATTCTTGATAAGTGTCTGATATTGGCGATATCCCTGCTTCTCTTCTTCAGAAATATTGTCTGCTTCCAGATCATCAGCAGTTGGCAAGGACCGGCCTATCATCACATCGATCGCTCCTCCCACAATTTTTCGATATTTTGCAAGGGTTGCCCGATCACTGGGAGTCAGCTGTTTAATTTGATCTGCATTATTCCTGGCTAATGTATGTAAAATTTTGACTTCTGATTTCTCATCGCTGGGAGGTGCAGGATACTTTTTATCCCAGACGGATAGTTCTTCACGAGTCAATGGGATAAAGTCAGGCTCAATAATCGGCGACGTAAGCCCCAGCTTGAAATGTTGATTAAAGAACTCGTACATCATGGCGCGACTGACGTAGTTATAATTATGCGGGAATGGATAATATTTTCCGGCTACGTTTTCAGGCACCCCCATCATCTTGAAATGCTGTTTCAGCTCGGGCAAACCTTTGGTCTCGATTTCTTTGGTCCAGTCATTCGCTGCAGACATGCCGAGGGGACGAGGAGCCAGGAGTGCCGCAAACTCAATATTTCCTGTGTTAATTCGTAAGTAGCTCGCGTTTTCACAGGTACACCCCCCCTGCATCGCAGTTGAAACCATTACTGCCGGAAACGCAGCAGTAATGCGATCATCAATGGCAGCTAACACAAATGTTTGAGTTCCTCCACCACTGGCACCAGTAATACCAATGCGTTTCTTATCAACTTCTGCTAAAGAGCTCACCCAATCCAGCGCACGAATTGAATTGAGCGTTTGTAATCCGAGCGCATTGATCAATCGTAATTCCGCCTGCGCACTGAATAGGCCCCAGTTCTTTTCGCTCGACATCTCTGGCCGCTGTTTTGCGAAACGATGAATCAACTGGTAGCTCAGACAGAACCCATCGGCATATCCCAACATGTCATAATGGAATACCATACACCCCATACGAGCCAGTTGAACGCAACGTGCCTGAAGCGGATATCTGCCACCTACCTCGTATTTTTCTGCACCAGCTTTAATATCTGCCTGAACACGTTTTTCTCCACTGTCATAAAAGCGACCTTCCGCAAAATGCCCATGCGGAGATAAAATCATAGGGAAAGGCCCTTGTTTCCCTCTAGGGCGATATAAATTACCGGTCACAAACAAACCGGGAGAACTCTCAAAAAATACTTTTTCTACTGTGTAATCATCCCGGTCTACTTTGCCATGTAGCGTTGCCTTAATCTCTGTATTTTCGGGTTTCGGCCAGACACCAGCGGCCACCATTATTTGTCGCCTGACATATTCTGCCCGCTTTGTCCATGCTTCAGGTGACTCACTCGGATCAAATGGAAAGTACCCATTCAGGTCTTTTAACTCCTGCAGACGACTGTCGCTAAATCCTGGGACTTGGTCGTCAGCAAATAAACCTCTATTCCCAGAAGCGGAATCGAACGCGCCTGCTGACAACAATGCTAATCCGATATTTTGTAAAGCCGCTCTACGATCTATTGATAAGTGGTCATCGTTCTGAAACATCATTCCCCCCTGCTTTCTTCTAAGTTGCATACTGTCAGATGATCCAAACCAGAGTCTCAGTCTACTTAAAGGTTCTTTCAATCTAACCACAATCCTTTTGTGTGTGCCAGCCTGAGAACAAAATTTTGAGATTCTGGGAGTGCTTCTATGTGACTAGACCAAGTGGCCAGCCATAATCCCTTCATAAAAACAAGTGGGACGAAGTTCCTAATTCAAAGCATCACAGCAAATCAAACCCTAGTGAAAACAATCTCCTACTCTTGTTGAATTCATTAAACCTTCTCTCAGCGGTACTTAACTTTTGTTTTCTCTCGCTGACTTTTAATTTTGTCTAAAAATTTTTTAATTTGCGAATTTTCTTTGTTAAGAAACTGCGTCAACTATACAACTTACTAGTGAGCACAACGTAATTGTGCAGACTTTCAGAGATAGACACGTATTTAAATGATGACTTGGCACTAATTTCTCGATTTGTTAATTCAGCGTCTTTGCAAGTGAGTCAACTCACCTAGAGTTCTCCTAGAAACTCTTTATGAACATTTTATCAAATATCCAGAAAAACATTATTATTTTATGAAGACGTGTTAGTAAAACCTAAGTTGATTATATTTATATAGTTACAGTTATTTAATTCAAAAGGTTTTGTTCAAACTATCTTGGTGTTTCCTTAAATTACATTATTTTTGATTGTCATACTTGCCCTGTAGACGACAGTATACTAAAATAAAAAACAGGTATAACACTCAGGTGGTTACATTAACATTTATAATAAAAAGGTGGCTCCTCTTTATATATTCCTGATGGTTAATATCTTTATTTTGAAATCCTAATTAGTTTTCTTTTTAGGTAATACGTTTATGGATTCCTGTTTTGTTTCAGGAATGTCAACTTATTAGTTCACTTTTACTTTAAGAAATGGGGTACTTTGTAATGGCAGGCACCAAAGCAAACCTTACACAGCGACAACAAGAGATTTATGACTTCTTGAAAGACAAAATTATTAACCGAGGTTATGGACCAACTGTCCGTGAAATCGGTGCTAATTTTGGCATCCGCTCTCCTAATGGCGTGATGTGCCACCTGAAGGCTCTCGAAAAGAAAGGACTCATTACCCGCGAGTCTCATATGTCACGAGCCATTCAGCTGTGTGATCACTCACAAAAACGAACGCGTCTTCCACTGGCAGGGCAAATTGCTGCAGGTAGCCCGGTTCTTGCCGTGCAGGATGATGAGCACATCGATTTCGGACCATTATTTGATCCAGATGATCAATTCTGCTTGAAAGTCAAAGGCGTCTCAATGATCGAAGATCAGATCGCCGATGGTGATTACGTTGTTGTTCACAAGCAAAACACTTGTAAAGAAGGCGACATTGTTGTTGCTTTAGTTGATGGCCAAGAAGCCACACTAAAACGTTACTACTCTGAAGGTGACCGTATTCGTCTTGAACCAGCAAATTCCAGTATGCAACCTATTTACTCTAAAAACGTTGATATCCTTGGAGTTGTCACTGGCGTCATTCGAAAATACTAGACAGTCGCTTAGAAGACGCTACGGTTAATTCGAATTCAGTATGATCTATGTTTGGATATTTCCCAAAAACGCTCTGGTATCTTGCTAGGGCGTTTTTTTATGCGCGAAAAAACCCAATCAACCAGCGGCTCGAGTTTGATACTGATTCAACTTGTTATAAAGAGTTTTCAGAGCAATTCCCAACTCAGCTGCACATTTGGGCTTGTCACCATCATGTTTATCGAGCACATGATAAATCACTTCCATCTCGATATCACGCAATGTTTTTCCCTGGGTGCCTTCTGTCCAATTCACCGATGAGGAACCAGTAAGAGGAATCACTGAGTTTTTAGTTAGATTGGACGGCAAATCGGCAGGCATAATCTGCACACCATCCCACAGAATAACAGCATGCTCCAACGCATTGGCCAATTCGCGTACATTACCTTTCCAGTCATAATCCTGCAAAATCTCAATGGTTTCCGGTGCAAGAATATCTTTGGGAATGGAATCTTTTTTCAAATGTCGTTTCAATAACACACGGGAAATTTCCGGGATGTCACCTTTACGCTCCCGTAGTGCTGGCAGACGAATCTCAAAGGTATTTACACGAAAATATAAGTCTTCACGAAAAGTCCCCTCATTGACCATTTCCTGTAGATCCCGATTCGTCGCACAAACAATCCGGACATCGACATGAAATGTTTCGCTATCACCAACACGCCTCACTTCGCCTGA